>DATCPD010000258.1:0-14128 GCA_036564325.1 Solirubrobacteraceae bacterium | reverse complement strand
ACCTCGACCTCCACATCGTCGACCTCGGGCAGCACGGCCACCGTCGCGGTCGACGTGTGCACGCGCCCCTGGGACTCGGTCTCCGGCACTCGCTGCACGCGGTGGGTCCCCCCCTCGAACTTGAACACGGAGTACGCGCCGTCCCCCTTGATCGCGAACGTGTAGCTACCGTCGCCGATCGACAGCGGCTCCACCGAGAAGCCGCGACGCTCGGCGTACCGGGTCAGCATCCGGTACAGGTCTCCGGCCCAGATGGCGGCCTCCTCGCCGCCGGCGCCGGGGCGGATCTCGACGATCACGTTCTTGTCGTCGTTGGGGTCGCGCTCGACCATGGCCAGCCGGATCTCCTCCTCGACCGCGGCGATCCGCTCACGGGAGGAGTCCAGCAGCGCCCGCAGCTCAGCGTCGCTTCCGTCCTCGGCCAGCAGCTCCTGAGCGCCCTGGAAGTCATCGACCGCGTGCCGGTACTCGACGGCCAGCCGCGCGGCCGGCTCCAGCTCTCGGTATGCCCGGCTGGCCGCGGTGAACTTCTCACGGTCGCTGATCACGTTCGGATCGGAGAGCTCGGCCTGCAGCGCCGCGAAACGTGCCTCGATCTGCCCAATCAGGTCGTCAATCATCGTGACGACGAGTGTAGGACTGCGGCTAGGCCACGACTTCCACGCCCAGCATGTCCTCAGCCGAGGCCTCGCCGGGTGTCTCGACCGCGAGCACCGCCTGCAGCGAGGCGATCGCCACCGCGAGCTGGTCGAGATCGGGCTCGCGCGTGGTCAGCCGCTGGAGCTGAAGCCCGGGATACATGATCGCCTGAACCCACCGCCGGCGCCGGTTCTTCCCGGCCCACTTGATCACCTCGAATGAGAGCCCGGCGATCAGCGGAACACCGAGGATCCGGGTCAGTACCAGCAGCCACCAGACGGGCAGGCCAACCGGCGCGAACACGAAGATGGCCATGATCATCACGACCAGCAGGAAGCTGGTGCCGCAGCGGGGGTGCAGGCGCGAGTACAGCGTCGCCCGCTCGGGCACGAGCTCGTCCTCGGCCTCGTAGCAGGAGATCACCTTGTGCTCGGCGCCGTGGTACTCGAACACGCGGCGCAGGTCCGGCACGCGGGAGAGCAGCACGAGGTATCCGAGGAAGATCGATGTTCTCAGCACTCCTTCCACCACCCAGAACAGCAGCGAGGAACCGAGCTGATGCTTGATCAAGCTGGTGAGCCCGACGGGGACGACGAAGAACAGCCCGACCGCGAACACCACCGCCACGATCACGGTTCCCGCCCAGGCCCCGCCAGAGATCCCCTGTTCTTCCTCGGGCAGCTGTGCATTGGCCGAGATCCCGAGCGCCCGCAGGCCGATGCCGAGCGATTCGGCCAGGGCCACGACCCCGCGGATCACCGGCCACCGGTAGACGCGATGCTTTCGAGCCCAGGACACGAGCGGAAACGACTGGACGTCGATCTCCCCCAGCCTTCCCTCCTCCGGCGAAGGCTTGCGAACCGCGACCGCCCACGTGCGGACGCCGCGCATCATCACGCCCTCGAGGACCGCCTGTCCACCGACCGGCGCGTCCCGGGTAGCGGTCAGCCGCCCCTCCGGACGCGCCGAAGGTTCAGAGGACGTGGGCAGGCTTGCGTTCCTGACCCCCGTCCCCATGAACAGAACCTTCGCTAGGCGCCGGCGCCGGCGCCGGTGCGGGCCGAACGGCGGCCCTTGGCAACTCGCCGCTGGAAGCGCTCGACCCGGCCGCCGGTGTCCACCAGCTTCTGCCGACCCGTATAGAACGGATGGCAAGCTGAGCAGATCTCGACGTGGATCTCACCCTTGGTGGAGCGGGTCGTGAACTCGTTGCCACAGGTGCAGCGCACGTGGGCTTCGAGGTACTGGGGATGAATTTCAGTCTTCATGGTCCTTCTGAGTCTAGCGGCCGGCCGGCGCCCGCTACCGAGCTGCCGTCGCCACCGCCGGGCACACGACCGCCTGGGAGTTGTTGGCCCGATTGGCGTCGTCGACCTGATCGTTCGGATCGACGGTGATGGTCGGTGTGACGCTCGAGCTGCACGACGGTCCGTGGAACGTCAGCTTCGTGCTGGTCCGGGCCGCGAGCCCCGGCACGGAGCGGGTCTTGACCGCGGCGCCGCCGCCGGGCGAGTACAGAACCTCGAACGGGCCGGCCGCCGTCCGACCCCGGTTGCGGATCGTCGCCACGTACGTGCTGAGGCTGGGGTTGGTCGGGTTCGGCGTGACGCTGATCGGTTGGAGCGCCAGGTCCGGGCGCAGCTCGGGCTGGAAGCACGTCGGCGAGTCCCTGACGGCGGTCGCCAGCACCCGGCTGTGGGCTCCGATCCAGCGGAACTGCACGTGAAAATGGTACGTGGCAGGAGCCATCAGATCGACGATCGGCTTCGTGAGCTTCCAGACGTCCCCGGGGCGTCGGCCGAGCGTCGGGTTGGGGGGCGAGATCCACGAGTTCAGATCACCGCCGCTGACCGCGCTCAGCGTGCTCGCGCCGTTCGCCCGCGAGAGCAGCTGGAAGCGCAGCGCCATCTTCACCGTGCCGTTGATCGGACGCATCACCGCGGTGACCGCGACCGCGCGTCCGGCGGGATCGAGCGCTCGCTGGCAGACGAGATTGCGCAGGCGCGCGCGGGGTGGACTGGTCGCCGCCGTGGCCTCGGCCGCGCCGGCGCCGATCACGCTCGCCGCCACGCAGATGCTCAGAAATCGCCGCATGCCCATATAACAACCAACCGGGCCCGAAGTTGCCCGCTTGGGCCGCGCTCAGGTCAGCGTGTACAGCGGCCCGTCTCCGCCCTCGGGCGGGGTCAGTCGGCCGCCCTTGGCGGTGATCGCGCCGCACTGCACGCAGTTCGTGTAGTTGACGATCACGTCCACCGGACCTTCGGCCGGGGCCTCGTCGGGGATCTCGTACACGCCGGCGGGACACATCCAGGCCCACCCCTCGGCGATCTCCCGCGGCACATGCTTGTGCACGCGAATGTGATTGGGCGCGTCATCCCGGGTCGAGTTGCCCGAGATGTAGACCGATGAGAGCTTGTCGAAGATGTACTTGCCGTCGGGCTTCGGATAGCGGTCCTTCGTGTCGCCGACGAACATCGGCTCGGCGTCGTCGCGGTGCCACTCCTGTCGGCCCGGCGGGACCTTGCCCTTCGACATGATCGACGGGCCCGCGAGCAGGCTGCCGACGACGAAGCCCTTCTGGAACGCCTGCCTGGTGTTGCGAACCTGATACAGCTCCTTGCCGATCGTCGACTGCTCGACCGCCTCCTCGTAGGCCGACAGCGGCGCCTCGCCCTTGAGCGAGCGGTAGATCGCCTCCGCCGCCAGGATCCCGGACTTGATGCAGTGGTGGACTCCCTTGAGCGCCGCCGTATCGACCATCCCGCCCGAGTCGCCGACGAGGACGGCCCCGGGCATTGACAGCTTCGGCATTGACCAGTAGCCGCCACCCGGGAGCGCCTTCGCGCCCCAGCCGACCCGCTCGCCGCCCTCGAGGATGTCCTTGACCAGCGGATGCGTTTTGAACGCCTGCAGCAGGTCGTGAGCCGAGGTGGTCGCGTCGCGGTAGTTCAGGTCGACGACGAATCCGATCGAGACCAGGTCGTCGCCGGTCTTCTCGTCCTTCATCGGGTACAGCCAGGTCCCGCCGAGCTGCCCGTACTTGGCCGCCACCTTCAACGGCCACGGCTGGACGAACGTGTGGATCACCCGGTCGAGCGGCTTCTTGACCTTCCACAGCTCCTTGACCCCGAGCTCCCACACCTGCGGCTCGCGGCCCTCGGCGAGTTCAAATTCCCTAATCGCCACACCGGTGAGGTGGCCCCAGCAGCCCTCGGCGAGCACCGTCACCTGGGCCTTTATATCTGTGCCCGGTTCGAAGTTCCCCAGCGGCTCGCCGTCCTTGCCCCGCCCCTTGTCGCCGGAGCGGACGCCGACGACTTTGCCGTCGTCGACGATCAGCTGGGTCGCTGAGGTCTCGGTGAGGACGTACGCGCCACCCTCCTCGGCCTGCCGCTGCTGGTAGCGGGCCAGGGCCGAGACCGAGACCACCTCGTTGCCATGATTCTTGAAGTTCGGCACCGCCGGGATCGGGACCCGGAGCTTCGTCTTGGGGCCGGTGAGCATGTACACCGACTCCTTGGTCACCTCACCGAAGGCGAAGCGCTCCTTGCGCCAGTCCTCGCGGGACAGCTCGGGGAACAGCTCCTGCAGCGGGCCCGGGCGCATCACCGCACCTGACAACGAGTGCCCGCCACAGGTCTTCGCCTTCTCGATCACCGCGACCGGGACCTCCCCCAGTCGCTCCATCATCGCGGGGTCGTCGCCGAGCAACTGGAGCAGCCGGTTGGCCGTGGCCAGCCCGGCCGTGCCGCCACCGACGATCGCCACCCCTACGTCGATCCGCTCGTCCTCGCCGTCGAGGTCGCGCTTGATGAACTCCTTGACGGAGTCGACGGGGGGCGGGAACTCGCTCGGTGCGTGTGCTCCGTTGCGCGATGACATGACCTCAGGACCCCTTCTTCGCCTTGATCGCCTCGGTCAGCTTGGGCAGGATCTTGTTCAGATCACCCACGATGCCGAGGTCGGAGAACTCGAAGATCGGCGCGTTCGAATCCTTGTTGATCGCGACGATGTTCTCCGAGGACTGCATTCCGACCTTGTGCTGGATCGCGCCGGAGATGCCGGCCGCGAGGTACAGCTTCGGTGACACGGTCTTGCCCGTCTGACCGATCTGCGCCGCGTACGGGTACCAGCCGGCGTCGACCACCGCGCGGGTTGCCGCCACGGCCGCGTTGCCGCCGAATGCCGACGCGAGCGCCTCGGCGAGCTCGAAGCCCTCGGCCTTGCCCAGCCCGCGGCCGCCGGCCACGAGGATGTCGGCACCTTCGATGTCGACATCGGCGCCGCGCTGCTCACCACGCTGGACCATGCTGGCCTTGGTCGACCAGGGAGATAATTCGACGTCGACGTCGACCACCTCGGCCGAGCCGCCGTCGCGCTGCACGCTCTCGAACGCGTTGATGCGCCCGATGATGATTCCCAGGTCCCCCTGGTAGCGGGACACGGAGATCTTGGAGTCCTGCAGGATCGGGCGCTCTGCGACGAGCTTGCCGTCCTCGGCCTTCACTGCGGTGACCTCCATCGTCACCCCTGCCTGCTTGCGGGCGGCCAGACCGGCACCGATCTCGAAGCCGAGCAGTCCACCGCCGAACAGGGCGTAGGCATGTCCGTGGTCGTCGATCACCTTCGCCATCACGTCGACGATCGGCTGCGCAAGCCCCTCGGGGCCGCGGCCGCGGAACACCTTGGTGGCGCCGTAGGCGCCGACCGACTGACACAGCTCGTCGGTGAGGTCGTCGCCTCCGACCACGACGGCATGACACTCGCCGCCGATGTCCGCCGCGCGCGCGGCGCCTTCGGAGACGGCGCCCAGCGAGTTCTTGTTGAGCACGCCCTCGTAATGAAGAACGTAAGTCAGAACGTCGGGCATCTAAATCAGCTTCCTTTCATCGAGCCAGGCGACGATCTTCTCGACGGTCTCGTTGGTGTCCTCGTCCTCGATGATCTGGCCGGCGGACTTGGCCGGAGGGTCGTGGAAGTCACCGCACTGCACGCGGGAGCCGTGTTCGCCGACGATCGAAGCATCGATCCCGACCTCGCCGGTTGCGACCGACTCGAGCGGCTTCTTCTTGGCCCCCATGATCGCCTTCAGCGACGGGTAGCGCGGCTCGTTGATCGCGTCACCAACCGAGATAACCGCGGGCATCTCCACCTGAACGGTGTCGTAGCCGTACTCGGCCTGACGCTCGCAGCGAAGGCCGCCGCCGTCGACGTCCAGCTTGATGACCTGGGTGAGCGAGGGCATCTTCAGATGGTCGGCGACAACCGCGCCGATCGTGTAGCACTCGCCATCGTCTGACTGCTGGCCCAGCAGCACCAGGTCGGGCTGCTCCTTCTCGAGCGCCTTCGACAGCGCGTAGCCGGTGGCCGCGACGTCGGAGCCGGCGAGCGCCTCGTCGGTCAGGTGCAGCGAGCGGTCGGCGCCGAGCGAGACAGCCTTGTGCAGCGCGCGGACGGCCGACTCGGGGCCCATCGTCACCGCGACGATCTCGTCGACCTCGACGGCACCGCCTTCGCGGATTTGCATCGCAGCCTCAATGGCATGCGTGTCGTACGGATTCAGGTTCTTCTCGCCTGTGCGGTCCATCCGCCCCGTCGAGGGATTGATGCGCTTCTCGACAGCGGCGTCCGGTACCTCTTTGACCAGGACGCAAATTTTCAACAGTGCCTCCTTCTCGAAACGGAGCTCATATTACCCGGTTGACTGACGAGTCAATCGGCCGCCGCGCTGGGCACTCACCGATCGTCCCGCGTACGGTTTCCATCACCTTCGGCGCTACGCCCGTACGGCGTTGCGAATGAAGTCGACAGCTTGCTGTGATGACGCGCCGGGAGTGAAGACCTCGGCCACGCCGAGCGATTTCAGCTCCTCGACATCATCGGCGGGAATCGTCCCCCCGACCGTCACGACCACGTCGTCGATTCCCTGCTCGGAGAGCAGCTCCATGATCCTCGGCACGAGCGTCATGTGCGCCCCGGAGAGAATCGACAGCCCGACAGCGTCGGCGTCCTCCTGGATGACCGTTTCCACGATCTGCTCCGGCGTCTGGTGCAGACCGGTGTAGATGACCTCCATCCCGGCATCGCGTAACGCGCGAGCGATGATCTTCGCGCCGCGATCGTGCCCGTCAAGTCCGGGCTTCGCGACTACGACGCGAATCTTCTTCTGAGAGGAGGTGGCCATCGGGAATCCGCCGGGCGGGTCAGTCAGAGCGCCGCGCCTTTGGGCGCCGGGATTGTAGAGGGACAGCTGCCACCCCGCGTCACGGAGGCGGCGGGCCCGGGCCTTGACTTCCTGTGACGGTTCAAATTAGGGTCGCACCCCACCCACAGGAGGACGGCATGAGCAGCATTCGACTACGTCGACCCAGCCCTGCGCTGGTTGTAGCGACTATGGCTCTGATCATCGCGCTGGCCGGCACGAGCTATGCCGCCTTCTCGCTGCCCAATAACAGCGTCGGGAGCAGGCAGCTGAGGAACGGGGCCGTTGCCACCGGCAAGCTGAGGAACGGAGCGGTCACGACCCGCAAGATCGGGAACGGGGCGGTGACGAAGGCCAAGTTGAATGTGGCGGGAGTCACGGTTCCGAACGCGCTGCATGCGGACACCGCCGGGACGGCCACGAACCCTTACGCCCACGCTCAGAAGCTGCAGCCGACCTCGGCGTTTCTCGAGAACGGATGGACGACCGGACCGGGCTTCGGCGTAGCCGGATACGCCAAAGATCAGTTTGGAATCGTGCACCTGTTCGGTGCCGTCAGCATCGCCGCCCCCACGACGAACCGCATCTTCACCCTCCCGGCCGGGTTCCGGCCGGGCTACAACGTCGAAGTGGCTGCGGCGTTTCCCAGCCATGCCGTTGGTGTGCTGCAAATCAATCCCGACGGCACGGTGAACCCTCTGGCCAACACGACTTTCGTGGATCTCGAAGGGATCACCTTCAGCGCCGGGGGCTAGAAGACCGGCGTCTCGACGTAGGTTCCGAACACGGCTTGGAGCGCCTGCACCATCTCGCCCTCGGTGGCGTCGGCGCGGGCGGCCTGGACGAGCAACGGCATCAGGTTGGCCTGCGGATCACGCGCGGCGTTCTCAAGCGTGCTGAGCGCTGCCTGCACGGCGGTGGCGTCGCGGCGCTCGCGCACCTCGCGCACCCGCTGGATCTGTTGGGGCTCGAAAGCGGGGTCGATCCGCAGCAGCTGCGTGTCCCCGTCGTCGCCCTCGGTGTAGGCGTTCACGCCGACCACCTTGCGGGTTCCGGCCTCGACCTCCTGCTGATACTGGAACGCCGCGTCGGCGATCTCGCGCTGGGGGTAGCCGCGCTTGACCGCCTCGACCATCCCGCCGAGCTCGTCGATCTTGCGGAAGTAGGCGTACGCCTGCTCCTCCATCCGGTCGGTCAGCGCCTCGACGAAGTACGAGCCTCCGAGCGGATCGATCGTGTTCGCCACCCCGGTCTCCTCGGCGATGATCTGCTGCGTGCGCAGGGCGACGCGCACCGCTTGCTCGGTCGGCAGCGCGAGCGCTTCGTCGAACGAGTTCGTGTGCAGCGACTGCGTCCCCCCAAGGACGCCGGCGAGCGCCTCGATCGCCGTCCTGACGACATTGTTGAGCGGCTGCTGGGCGGTCAGCGAGACGCCGGCGGTCTGGGTGTGGAAGCGCATCAGCATCGAGCGCTCGTCGCGGGCGCCGAACGTGTCCCGCAGCTCACGGGCCCAGATCCGGCGGGCCGCCCGGTACTTGGCGATCTCCTCGAAGAAGTCGATGTGGGCGTTGAAGAAGAACGACAGCCGGGGCGCGAAGTCATCGACCGCGAGGCCGCGAGCGAGCGCATGCTCGACGTAGGTGAGCCCGTCCTTGAGCGTGAAGGCAAGCTCCTGCGCCGCGGTCGAGCCGGCCTCGCGGATGTGGTACCCGCTGATCGAGATCGGGTGCCATCGCGGCATCTCCGCCGAGCACCACTCGATCATGTCGGTGACCAGGCGCATGGCCGGATCGACGGGGAAGCACCACTCCTTCTGGGCGATGTACTCCTTCAGGATGTCCGTCTGGATCGTGCCGCCGAGCCGGTCGCTGGGTATCCCCTGGCGCTCGGCGGCCACGACGTAGAACGCGAGCATCATCGGGGCCGGCGCGTTGATCGTCATCGACACCGTGACCTCGTCCAGGGGGATCCCGGCGAACAGGGCTTCCATGTCCGCCAGCGTGTCGATCGCCACCCCTTCACGCCCGACCTCGCCCAGCGAGCGCGGATGGTCTGAGTCGTGACCCATCAGCGACGGCATGTCGAACGCCGTCGAGAGGCCGGTCTGGCCGTGTTCGAGCAGGTAGTGGAAGCGCTTGTTGGTCTCAGCCGCGTCGCCGAAGCCGGCGAACTGGCGCATCGTCCACAGCCGTCCGCGGTACATCGATCCGTACACCCCGCGCGTGTACGGGTACTCGCCGGGCAGCCCGATCGCCGCCTCGGTGTCCGCGGGGAGATCGGACTCGGTGTACAGCGGCGCGATCGGCTCGCCTGAGATCGTGGAGAACGGCGCGTCGCGCTCGGCCGCGCGATTGAACGTGTCGCGTTCCCAGCGCTCGCGGTCGGTGAGTCTGGGGGCAGTGGCCATAGTGGAAGTCTACGGTCAGTCGGGTGGGACTCACCGCCCAGGCACGCGGATCCGTCTGGTCGTCAGCCGCGGGCGATAGCGCGGACGCCCGGCCCGGGTCCGGCTGACCAGCGCGGCGCTCCCCGCACCCCCGGCCGCCGCCGCGCCGGCGAGCGCGAGCGCGAGCTTCAGCCGCCGGCCAAGGCGATCGAAGCGCAGCACCGCCCATTCCTCCCGGCGCGCCACCTGGAGCAGCTCCCGGTCCGGGTTTACCGCCACCGCGTGGCCCACGACCCGCAGCATCGGGAGATCCGATTCCGAGTCCGAATAGGCGTACGACGCGGCCAGGTCGATGTCCTCGCGCGCGGCCAGGCGCCTGATCGCCTCGGCCTTGTCGCTGCGATAGACGAACAGCCCCGTCGGCCGTCCGGTGTACACGCCGTCGACGGCCTCGGAGAACCGGGAGCCGATCGCCCCATCGAAGCCGAGGACCCGCGCGAGCATCTCCGCCAGCTCATGTGAGGCGGCGGTGACGATGTACACCCGCCGCCCGGCGTCCTGGTGCTCGTGCGCGACGGCCAGCATCTGCGGGTAGAGCCGCGGCAGGATCCCCGCGAGCACGTCGGCGCCCAGGCGCTCCAGGTCCACCACCCGGGTCCCGGCCAGCGACTTCGAGATGCGCTCCCGCAGCGCCTGCGTGCCCGCGTCAGTCGAGCCGCGCAGGCGGAACTGCACATTGGCCCAGGCATCCGCCGCCAACCGGCGGCGGGAGAGCAGTCCGGCCCGGTACGCGGCACGCCCGAACTGGAAGGCCGAGGACCCCTGCATCAGGGTCCGGTCCAGATCGAAGAAGGCGGCCGCAGAGCTCAGCCGCCATTCACCTCCACGATCACGGCGTCGCCCTGGCCACCGCCGGAGCAGATCGCCGCGCACCCGACGCCGCCTCCGCGGCGGCGCAGCTCGAGCACGAGCGACCCGAGGATCCGGGCCCCTGACGCGCCGATCGGGTGACCGAGCGCGACCGCGCCGCCGTTGACGTTTACCCGGTCCTCGTCGATGCCGAGCATCCGGATCGAGTTGAGCGTGACCGACGCGAAGGCTTCGTTGATCTCCCAGACGTCGATGTCCTCCGCCTTCAGCCCCACCTTCGCGAGCGCCTTCTCGGCCGCCTTGGCCGGCGTCCTGGCGAGGTAGGGAAAGTCGTCGGCGACCTGCGCCTGCGCGATGATCGTGGCCAGCACGGTCTTGCCGTTGCGCTTGGCCCACTCGTCGCTGGCCAGGACCAGGGCGCCCCCGCAATCGTTGACGCCAGGAGCGTTGCCGGCCGTGTGGGACCCGTCCTTGACGAAGATCGGCGGCAGCTTGGCCAGCGTCTCAAGGCTCGTGTCCCGGCGGGGCGATTCGTCGATCTCCACCACCGTGTCCCCCTTCTTGCCCTTGACCGTGACGGGCACGATCTCCTCGGGCAGGCGGCCCTCGTCGGTCGCCTTGATTGCCAGCTGGTGCGAGCGCAGCGACCAGCGGTCCATATCGGGACGCGTCAGCTCCAGTTCGCTGGCCACCTCACTGGCCTCCTGGGCCATGTGCTTGCCGGAGAACGGGTTGGTCAGCCCGTCGTTGATCATCGAATCGATCGCCTTGCCGTCGCCCATCCGGAAGCCGAACCGGGCCTGCTTGAGCAGGTATGGAGCGTTGGACATGGACTCCATGCCGCCGCCCACCGCGACCTCCAGGTCACCGGCGCGAATCGCCGCATCGAGCAGTCCGGCGGCCCGGATTCCCGAGGCACAGACCTTGTTGATCGTCTCCGAGGAGACCTCCTTGGGGATTCCGGCCTTGATCTGCGCCTGACGCGAGGGGATCTGCCCCTGGCCCGCCTGGAGCACCTGGCCCATGATGACGTGCTGGACCTCCTCCGGAGCGACGTCCGCGCGCTCGAGGGCGCACCTGATCGCCGTGCCGCCAAGCTCGGTCGCGTCGAGGCTGGCGAGGCCGCCGCCGAGCTTGCCGATCGGCGTGCGGGCGGCAGAGAGGATCACGGTCTTTGGCATCTGGTGGCGACTCCGATTTCGCTGGAGGGATGGCCCAATGCTAGTGGGCGCCCGCCCAACACCGCCGTTGCTAGGGTGGCGCAGGTGCACGTCGAGGCGACCACCCAGGGGCCCCTCGACACCGGCGCGGACACCATCGTGGTGGGCGTGTTCGAGCAGGAGGGCGTCGCGCACGATGTCCCGGGGGATGCCCTCGCGGGGCTGCTGAACAGCGGCGAGGCCCGCACCGAGCTGGGCCGTGTCGCGGTCACGCACGCCGACGGCCGCCGGTTCATCGTGGTCGGACTGGGTGCACGTCCCCGGTTCGGAGCCGAGCGCGCCCGGGTGGCGGCGGCCAAGGCCCACGCGCGGGCCCGCGAGCTCGGAGCGCATACGTTGTGCTGGGAGCTGCCGCACCACGTCCCTGACGCGGTCGCGGGCGCCCTGGTCCACGGCACGGTCCTGCACGCCTACCGCTTCGATCGCTACAAGCCCTCCGAGGACGCAGGCTCGCTGAGGCGGCTGGCGGTGAGCGCGCACCACGACGTCTCCGACGCGGTCCGCGTCGCCGCCGTGACCGCGGCGGCACAGAATCGCGCCCGGGACCTCGCCAACACCTCCGCCAACGAGTTGACGCCCACGGCACTGGCCGACTACGCCGCCGAGCTGGCGAGCCGGCTGGAGGGCCTGTCGGTTTCGGTCGTCGGCGAGGGCCAGATTCGCGCCGCGGGGATGGGCGCATTCGCGGCGGTCGCCCAGGGCTCGGCGCAGGAGGCCCGTCTGATCACCCTGCGCTATGACGGGCCCGAGGCACACGGGCCCTTGCTCGGGCTGGTCGGCAAGGCGGTGACCTTCGATACCGGAGGCCTGTCGCTGAAGCCCCCGGCCAAGATGCACGAGATGAAGTTCGACATGGCGGGTGGGGCCGCCGTGATCGAGGCGATCGCGGCCCTGGCCGAGCTCAGGGCGCCCGTCCGCGTCATCGGTGTGGTCGGCGCCACCGAGAACATGCCCGGCGGCGGGGCGGTCAAGCCCGGGGACGTCGTCCGAGCCATGAACGGCACCACGATCGAGATCAACAACACCGACGCCGAGGGCCGCCTGGTGCTCGCGGACTGCCTGCTGCACGCCCTGCGGGAGGGCAGCGAGCGCCTGATCGACGTGGCCACCCTCACCGGCGGGGTTGTGGTGGCACTCGGGTCGGTCTACGCCGGCCTGCTGAGCAACGACGACGCCCTGGCGGCAGAGCTGCAGGCCTGTGGGGAGTCCAGCGGCGAACTGCTGTGGCGGCTGCCGCTGCACGAGGACTACGCCGCCATGGTCAAGGGCCGCTACGCGCAGCTGACCAACCTGACCGAGCAGCGGAAGGCCTCGACGATCACCGGAGCCGAGTTCCTGCATGCCTTCGTCGGCGAGACGCCGTGGGCGCACCTGGACATCGCGGGCACCGCGTTCGACGCCCCGCGCGCCTACCTGACCGGCAAGGGCGCGACCGGGTTCGGGGTCAGGCTGCTGATCGAGGCCGCCCTAGCCGCCGCGGAACGCTGAGGTCGCGCGCGCTGCGAAAACCTAGACGAATGTACGGGCCCACATTCCGTCTGTGGCGTCTAAGCTTGGTAGTAATTCGTCCAAACGTTTTTGGGGGGGCTGGATTGATGCGCAAGGGTCCTGTTGCAGTACTCACCGTGGTGATCGGCGTGCTCGCCGGAGCCGGTTCGGCGTCCGCGTTGCCGCACTCAAACGCCACGGGGCTCTCCCACCGTGCGGTCTGCGGCCCCGTTTCCAGCGGATTCGCGCACTGCAACGCCGACGTGGTCACCGACCATTCCGGCAACCCGTTCAAGGGCGCACCCGGACCCGGCACGAGCGGCACGCCCGCTGGCTACGGGCCGGTCGATCTGCAGAGCGCTTATAAGCTGCCGACAGGGACGACCCCTGGCGCCGGCAGCAAGATCGCGATCGTTGATGCGTACGACGATCCGAACGCCGAGAGCGACCTCGCGGCCTATCGCGCCAAGTTTGGTCTCAGCGCCTGCACGACCGCCAACGGCTGCTTCAGGAAGGTCAACCAAAGCGGAGGCGGGTCCTATCCCCGCGGCAACAGCGGATGGGCCCAAGAAATTTCGCTTGATCTCGATATGGCTTCTGCGATCTGCCCGAACTGCAACATCATGCTCGTCGAGGCCTCGTCGAACAGCTTCGCCAATCTGTCCGCCAGCGTGGACACGGCCGCACGACTGGGCGCGAACACGATTTCAAACAGCTACGGAGGATCGGAGTTCTCGAGCGAAACGTCGTCCGAGTCTCACTACAGCCACCCCGGCGTCGCGATCACGGTCAGCTCCGGGGACAACGGCTACGGCGTCGAGTTCCCGGCTTCTTCCCAGTACGTGACGGCGGTCGGCGGCACCTCGCTGAACACCGCCGCCAACACTCGTGGCTGGTCGGAGACGGTGTGGAACGGCGCCGGCAGCGGCTGCTCGGCCTACATCGCCAAGCCGACGTGGCAAAAGGACACCGGCTGCTCGCGTCGCACGGTCGCCGACGTGGCGGCGGTCGCCGACCCGAACACCGGTGTGGCGGTCTACGACACCTACCACACGAGCGGCTGGCTCGTGTTCGGCGGGACGAGCGTCGCCTCCCCGATCATCGCGAGCGTGTATGCGCTGGCCGGCAACACCGGATCCATCACCCCCGCGTTCCCCTACGCACATAGTGGTTCGCTGTTTGACGTGACGTCGGGCAGCAACGGCTCGTGCGGCGGGAGCTACCTGTGCACCGGTGGGACCGGCTTCGACGGACCCACCGGGCTGGGCACGCCGATCGGCACCGGCGCCTTCTAGCAGGAGAGCTTGGCGAGGCAGGGTG
>DATCPD010000254.1:0-56793 GCA_036564325.1 Solirubrobacteraceae bacterium | reverse complement strand
GGCTCCTGGTAGGCCTCCTGCCTGAGCAGCCCCTCGGCCACGAGCTCACGCAGGCGCGCGGCGGCCACCGGTTCGCTCACGCGTGCGCGGAGCGCGAAGTCGTCGAACCGGGTCGTGCCGTAGAAGGCCTCTCGCAGGATCAGGAACGCGGAGCGGGTGCTGATCACGTCAAGCGTGCGGGCGACGGTGCACCGCGTGGCGCTCCAACCACTGCGCGGATCGAGCTCGCCGGTCATCTGAATCACGTTGTCCATGGGCCGAGTATAGCTGGCTAAATCGAATCTAAGCCAGCATGGTATGGTCTGGCTATGAGATCCCTAAGCCAGACTCTCCAACGCGCTCGACGGGCCGACGCCTCGAGCGGCCTCGTCCTCGTGATCGTCTGCTCGGCCGTGGTGATGGCGAGCCTTGACCTGTTCATCGTCAACGTCGCGCTTCCCGATCTGGCCCGTGACCTGGGGACGCGGAGCCTCAGTGACCTGTCCTGGGTCCTGAACGGCTACGCGATCGTCTACGCGGCGCTGCTGATCCTGTTCGGGCGGCTGGCCGAAGGCCGCAGCCGGGAGATCGGTTTCCTCGTCGGCGTGACGGTGTTCACGCTCGCATCGGCGGCGTGCGGCGCGGCGACGAGCGTGCCGATGCTCGTCGCCTTCCGGGTGCTCCAGGCCGCCGGGGCCGCGCTGCTCACACCGACCTCGCTGAGCCTGCTCCTGGCCACGACCGCACCGGAGCGCAGGCACAGCGCGGTGCGCGCGTGGACTGCCGTCGGCGGCCTGGCCGCCGCGCTCGGACCCGTTCTCGGTGGGATCCTCGTCGCCGCGAGTTGGCGCTGGGTGTTTCTCGTCAATGTCCCGATCGGGGTCGCGGCGCTGGCGATCGGGTGGAGACGGTTGCCGCGTGTTCCCGGACATCCCGTCCGGCGACCGGACGCGCTCGGCTCGCTGCTGGTCACGGTGGGAGTCGGCGCCCTGACGCTCGGTCTCGTGAAAGGCAACGACTGGGGCTGGGCAGCGCCCGGGACGCTGGTGTCGCTGATCGCCTCGGGTGCGGCGCTGGCGGGCTTCGTTCTCCACTGCGTCCGCAGCCCCAATCCCCTGATCGAGCCCGGACTGTTCCGCGTGCGCACGTTCTCCGGCGCCTCAGCGGTGATGGTGTTCTTCGCCGTGTCCTTCGGCGCGATGTTGCTCTCCATCGTGCTTTGGGGGCAGGACGTCTGGGGCTGGTCGGCGCTCCGGACGGGTCTGGCCATCGCCCCCGGTCCGCTGATGGTTCCGCTGTTCTCGTTCCTCGTCGCGGGCCGCCTGATCCAGCGCTTCGGCCCAGGCCCGGTCGCCGGCGTCGGGTGTGCATCGTTCGCGGCCGGGGTGGGATGGTGGGCGGCTGCTGCCGGTCTGCATCCTGACTACGTCGGAGACATGCTCGGCGGAATGCTGCTCACCGGGATCGGCGTCGGGCTGACGCTGCCCACCCTGATGGCGACGGCCGCTTCGTCGCTGCCGCCGCAGGCCTTCGCGACCGGGGCGGCGGTCGTGAACATGCTCCGCCAGGTCGGGCTGGCCGTCGGCGTCGCGGTGTTCGTCGCGGTGATCGGCGTTCCGCACGGCGGCGGCCAGCTGCTGAGCGCGTTCCGGCACGGCTGGATCGTCATCGCGCTGGTGTCGGCCGCCGGCGCAGTCGCCGGGCCGCTGCTGCTGCGCTCGCCGCGCCGGAGCGCCACGGCCGCGCCGGTGGGGGCAGCGGTTTAGCGCCTCAGGCGTTGCCGATGGCCACTCCGATGGCGAGCACGATCACCCCGCCGAGCGTGACGACGATCAGCGAGGATCGCAGCGACACGTGGAGGAAGCGGTAGCGCACCCAGGCGATCGCGAACAGCTCGATCCCGACCACGACGCCCGCCACGACCAGCGCGCGGTTGACGTTGCTGATGATGAACGGCAGCGAGTGGAAGATGCCGCCCAGCGCGGTCGCGCCCCCGGTGATCGTCCCGCGGATGACGGCGGACCCGCGGCCCGTCTGCTCACCGGTGTCTGAAAGCGCCTCCGAGATCCCCATGCTCACTCCGGCTCCGAGGGCCGTGGCCAGCCCGACGAGCAACGCGGTCCTGGAGCTGCTCGACACCGCCGCGGCGAAGATCGGTGCCAGCGTCGAGACGGTGCCGTCGATCAGCCCGACCAGCGCCGGCTGGATGACCTGCAGCACGAATTCCTTCTCCTCGCAGCCGCACAACCGCGAGATCACACGCTTCACAGCCGGATGGCGGTCCAGACGCTCAGGTTCGACCGACACTTCGGGGGATTCGTTCCTGTGCCCTTCCTACCCCGCCCGGATCGACCTCAAGATAGGCGTCAGGTTGGTGGCGGCCGAGGGTGGTGCGACGAACCCTGGCGCGGGGAGCGCCAGCCGTCCCTATGCCGGCATGACCCAGCCCATGATCGCGACGTACTGCGCAACTGCTGCCGCCACGACCAGCCCGTGAAAGACCTCGTGGAAGCCGAACGTGCGAGGCCAGGGGTCCGGGCGTTGCGTCGCGTAGACGATCGCGCCGATCGAATACAGCAGCCCGCCCGTCCCGAGCAGGACCAGTGGCGCCACCCCGAGGCGTCCGACGAGTTGCGGGATGGCGATGACCGAGAGCCAGCCGAGGACCAGATAGCTGCCGGCCACCAGCGGGCGCGGGGCGTTGATCCAGCCGAGACTGAACGCGACCCCGGCTGCGGCACCCGTCCAGGCGATCCCCAGGATCACCCAGCTGAGGGCGCCGTGCAGCATGACGACGGCGATCGGCGTGTAGGTGGCGGCGATGAACACGTAGATCGTGCTGTGGTCGATGCGCTGGAGCACAGGCTTGAACCGCGGCGGGCCGGGCCAGCGGTGATAGAGGGCGCTGCCGAAGAACAGGGCGACGAGGCCAGCGCCGTAAACCGACAGCGAGGCGCTTCGGGGACCCGCCGGAGCGAGCGCGACGAGCACGACCGCCGCCGCCGTCGCGAGCACCGCTGCCCCCGCGTGGGAAACGCCACGCAACCGCGGCACGAGTTGCTCCGCGGCGACAGCGCTCACAGGCCATTCCTGTGATGCAGCTGGAGTGCCGCCCGCGGGCGGCACTCGGCTAGCCGGACCTGCCATAGGGATCATGCGATCCCCTTCCAGGTCGCGCGTCCAGCCGTTCCGACCGCCACGCTCCCTTTTGGGTTCAGCCAAGACTACTCCCCCGGTATAAAGATCCCGACCGCGCCAGTCGGAATTGCCGCTATGCTGAATGAAGTTACCGTCCGTTCGGTTCTTTGCCGACTCTCTCCGCGCGCGGCGCCTGCTTTGAGAGGAGGCTGAGAGGGCTGCTATGCCCGGTACCACCAGAGAAGTAGTGAGCAGCGGCCTGATGGGGGCTGCGATCTCGAATTCGATGGTCAGCTTGCTGCACCAGTACACCGGCCGCGGGCCAACGAAAGCGCGGACCACGATCGGCGAGGACATCATCGTCTGCGTGCTGGGCGCGACCCTGACGAAGGGTGAGAAGACCCTGGCCGAGGCCGGCAAGTCCGAGATCGTGCTGCAAAGCCGGCGTGCGTTTCAGGAGACCTTCCAGGCCGATGCGATCGCCGCGGTGGAGGAGATCTCCCAGCGCCAGGTGGCGGCGTTCATGAGCAACAACCACATCGATCCTGACCTCGCCGTCGAGGTATTCGTGCTCGAGCCGGTGGCGAATGACATCCGCGACGGTCGCCGTCCGAACGGAAACGGCGTCAACGGGCGCAGATCTGATGGCGATGGACATCTTCTGCATGCCTCAGAAGGGGCAGACTGAAAAAACGCGCGCCGTCCCCGCGCCGGCTGGAGTAACCTGAAAGCACTCAATTGGTAGCGCGTCGGTCGGACCGGCCGGGCGTACGACCAGGGAAGGGGATCCGTAGATCCCCATGCAACGTAGGACCGGCGACGACCAGAGTTGGTCAGAGCGCGATCAGACCACTGCTGATCGCGACCAGACCTACTCCGATTCCGCCCAGACAGGGGCGGATCGGGACCAGACCGGCGCCGACCGGGACCAGACCGGCGCCGACCGGGACCAGGAGGCGGCTGATCGCGATCAACTGGCCGCCGACCAGGATCAGGCGGTCAGCGACCAGACGCCCAACGAAAGCACCGTCCGCGAGGCGCATGACAACACTCGTGAGGTGCGTGTCGAGACCGCGCGCATCCGCAAGGAGACGGCCCACGACCGCGTCGACACGGCGCTGGCGCGGGACGCGACCGCCAGCGAGCGGGACCTGGCTGCGGCGGCCCGCGACCGGGCAGCCGAGCAGCGCGACCGCGAGGCCGACGAGCACGACGCCGAGATGGCGCGCCTGGCCAGCAGCACGGGAACCGAGCGGGCGATCACCGGTGCCCAGATCATCCTGCGTGCGGTCCGCGACCGCCGCCGCGCGGCGAACGACCGAGCACGGGCGGCCGCGCAGCGCGCTCAAGCAGTCCTGGATCGCCAACAGGCCGCCCGCGACAGGGAGCAGGCCGCAGAGGATCGCGCGCAGGCGGCAGTCGAGCGAGCGGCCGCGACGATCGACTCGTTGACAGGTGCCTGGCTACGCGGACCCGGGCTGGCGGAGCTGCAGCGGGAGATCGACCGTGTCCGCCGCGGCTCCGGGCGCCTCGTTGTGGCCTACCTCGACGTAGATGGTCTCAAAGCGCTGAACGACAGCCAGGGTCACTCTGCCGGGGACGGGATGCTCAAGCGCACCGTCAGCGTCCTTCACGCCCATCTGCGCTCGTACGAGCTGATCATCCGCCTGGGGGGAGACGAGTTCCTGTGTGCCATGAGCGACGCCACGATCGAGGCTGTCCGGGGGCGCTTCGCGCAGATCAGCGCAGAGCTCTCTCAAGCGGGCGGCGGCGGCTCGATCACGGCCGGTTTTGGCGCGCTCGCGAGCGACGACTCCCCGATGGACCTGATCGAACGAGCCGATGTCGATCTACTGGCGGTGCGTGCTCAGCGCAGGGGTCCGTTGAGGGTGGTGGCCCAAGCCCGGAACGGTCAGAAGTGACCGTTCAGGCTGTGTGCCGAGATACGGCGGGTGTCGTCCGGTGCCGGTCGGAGGATCAGGACCTCGGCCGGAACGCGCTCTAACAGCCACCGCAGATCCTCGGTGCTGAGTCCGGCGGCCCCGTTGCTGGTCGCGGAGACGATGATCCGGTCGAAGGGCTCCTCCTCCAGGAGTCGGTTGAGCGCGTCACGGTAAGTGCGCCCGCGGGCGACCCGGGCGTCAACCGGGATGCCCTGCGCGGTGGCCTGCTGCTCGATCGCCTCGAGCAACGGCATCCCCTCGGCGCACTGAGCGGGAAGCGGGGAGTCGATTGGCAGGTTCCTCGGGACGCGGGCGAGGAACGCTGGGACGATGGTCGAGTTCTCAGCCTTGGCGAGCCGTGCCGCAGCCTCAAAGGCCCGCCGCGAGATCGTCTGCCCGGTGAACGGCACGAGGGTACGCCGGACCGAGCGTGCCCGGTCCGGTGCCGGCCGGTGAACGCGAGGGGCCAGCCAGCGGCCGGCAGCGAGTCCGACGGCCAGCGCGCCGAGCACGATCGCCGCGGCCAGCGGGAGGCTCACTGCCGCTCCTCGTTGCCCCGGCGTGAACGGTCGGCGACGATGCGAATGTCGACACCGGGCAGGAGCTCGATCAGCCGCTCCACCAATGGGGTGCGCAGGCGGGCGAGACCGCGCGCGGGCCGGGCGCGGCCGATCAGGATGTAGGTCGTGCCCCGCCGGTGTGCGATCTCGGCGATCGCCTGCGGTACGTCGTCTGATTCCTCGCTCAGGAGGTGGACACCGAGGACGGACGCGAGTTGGCGCAGCGCGGTGAGCGAGCGCTCCTGCTCCTCGGACAGCCGAGCACCGGGCCGCCGGATCCACAGCAGGTCCAGCTCGGCCCCGAGGCGTTGCGCCGAGCGCCAGGCCCGGCGCACCAGCCGCTGTGCACCCGGGTACGGCTCCACCAGGGCGAGCAGACGCTCCCCCACGGCCTGCGGGGCGTCGGCGGCGAGGGTTCCCTCGCGGGAGCCCAGCGCATCCTGGATCGTCAGTCGTTTGTCGGCGATCTCCTCGGCCACCTGTCGCAGCGCGACCTCGCGCAGAGCGGACAGGTTCTCGATCCGGAAGAAGTTGTTGAGCGCGGCGTCGATGCGCTCCGCCGGATAGACCTTCCCGGCGCGGAGACGGTCGATCAGGGCTTCCGGCGTGAGGTCGATCATCACCACCTCATCGGCCCGTCCCAGGGCGGCGTCCGGGATCGTCTCCCGCACCCGGATCCCGCTGAGCTCGGCGATCTGGTCGTTGAGCGACTCCAGGTGCTGGACGTTGAGCGTGGAGAGCACATCGATCCCGGCCGCCAGCACATCCTCGACGTCCTCGTAACGTTTCTCGTGCTCGACCCCGGGAGCGTTGGTGTGGGCCAGTTCGTCGATCAGGCAGAGCTCAGGCGCTCGCGCCAGGATGGCCGGCAGATCCATCTCCTGAAGCGTCGTGTCCCTGTAGGCGACGTTGCGACGCGGGACGACCGGGAGTCCTTCGGCGGCGGCGGCGGTCTCGGAGCGGCCGTGGGTGTCGAGCAGCCCGATCACGACATCGCGACCCGCCTCCTGTTCCGCGTGGCCCTCGGCCAGCATCCGAAACGTCTTTCCGACTCCGGCGGCCATGCCGAGGAAGACGCGCAGGTTGCCTGGCGAGACGGAGTTCATGCTCCGAGCACGTTGTGGACGAGCAGGTCGATCAGCTTGATCCCCAGAAATGGCGCAATCAGCCCACCCAGCCCGTAGATCCACAGGTTCCTGCGCAGCAGCGCGCTGGCTCCGATGGGCCGGTAGCTGACGCCCTTGAGCGCGATCGGGATCAAGGCGGGGATCACGATGGCGTTGAAGATGATGGCTGAGATAACCGCCGAGCGCGGGGTTCCGAGACTCATGATGTTGAGGACGTGCAGCGGCCCCAGCCCGGACTTGGAGGCGGCATAGGTCGATGCGAAGACGGCGGGCAGGATGGCGAAATACTTGGCCACGTCGTTGGCGATCGAGAACGTGGTCAGCGCGCCACGGGTGATCAGCAGCTGCTTGCCGACTTCGACGATCTCGATCAGCTTCGTCGGGTTGGAGTCGAGATCGACCATGTTGCCGGCCTCCCGGGCGGCTTGGGTGCCGGTGTTCATCGCGACGCCGACGTCGGCCTGCGCCAGCGCGGGTGCGTCGTTGGTTCCGTCGCCGGTCATCGCGACCATCCGGCCGCCCGCCTGCTGCTCCTTGATCAACTTGAGCTTCGCCTCCGGCGTGGCTTCGGCCAGGAAGTCGTCGACACCAGCCTCCTCCGCGATCTTGGCTGCGGTGAGACGGTTGTCACCGGTGATCATGATGGTGCGGATACCCATCGCGCGGAGGTGATCGAAGCGCTCTCGCATACCCTCCTTGATCGTGTCCTTGAGGTAGATGACTCCGAGCACCTGCGAGTCCCTGGCCACGGCGAGCGGGGTCCCACCCTCGCGGCTGATCCGCTCGAGCACCGGCTGCAGCTCCGCGGGGGACCGCCCGCCCTCGGCCGTCGCGAACGCAATCACGGCGTCGCCGGCGCCCTTGCGCAGCCGGCGGCCGTCCAGATCGACGCCGCTCATGCGGGTCTGTGCGGTGAAGGGCACGAACTGGGCGTGAAGCTCGACCATGTCGTGCTCTCGGATCCCGTAGGTCTTGGCCAGCACGACGATCGAGCGCCCCTCGGGCGTCTCGTCGGCCAGCGAGGCGAGCTGCGCGACCTCGGCGAGCTCGACCTCGGAGACGCCGGGCATCGGGATGAACTCGGCCGCGAGCCGGTTGCCGATCGTGATCGTGCCTGTCTTGTCGAGCAGCAGCACATCGACGTCTCCGGACGCCTCGACCGCACGGCCCGAGAGGGCGAGCACGTTGCGACGCACTAGGCGGTCCATCCCGGCAATCCCGATCGCCGAGAGCAGCGCTCCGATCGTCGTGGGGATCAGGGCGACGAGCAGCGAGATCAGGGTCGTCTCGGAGATCGAGGTGTGCGCGTACAGGCCGAACGGTCGCAGCGTGACGACGACGACGACGAAGATCAGCGTCAGCCCGGCTAGCAGAATTCCCAACGCGATCTCATTCGGTGTCTTGCGCCGGGACGCACCCTCGACCAACGCGATCATCCGATCCATGAACGACTGGCCCGGCTCCTGAGTGATCTCGACCACGATCCGGTCCGACAGCACCCGGGTGCCGCCGGTCACCGCGCTGCGATCGCCACCCGATTCGCGGATCACCGGGGCCGACTCGCCGGTGATGGCCGACTCGTCGACCGAGGCAATTCCTTCGATCACGGTGCCGTCGCCCGGGATCAGCTCGCCGGCCTCCACGGCGACGATGTCGCCCTTGATCAGCTCGGTCGCCCGCTTGGTCGATCCGTCCCGCAGCGTCGCCACCGTTTCCTCGCGCATCGAGCGGAGCGTGGCCGCCTGGGCGCGCCCGCGTCCCTCGGCGAACGCCTCGGCGAGGTTCGCGAAGATGACGGTCAACCACAGCCAGATCGAGATCGTCAGCGTGTACCAGGCGGGCTCGTGGCCACCCCCAAACGGGCGTCCGCCGAACACCTGGATCAACCACGTGACGGTGGTGATCACGGCCCCGATCTCGACCACCAGCATGACCGGATTGCGGACCTGAACCCGCGGGTCGAGCTTGATCAGGCTGTCGAGCAGCGCCCGGTTGACGATGTCACGCCGGAACAGCGAGATGGCCTGACGCTCAGACCCGGCTACCGGTGAAGCGCTGATCGACATCAGTGCGCTCCGGCCAGCCGGTCGAGGGCGAGGTTGAGCTGGAGAACGTTCACGCCCGGCTCGCCGGAGAAGCCCAGTCCGCGCCCGTGGGTGTACTTCGCCACGAGTGCGGTGACCTGCTCGAGTGGCAGATGCCGGACCGCCGCCACGCGGTGAGCCTGGATCGCCGCGTTCGCGGGGGAGATGTCGGGGTCGATCCCGGAGGCCGAGGTGTTGGCGGCGTCGACGGGCACCTGTGCGGCCGTGAGCTGCGGCACGTAGGGCCTCTCGAGCGCGACGTACGCCTGGATGTTGGCGGCGATCGCCTGTTCGGTGGCGATGTTGTTGGGGCCGGCGTTGGAGAACGCACTGCCTGCCGCGTTATCCGCGGGCACCGTGGCCGACGGGCGGGTCTGGAAGTAGCGCGGGTCGGGGGTGGTGATCGGGTTGCCGCTCTTGTCGAGTTGTGGCTTGCCGTTCTTGACGACCTGATCGGTGAACTGCTGGCCGATGATCTTCGAGCCGACCAGCTTGCCGCCGACGGTCACCTGCTGGCCGTTGGCGTTGCCGGGAAAGGCGACCTGGCTGACGCCGGTGATGAACAGCGGGTAGAGGATCCCCAGCAAGAGAGCCAGGACGACGATTCCGATCGAGGAGGTGATGATGTCGCGTTTCATATCAGTAGAGATGTCCGGTCAGGCCCTGCACGATTGGTCCGAGCAGCAGGGCGGGGAAGAAGGTGAGAGCTCCGACGAGCACGATCACCCCGATCAGGAGGACGACGAAGGTCGGGTTGTCGCTGCGCATCGTCCCGAGGCCGACGGGGCTGATTCGCTTGCCGGCCAGGGAGCCGGCGACCGCGAGCGCGAACAGGATCGGCGCATAGCGCCCGAACGTCATCGTGACTGCGCCGAGGATGTCGGCGAACTTCACGCCGTGCGCCCCTAGGTTGCCGGCCTGAGGCTGGACGTACCCGGTGTAGCCCGCCAACGCCGAGCCGTTGTTGTTGGCCTGAGAGAGGTAGGCGTAGAACGTCTCCGAGAAGCCCTGAGGCCTGCCGGGGCTGAAGATCGACGCTCGCCCGGGTTTACTTGCCGCCGCCAGCGCGGTCGAGAACAGCGCGAACAGAGGCGTGATGAGGAGACCGAGGACGACCAGCTTGATCTCCCGCGCCTCGATCTTCTTGCCCAGGTACTCGGGGGTGCGCCCGACCATCAGGCCGCCTATGAACACCGCGAGCAGGACATAGAGCAGGATCGAGTACAGGCCCGTCCCGACGCCGCCGAAGATCGTCTCGCTCGCCGACAGGTTCGCGAACGGAACGGCGCCGCCGATGCCGGTGAACGATTCCAGCGAGCTGTTCACCGCGCCACAGGACGTGACCGTCGTGACCACGTCGAACAGCGCCGATCCGGCGATCCCGAACCGCTGGTCCTTGCCCTCCAGGTTGCCGCCCGTGGAGCCGGCGAGCACGTGGGTGTGCAGCCCGGCGGCATGCTGTGCCGGTGACCCGTGCGCCTCGGCGACGTAGGCGACCACCACCGCCCCGAGGAACATCACCATCATCGTGGCGTAGATCGCGTAGCCCTGGCGGCGCTTGCCGGTCATCCGGCCGTACATGAACACCAGCGCGGCCGGGATGATCAGCACCGCCAGCATCTCCACGAAGTTCGTGAATCCGCTCGGGTTCTCGAACGGATGGGCCGAGTTGACGTTGAAGAATCCGCCCCCGTTGGTCCCCAGCAGCTTGATCGCCTCCTGGGAGGCGACCGGTCCCATGCCGATCGTCTGCGAGCCGCCGCTGGTGAGGCCGCTTGAGGTCAGGTAGTGGGAGAAGTTCTGGATCGAGCCCTGAAAAACGAGCACGAGCGCGAGCACGACCGAGATTGGCAGTAGCACGTACAGCGTCGTGCGGACGATGTCCTGCCAGAAGTTGCCCAGGCTCTTGCCACTGCGGCTGATGATCCCGCGGATCAGCGCAACCGCCACGACGATCCCGACCGCGGCCGAGAGGAAGTTCTGCACCGTCAGCCCGGCCATCTGGCTGAAGTAGCTCATCGTCGTCTCGCCGCCGTAGTACTGCCAGTTCGTGTTGGTCAGGAACGAGGACGTGGTGTTGAACGTCACGTCCCAGGTGCCGGAGTGAAAGTGCTGTGGGTTCAGCCCGGTGAAGTTCCACAACGTCTGCGTGCGCAGGATCACGTACAGCAGCAGCCAGCCCGCGAGCGAGAAGATGATCAGGCTCTTCGCGTACCCCTTCCAATCCTGCCCCTTGCTGACGTCGACGCGCATGACGCGGTACAGCAGACGCTCCGGGCGACGAAGAACCGGGTCAAGGAAGGTGCGCTCGCCCGTGTAGACCGACGCGAGATAACGGCCGAACGGGATCGCCAGCGCGGTGAGGATCGCCACGAACAGGAAGATCGTCAGCCACCCGAGGAAGGTCATCAGAACTTCTCACCGCGCAGCAGCGCGTAGAGCAGATACACGCATACGATCACCGAGACGATCAGTCCGAAAAGGTCGGCGCCGCTCATATCCGGTCGATCCCGGCGAGTAGGGCCAACAGCACGGCGAACATGACGACTGCCAGAAGTACGGCCGCGACGTCCATCGTCATCGGTGTCCGTTCAGATACGTCATGCGGTCTGTGCGTGGCATGAGCGCGAGCAGCGCGCCGCAGGCAGCGGTGTAGAGCGCCTCAGGCTGAGCGGCCTGATACAGGGGGCTGCCGGGCTCGGTCAACAGCAACCTGGTGAGCGCGATGCCGTGCGGCTCGAGCGAGCCAGGTGAGCGAAGCGCCCCAGCCAGTTGCTCCAGCGCCGGACGGGCTAGGACCAGAGAATCTGCGGGCACCGACACCGAGGCGGAAATGCCCGGTCGGGCGGGCCGCTCGGCACAGACCGCGTCGAGCGCCATCGCGAGGCGCTGGCGCTCGCGCCGGGACGCGAGCTGCGCGGCGCGGAGCGCGATGAGGGGGTCACGGTTCAGCGGTGCGCCGGCGGCCAGGCTGGCATCAAGCCGTTGGGTCGCCATCCAGACGCGCAGGCGCAGCATGATCCGGTGCCGGCGGACGTAGACGCGTTCGTCGGCGAGGCCGGTGTCTGAGGCGGTGATCGCGGTGGGAGAAAAAGCCATGACGCAATCGTGGGCCTCGGTCCGTGAAGGAGGCGTACAGAATCACCGCTGGGGCATACAGGTTCTGTGAAGATGCGCGGCCGGCTACTGCTACTACGACTATGCGCCGAAGCGGTAGCCGACCCGCGGATCGGTCTTGATGTACCGCAGTCCATCCGGGGGCTCGATCTTGCGGCGCAGATTGGCCACGTGCGCGCGCAGCACCTGCGTATCCCCAGCGTAGGCCTGGCCCCACACCGACACGAGCAGCTCTCGGTAGGTGACGAGCCGGCCGCGGTTGCGCGCCAGCATCCGCAGCAGATCGAACTCGGTCGGCGTCAGATGCACCTCCTGGCCGTCGCGCCGAACCACTCTGGCCCCCAGGTCGACCTCCAGGCCGTCAGCCCGGATGACCGAGTCATCGCGCTCGGGGCCGACCCGTCGCAGCACCGCCTGCAGCCGGGCGATCAGCTCTCGCGGTCCGAACGGCTTGGTCACGTAGTCATCCGCCCCGGCCGCCAGCGCGCGGACCTTGGCCTCCTCGTCGCCCACCGCTGATAACACGATGATCGGAATCTCGCTCCACTCTCGGAGCTTCCGGCACACCTCGACTCCGTCCATGTCCGGAAGCACCAGGTCGACGATCGCGGCCTCGGGATGCCGTACGGCTGCGGCGTCCAGCGCCTCCTCGCCGTTCTCGGCCGGCAGCGATTCGTAGCCCGCGTCGCGGAGGATCACCCGCAGCGCCCGCAGGATCTGCGTTTCGTCATCGCACACGAGGACCAGCGGACGGTCGCTCACACCATGACCCGATCCGCGTCGGACCAGGGCAGCGACACGATGAAGCTCGAGCCCTGCCCCGGTAGGGACTCCACGGAAAGCGTCCCATGGTTCGCTTCGACGAAGCCCTTGGCGATCGCCAGGCCCAGTCCGGATCCGGTCCACGGGCCCGCCGCCGGCTCCCGGCCGCGGTAGAACGGCTCGAAAATGCGCTCCTGCTCGCCCGCTCCAATTCCGGGACCCTGATCAACCACGCGGATGACAACGCGGTCGCCCGTCCGGCGCGCGTGCACGGATACCGGCCGCCCGCCGGAATACCGCAGCGCGTTCTCGAGCAGGTTCGCGAACACACGCTCGAGCTGCGCCACGTCGGCCATCACCGGCGGCAGATCTGGATCCATCGACAAGCGCACCGTCCCTGGGCCGGCGGGCATCGCCTCGCGCGCCGCCAGGAGGACCTCCTCGATCGAGACCCAGTCCTGCCGCGGCTCCGCGCGGCCGGCCTGCAGTCGTGAGAGATCCAGCAGCTTGTCGATCAGCGCCGACAGCCGTTCCCCCTCCTCGACCACCCCGGCGCTCAGCTGCGCTCGCTCCTCGCCGCTCAGTGACCTCGAGCCCAGCGCGTGACCGGCGGTCACCATCGCGGTCAGCGGCGAGCGCAACTCGTGCGAAACGGCTCGAAGCAGCGCGGTCTTGAGATCGTCGCTGCGGCGCAGCGCGGCGGTCTCGACCGCCTCGGCCTGCAACGCATCACGATCCAGCGCGATCGCGACCAGCGCGGCGAGGGAGGGCACCACTCGGTCGGTCAGCCGCTCCATCGTCTCGCCGGGAAGCCCGCGCGGCACGAGCAGTGTCGCCGTCTGTTCGCCGTCGCGGCCGCGGAGGGCGATCGCCACTTGACGCCCGCCTGGGTGTGCCGCGCCCAGCTCGATCCGCGCGGAGGACATGTGCAGGGCCCGCGCCACTCTCCGCGCCGTCCCGCCAAGGGCTGCCTCGGTACGCCCACCGGCCAGCAGCTCTTGCGCCAGGCCCGCCGCCAGGTCGGCCTCCGCGCGGCGCGAATCCGCCTCCCGCGCGCGAGAGCGCGCGACCTCGGCCATCGCGCTCACCGTAGCGGCGGCGACGGTGAACGCCGCCAGCGCGACCCAGTCATGTGCGTGGGCGATGCTGAAGTGGCCGACCGGGGGGAGGTGGAAGAAATTGAACGCCATCGCGCTCACCGCCGAGGTCAGCAGCCCGAGCCCCAGGCCACCGAAGGCGGAGACCAGCAACACGGCCGGGAGGTACACCACGCTCAACGACACCACGGGCGCGATCTGCTTCAGCGGATAGATCGCAACGGTGGCGACCGTCACCGCAACCGCCGCCACCACGACGCCCTGCCAGAACGCGGGCCGCTCCCCACCGAATGCCCGTAAGCCGAGCCACTCCGACATGGCAGCAGCGTACGCCACAACGCGTTCGCCACGCATGCAGAACTGTTCATGCAAGAATGTGAGCATGACCCACGGGCACGAGGTGAATCTGGCCTACCTGGACTCGGGGACGGCGCGCGTGGTGGCCGACACGATGCAGGCGCTGGCCACGCCGAGCCGCGTCCGCATCCTCAGCCGGCTCGGCGCCGGCGAGTGCTCGGTGACTGAGCTCGCGCGGGATGTCGAGATGGAGCAGCCGGCCGTTTCCCAGCAGCTGAGGGTGCTGCGCCACCTGGGTCTGGTCGTCGGCGAGCGCCGCGGTCGGCAGGTCATCTACGCCCTGCACGACGACCACGTCGGTGTGCTTCTGGCTGAGGCGGTCTCGCACGTGGAGCATCTCCGACTCGGGCTGGCCGCGCATCCGAGCCAGGCCGCGGTGAGTGCATGAGCGGCACGACTCCGGCGCTGATCGGCGCTGCCGCGGGCGTGGGCCTCGGCCACGCGATCCTGCCTGACCACTGGGTGCCGCTGGCCGTGGTCGGTCGCACGCAGAAGCTCTCGCTGCGCAGGGTCGCCCGTCTCTCGCTGCTCGCGGGCGTTGCGCACGTCCTCGTCTCGCTGATACTAGGGGGGATCATCATCGCCCTCGGTCTCCAATTCCGCTCCGCGATCGAGAGTGCCCAGAACGCAATCATCGGAGCAGTACTCATCCTCACCGGCCTCGGCTTCCTCGTCCTCGAGCTCACCGGCCACGGCCACAGCCACAGCCACGAGCACGGACACGAACACGGACACGAACACGGACACGGACGCGACCATGGACATGACGACTCCCACGAACACGAGTCGCATTCGCACTCGCCGCCTGAGAGTCGCGCCCGCGGGCTCGCCGCGGTCATGGTGCCGTTCGGCGCCGCGGCGTCGCCTGACCTGACGATCCTCCCGGTGTTCCTGGCCGCCGCGGCCGCCGGCGCGGCCGCCGCGGTCGGCGCGCTGATCGTCTTCTCGGCCGTGACGATCGGGACGATCGTCACGCTGACCCTGTTCGCGTGCTTTGGCGGCTACCAGATCCAGGGTCAGTGGCTAGACCGCTGGGGTAATGTGTTCACCGCCCTCGTGCTCTTCGCGATCGGCGTGCTGGTGCTCACCGGGATCATCTAGGGCGCGGCTCTCGAACACGTGCTTGCAGTGCTCGGAGCAGAAGTAGACGCTGCGTCCGTCCCGTTCTGAGACGAACGCCTTCTTGCGGTCGACCTTCATCCCGCACTCGGGGTCGGTGGCTCCGCGCCGGGCGGTGAGAAGGAAGAGCGCGGCGAACACGACGAAGCCGAGGACGTCGAGGAACAGCTTGGCATCCAGCTGAATCGAGCCAAAGACGTCAGCCCGGGTGGGTCGCGTGTGCGGCACGATCCCGGCGACGTGAAACAGTCCGTCGACGATCAGCGCGGCGATGACCATCGTGACGAACATCAGCGCGGTGATCCGGAGCGCGAACGCCGAGCCATAGTACTTCCGGTAGATCGCGATGATCGGGAGCACGATCAGGTCGGCGAAGATGAAGGCGACGACGCCGCCGAAGGTGATTCCGCCTGACCACAGCACGGCGGCCAGCGGAACGTTGCCGACCGAGCAGACGAACGAGAGGACGGCGATCACCGGACCGACGATCACGTTCTCGATCGTCCTGATCCCCGCGGGAGCGTCCTTGATGAACAGGCCGTTGAAGAAGTTGTTGCCCAGCTGGGCCACGAAGCCGGCGAGGAAGAAGCCGGTGATGATCTCCTTCCACACCATCCCCCAGTCGTTGCGAAAGTTGTGGGCCACGTCCGACCATGCATCGGCCGAGGTCAGCCGCTCCCGAAAGCCCAGCCGCTGATGAGCCGCGTGGTGCTGATGGCCGGCGTCGGCCTCGCGCGCGTGCTCACGCGCCTGGGCCTCGAGCCGTGGTGAGACGAACACACGCAGCAGCAGGGTCATGACAGCGATCAGGACCAGCCCCCCGACGAACTCCGCCAGCGTGAACTGCCAGCCGATCAGCAGCCACATGACGATCCCGAGCTCGATCACCAGGTTTGTCGAGGCGAACTGGAACGCCAATGCCGACGCCGCCGAGGCGCCCTTTTGAAACAGCGACTTGGCGATCGCGATCGCGGCATACGAGCACGACGATGACGCGGCCCCGAGCACCGTCGCGCGGGTGATGGGCCGAATCCCGGAGCCGCCGAGGCTGGCCTCGATGCGCTCGCGTGGCACCCACGCCTGGACGATGGCGGAGGTGGCGAAGCCGAGCACCAACGCCCACCACACTTCGTAGGCCATCAGGAAGGCGTCCTTGAAGCCGGCGCCGATCGTGCTCAGCACCCCGCCCATCGTCAGCGGACGAGACGCCCCACGGCGCCCATCATCTCGGTCGTCATCTCCTTCAGGCGCGCGGCATCGCCGGCGCCCTGCGCCATGCAGTGGTTGACGTGGTCATTCAGCAGCTCGAGGGCCACCTTGTCCATCGCCGCGGTCACGGCGGCGGCCTGCTGGAGGATGTCGATGCAGTAGCGGTCGTCCTCCACCATCTTCTGGATTCCCCGCACCTGCCCCTCGATCCGGCGCAGGCGCTTGAGCAGCTGGTCCTTCTTGGGCGTGTAGCCCCAGACGGGTGTCTCAGCAGAGGTCATGCCAGAAAGCATACTCCGGGGGAGTATCGGCCCCGGGGGGCCAGCTGTTCCCGCCGTCATCGGGTCGCGATCAGGCCGAGACGGCCCGTGACGCTCAGACCGAGACGGTCTCTTGCAACAGCGCCTTCCGGACGCCGCCCGTCGGGTCGAGGCGACGGATCAGCGCATCCACGACCTCGGTGTCGAACTGCGTGCCGGAGTTGCGCCGCAACTCGTCGATCGCGTAGGCCTGGCCGGGGGCCTTTCGATATGGGCGGTCCGAGGTCATCGCCTCGAATGCGTCGGCGACATGGATGATGCGCGACTCGAGGGGGATGTCGGGGCCGGCCAGGCCGTCGGGGTATCCCGTGCCGTCGATCCGCTCGTGATGGTGTCGCACCCAGTGGGCCTCGAGCGGCATGTCGGCCGCCTTGATGATCGCCGCGCCGAGCACGGAATGGGTTTTCATCTGCTCGTACTCGCTGTAGGTGAGGACGTCCGGCTTGTTGAGAATCGAGTCGGGCACGCCGATCTTCCCCACGTCGTGGAGCAGCCCGGCCAGCCGGACCCGCACGAGCTGTTCGCGATGGATGTCCAACTCGGTGGCGATCACGACGCAGAGCTGGGACACCGTCTGACAATGGCTGCGCGTGTAGGAGTCCTTGGCGTCCACCGCGAGCGCGAGCGCGTTAGCCAGGGTCCGGGTGTGATGCTCGTCCTCGGCGATGCCCGCATCCACGTTGGTGTGCATGTCCGCGCTGTAGATCGCCGCCTGTTGATTGATCCGCTTGGCGCCGATCAGGGCCAGGTCGGCTTCACGAATCAGCTCGTCCTTGTCACGCGTGGTCAGGGCCTCGGCGATGCCGGCCGTCACGGTCGCCGTCGGAGCCTCGGCCCGCAGCGCGATCGCGAGGCGCTGGACGAATTCGAGCGCTCCCCAGGAACGGGTGCCGGGGAGTACGACCGCGAACTCGTCCCCGCCGACCCGGAAGGCGCTGTCCCCGGCGCGCTGAGTCGCACAAATCGCGGTGGCGAGTGCTTGCAGCCGCTCGTCGCCGGCCTGATGCCCGAATACGTCGTTGACCTGCTTGAGCCCGTCGAGATCAAGCATGACGAGGCTCATCGGCGTCGGTCCGCGACTGGCGCGTCTCAGCTCCCGGGCGAGGTCCTCGTGGAACGCGCGGTGGTTCGCCAGTCCCGTCAACGGGTCGGTGCTGGCCATCTGAGCCATGGTCTCGAACTCCGCCACGCGCACCTTGTCCAGCCGTTTCGTGATCCGCGCCACGAGCACACCGAAGAAGGCGATCAGGCCGAGCCCGAGGGCGAAGGCGATCACCATCGCACGGGTGGCCGAGGTGCTGTCCCGCGTCAAGGCTGTCTCCTCTGCCGTGGCAGTCCGCTGTGCTGCCAGAGCTTCGCTGGAGACGATCCCCTGTACGAGATCGAACGCCTGGTCGCCGCGCCTTCTGTCCAGCCGCTCGCTGAGCGGGATGTTGCGTGAATAGACGGCTTGGATGATGTCGAAGCCGACCTGGTCGTAGGCGCCGTCAGCCGTCGAGAGACGGGCCACCGTGGCCCTGGCGGCAGGGGAACTTGCCAGCGCGTCCAGCCGCTGCATGTCGGCGACGAGTGCGTCTTCGGCGTTGCCGCGGGACACCAGCACGGACACGTCGGGGGTCAGGCGGAACTTGCGCACCAGCGATTGCTCGAGGCCGACCCGGTAGCGGGCGTCCTGGTAGAGGCTGCTGAGCGCGGCTGCCTGATTGGCCCGCTCGGCGCTCCTGCCCACACGCTGCTGGGTCAGCAGCGAGAAACCGGCCAGGACGCACAGCACCACGAACAGGCCGCCCAAGCCGACGCGCACGATCCACCGCGGCGCGGCCCCGATCTGGTGGCCCATGGGTCAGCGTCCGCTTTCGCGCGTCCGCATTGTCTGAGGCCGCGAGGGCGAAGAAGCCAGTTGGGGTTGCCCAACGTTGAGGCGCTTGGACTCGTACATGGCGGCATCGGCTCGTGCGACCAGCGTGTCGGCGGTCAGCGTGGTCCCGTCAGACCAGGCGGCTCCGAGGCTCGCGCGCAGAGTGCTGGTTCCGGCAGCGAGCTGGACGGTCCCGTTGAGTGCGGTGGACAGGCGCTCGGCGAGCTTGACCGCCGCCTCCGGGCTGGTGATCTGGGGGCAGATGACGAGGAACTCGTCTCCGCCGAATCGGCCCATCATGTCCTGGTCGCGGATCGTCTCTCTGAGCCGTTTGGCCGCGAACACCAGCAGCTCGTCTCCGGCCGCGTGTCCGAGGCTGTCGTTGACCTGCTTGAAGTCGTCGAGGTCGATGAAGATCACCGCGCGGTCGCCGGCCCTGCCGACGTCTGTTTCGAGAGCGCGCATGATCGACGCGCGGTTGTAGCACCCCGTGAGTTGATCGAACGTCGCGCGCTGATTGAGCTCATCGCGCATCCGCGCCGCCTCGGTCACGTCGGTCACGCAGGCGATGGCCCCGTTGATCGTGCCGGCGTCGTCGCTGAGGGCGCTGAGGCTCATCGTGCACAGGCGTCTGTCGGAACTGTCCGGCAGGTCGAAGGCGACCTCGATCTCGGCGTGAAGTCCGCCTCGGAGCACCGCATCGAGAGCCTCGATGAGCGCAGGGCGGTCCTCGTCGGCCAGGTGGGCGAGCTGCGCGCTCACGGTCGGCGCGCGCTCGATTCCCACGATCTCGTGGAGGCGGTCGTTGGTATAGACGACGTGCCGTGCCGAGTCGATCTGTAACAGTCCCAGCGGCAGGGCCTCGGCCAGACGATCCAGCAGCTGCTCGCGTGCCCGGAGCGACTCGTTTGCCGCCATCTCGTCTGAGATGTCAAGCATCCCGCTGACCACGCAGCGGTGGTCGGGATCGTCGAGCAGGTTGTGATTGGTGATCTCGAACCAGACCCACGACTCGTCCTGTCGCTGATAGCGCACGCGGACCCGGCGAGCCGGCCCGGGGTTGGCGAGCAGGTCCATCCAGTTCTCGATCACCAGCGGATGGTCGTCGGGATGGGTGAACGGAAGCGTGCGGTGGCCGACCAGCTGGTCGGCGTCCCAGCCGAGGATCTGCGTGGTCGCCTCGTCGACCTCCAGGACGATCCCTCGCTCGTTCTTCTTCATCGTGGCAAAGCGCGGCATCACGGCGGGGATCTCAGTCCGCGGAGGACCCGCCAATTCGGTTTCAGATACACCTGCCGGCGTGACCACGTTCAGGTAGAGGCCGAAGGCTGGCGAGGAGTCGAACAGGTTGAACGTCGTAGTCGCGGCGGGTTCGACGGCAAGATGAACGAGGCACCGGCTGGCCCCGTCCGCCAGCATGCGGTCCCAGGCAAGGATCAGTGTTCCGCGATCCTCGGGGATCACCAGGTCGAGGCCCGAACGGCCCTGGAGCAGAGGGTGGCGGCCGATCGGAAAGGACACCGGTAGCGGAGCGAACAGGCCGTCCGGCTTGATCCCGCCGACCGGAGCTTGCGGAAACTCTGAGAGCAGCGCCAGGTAAAGGTTCTTGACCGCTTCTGCATCAAGCGCGGGGCGGTCCTCGCTGCCGAGCGCTGACGGGCCGGGCAACGGAGCTGGGACCGCGGCAACTCGCCCGCGCTCGCCTGCGGGCATCGGTTGCGGTGAGAATCGGGTGTTGATCATCAAAACGGGAGGGGGATGCTTCTCCTGTCCCATCGGCCTGCTGCGGCACAAGCTGTAGCCCGCTCAGCGGAGTCCACCAAACGGCGTATCTCTGGATCTGGGCTAAAGGATGGGGGGCTGCGATGTCGATACAGCACGCAGGCAGAGGAGACGCCGTGCTCCTCGCTCGTCCGCTGCATAACTTAAGGGAGTTCCGTGTTGACCCTGCCGGCCACTCAGTCTGACGGGGCCGCGACGTTTGACCCCGAGCTCCTGCTCAACGTCCTCAGCGAAGTGAGGGCGGGTGACTTCACCGCGCGGATGCCGGTCCACTGGACCGGAATGGCAGGCAAGATCGCCGATGGTCTGAATGACATCATCGGCGCCAACCAAGCGCTTGGCACCGAGCTCGAGCGGGTCAGTCGCGTTGTCGGCAAGGAGGGGAAGCTCTCCCAGCGCGTCTCGTTCAAGGGCACCGATCAGGTGTGGGGCAACTGCATCGAGTCGGTCAACAGCCTGATCGAGGACCTCGTTCAGCCCAGCAACGAGATGCAGCGCGTCATCGGCGCAGTCGCTGACGGCGACCTGAGCAAGAAGGTCTCGGCCGATGTGCAGGGCGAGATGCTCGTGCTCAAGAACACGATCAACGACATGGTCGACCAGCTCAACGGGTTCGTCTCGGAGGTAACGCGCGTCGCCCGCGAAGTGGGAACCGAGGGAAAGCTCGGTCAGGCGGCGGCCTACACGATCGAGGTGGGTGGGGTCTGGAAGGAGCTGACCGACAACGTCAACCTGATGGCGGGCAACCTCACGGGGCAGGTCCGCGATATCGCCGAGGTCACCACAGCGGTCGCCAACGGCGATCTGAGCAAGAAGATCACGGCGGATGTCCGGGGCGAGTTCCTCGAGTTGAAGAACACCGTCAACGCGATGGTCGATCAGCTCAACCGATTCGCCGGCGAGGTCACCAGAGTGGCCCGCGAGGTCGGTGTCGAGGGCAAGCTCGGCGGTCAGGCCCAGTCTCAGGAGGTGGCCGGCGTCTGGAAGGACCTGACCGATGACGTCAACCAGCTGGCGGCGAACCTGACGACTCAGGTGCGCGCGATCGCCGAGGTGGCCACCGCGGTGACCGAGGGCGACCTTACGCGTCAGGTGAACGTGCCCGCGAGCGGCGAGGTCGCGGTCCTGAAGGAAAAGCTGAACGAGATGATCCGCAATCTCCGGGAAACGATGCGCCAGAACACAGAGCAGGACTGGCTCAAGACCAACCTGGAGCGCTTCACCCGGATGCTTCAGGGCCAGCGCGACCTGGCCACGGTCTCGAGCATGATCCTGTCGGAGCTCGCGCCGCTGGTTTCAGCCCAGCACGGAGTCTTCTACGCGCTGACCGAGCGCGGCGCCGAGGGGACGCCGGTTCTGCAGTTCCAGGCCGGCTACGGCTACAAGGCCCGCAAACACCTCTCCAACTCCTTTGCCCTCGGCGAGGGGCTCGTCGGACAGTGCGCGCTTGAGAAGGAGCGAATCCTGCTCACCGATGTGCCGAGCGATTACGTCCAGATCAACTCCGGGCTCGGCGAGTCCACCCCGCTCAACATCATCGTCCTGCCGATCCTGTTCGAGGGATCGGTGCGGGCCGTGATCGAGCTGGCGTCGTTCGCGCCGTTCAGCGCAGCGCACCTGTCGCTGCTGGACCAGCTCACCGAGAGCATCGGGCTGGTGCTGAATACAGTCGAGGCGACCTCCGTCACCGAGCGGCTGCTCGAGCAGTCTCAGTCTCAGGCCAAGGAGCTGCAGTCTCGCCAGGAGCAGTTGCACCAATCCAACGAGGATCTCGCCGAGCAGGCTGCCCTGCTGGCGGACAAGAACAGCGAGGTCGAAGGCAAGTACCAGGAAGTCGAGGAGGCCAAGCGACTGCTGGAGGAGCAGGCCACCGAGCTGTCGGTGTCCTCGAAGTACAAGTCCGAGTTCATCGCCAACATGTCCCATGAGCTTCGGACCCCGCTGAACAGTTTGCTGGTGCTGGCCGAGCAGCTGCAGGACAACCCGGACGGCAACCTCACCGACCAGCAGGTTCAGTACGCGAGCGTCATCCGTTCCTCCGGCATTGACCTGCTCAAGCTTCTCAATGACATCCTCGACCTCGCCAAGGTCGAGTCCAAGACCGTCCACGTCGAAATGGAAGCCGTTTCGCTGGTCGGCCTGCATGACAGCATGCTGCAGGCGTTTGCCCCGCTCGCCGAGCGTCAGGGGTTGGAGTTCCGCGTCGAGCTCGACCACCGGCTGCCCGCGACGATCGCCTCCGATCCGCATCGGCTGCGTCAGGTTCTCAACAACCTCCTGGCCAATGCCTTCAAATTCACCAAACTGGGTGAGGTAACGCTTCGGCTGGAGCGCAGCCACGGCGGCTGGGACCCAGCCTGCCAATCGCTCGCGCAAGCCTACGCGGTCATGGCCATCAAGGTGAGCGATACGGGCATCGGCGTGAAGAAAAGCCTGCAGGCGGCGATGTTCGAGCCATTCGCCCAGGCCGACGGCGCCACGGCCAGGGAATATGGCGGCACCGGGCTCGGCCTTTCGATTTGCCGGAACCTCGTCGGACTGCTCGGGGGAGAGATCACCCTGGAGAGCGCCGTCGGGACGGGCAGCACCTTCACCGTCTACCTCCCGCTCGGAGCCCCTTCCGCAGACGAGGACGTCGCCGCTGTCTCGAATTCGTGGCCGGGGAGCGTTGTCTCGGCGCCAGTCATCGCGCGGCCGTCCTCCGGGCCGGTGGAGGTCGCCCTCCCATCACAGGCAGAGGAGTTCTACGAGGGCTCTGCCGCCGGCACGACCGTGATGGTCGTGGACGATTACTTCCCCAACATCTTCGCGCTTACCGCGCTGCTGGAACGAGGCAAGCTGAACGTCGTTCCCGAGGAGAGCGGACAGGCCGCCCTGGCGACGCTCGCGGAGCGCGGCGACATCGACATCGTCCTGATGGACATCATGATGCCCGTCATGGATGGCTACGAGGCCATGGCCGCGATCCGCGAGCTTCCTCAGTATGCCGCGGTGCCGATCATTGCGGTCACCGGCAAGATCGTGGACAGCGAGCGTGACCGGTGCATCGCGGCCGGTGCCTCCGACTACATCCCCAAGCCGGTCGACACCGCGGAGCTGCTGAGCGCACTCAGTCGATGGCTTCCCTTGGTGGCCCCGACGCAGGCCTTGCCGCAGTGAGCGCGATCGGCCTGGCCAGCGTCAACGGCGCAGCCCTAAGGTCGGTCGGCGAGAGCCCGGCCCCGCCAGAACCCCACCAGCCGGCGGCAATTCTCGTCGTCGACGACAACGCCGCCAAGCGGCTGGCCATCCGCGCGGTGCTTGAGCCCCTGGGCGAGGAGATCGTCGAGTCCAACTCAGGTGAAGCTGCGCTGCATGAGGTGATGGCGCGATCGTTCGCGGTGATCCTGATGGACGTCAAGATGCCGCACATGGACGGCTATGAGACCGCCCGCCTGATCCGCATGCGCAAGGAATCCGCGCACACCCCGATGGTCTTCATCACCGCTCACCAGCAAGACGAGGTGAAGGTTCCGGTCGCCTATGCGAGCGGGGCCGTCGACTTCATCTTCGCGCCGATCGTGCCGGGCGAGTTGCGAGCCAAGGTCTCGGTGTTCATCGAGCTGTACCTCAAGTCCCGGGCGCTCGAGGAGTCACTCCGGGAGGTCACCCTGCTCGGCGAGCAGTCACGCGACAGCGAGGCCCGGACGCTTTCGGTGCTCGAGCATGTGGCTGACGGAATCATCACGATCAGCGACGCCGGCGTGATCGAATCGTTCAATCGTGCCGCTACCAAGCTGTTCGGGTACGAAGAGCAGGACGCGATCGGACAGCCATTCTCGCTGCTGGTGGCGCGGAGGTTTCCGGGCGACGTGCCGGGGGAGGACCAGGCCAAGCACTGGTTCTCGAACCCCCAGTTGAGGAGCGGTCGCGGGGCCGAATCAGTGGGGTTCCGAAAGGACGGATCGACGTTCCCGCTCGAGCTCGATCTGAGCGAAGTGCAGCTGGGCGAACGACGGATCCACATCGGCTGCGTGCGCGACATCTCCGAGCGCCAGATGTATACGGCCGAGCTTCAGTACCAGGCGCTGCATGACGATCTCACAGATCTCCCCAACCGCGTGCTGTTCGGCGACCGGGTAAATCACGGCATCCAAGCAGCGGCGCGAGGCCGGAACCTGCAAGCCCTGTTGGTTCTGGATCTCGACGAGTTCAAGCACGTCAACGACACGCTCGGCCATCAATACGGAGACGCGCTGCTCAAGCTCGTCGCCGAACGCCTGGTCGGCTGCCTGCGCGAGGGCGACACGGTGGCCCGATTGGGCGGCGACGAGTTCGGGATCCTCCCGCTGGCCCCGACCGACCTGACCGGAGCCGTGACCATCGCCTGGAAGATCCAGCGGGCGCTCGAGCCCACATTTGTCGTTCGTGACCACAGGATCGACGTCCGCGCGAGCATCGGGATAGCGCTGGTACCCGAGCACGGCGACAACATCGACGACCTGCTTCGCCGAGCCGATCTGGCCATGTATGACGCCAAGCGATCGGGTGGCGGCTACGCGGTCTTCGCCGCCTCGCAAGAGGAGTCTCCGGCCCGCCGCTTGGCGCTCGTCGGTGATCTCAGGCACTGCATCGAGCGCGACGAACTCGTCCTGCACTATCAGCCCAAGATCGACCTCACGACCCTCAAGATCAGCGGCGTCGAGGCGTTGATCCGCTGGAACCACCCGTCCGGCCGGCTGTTCATGCCCGCCGAGTTCATGCCCGAGGTCGAACACAGCGAGCTGATGCTCCCGATTACCGAATGGGTCATCAACGAGGCACTGAGGATGCTTCGATCGTGGCGTGATCAGGGCTACGAGCTGACGATGGCGGTGAACCTGGGCGCACGTTGCCTGGCCCAGGGGTCCGGTCTGTTCAAGACGGCGGACCGACTGACCAAGGCCTGGGGCGTCCCGCCTGAGCACCTGACCTTCGAGATCACCGAGAGTGCGCTGATCGACACCGCCGTCCCCGGTCTGCTCGAGCGTCTCCACGGCATGGACGAGCAACTTGCGATTGACGACTTCGGCACCGGCTACTCCTCGCTTGTTTATCTACAGCGTCTACCCGTCACCGAGGTCAAAGCCGATCGATCGTTTGTCCTGACCATGGCATCCGTGGACGACGACGCGGTGATCGTCCGGTCGATCATCGATCTGGCCCACAACCTCAGCCTGCAGGTGGTCGCGGAGGGGGTCGAGGATGAGACGACGATGAACATGCTGATCGAATGCGGATGCGATCTGGCCCAGGGCTACCACTTCGCCCGGCCGATGCCGGGTGAGGATCTGGTCCAGTGGCTCGAGAGCTCTCCGTACGGACAGCCACGCGAGCAGCCCGGTCCCCCGCCGGTGTTGGTCGGAGCGGCTGAATAAACAGTCAAGCCACGGTCAACGATGGCCGATACGAATACAAGGCGGGAGCTTCCGCGTGACCGCTCATATTCACGGTGAGCGCCGCTCGTCACCGAGCAGAGCGCGGCGGCGCGACTACACAACAGCGAGGGAGGCAGGATGGCCACGATTACAGAGCGCTCGACGAGGCGAGAGCCTTCAGAGCCCCTGCCGGCGAAACCGGTGTCGAGGACCCGCGGTGATGTGGCCCCCGATCCCGACAGCGCCGAGTGGATCGCCACGGCATTGGAAGCGGCGTTCAGCGCCCGCGTTCCGGGGCTTCACGCGTCAACGCCGCTGGTGCGCAAGCTGGCAGCGCGGGTCGGACGGCAGCTGGGTCTCGACGCGACATCCGCAGCGCTCCTCGACGTGTCGGCGCGTCTGCGAGACATCGGGATGATGAGTCTCCCGGATAGCGTCGTGCTGACCACAGAATCTCTTTCGGCAGAGGACTGGGTGCTGGTGAATCGCCATCCGGATCTCGGATGCGAACTGCTCGAGCGGTTGGCTCCGGTGGCCGTGGCCGCGCCGATCGTCAGAGCACACCACGAGCGGTGGGACGGCGAGGGATACCCCGCCGGCCTTCAGGGGGAGGCGATCCCGTTGCTGAGCCAGGTGATCGCCATCTGCGATGCCTTCGTGGCGATGTCGACCGACCGGCCATACCGTCGCGGGGTGGGCGCCGCTGAGGCGCTCGAGTATGTGTGTCTCGAGGCCGGCTCGCAGTTCGGCCCACAGATGGTGGATGCCTTTGCGGCGGTATTCGCGCGAGGTGCCACCGCGAAGTCGCCGGCGCCCGCGGGAAGCGCGACCAACAAGCGGACGGGTGCCTCCGTGGGCGAACAGAGTGGGGCGGTGGGCCGCCGCGGCTTGACCAGCGCGATCGAGGAACTCGATCTCATACCGGCTTTTGCGCCGGCCTACGAGCGACTGCTCGCGGCTGTCGCTACGCCCGAGAGCGGCACCTCAGGCCAGCTCATCGCGGCGATCGAGAGCGACACCGGTCTCACCGTCGCGGTTCTGCGTCAGGCCCAACCACTCGCCAACGGGCGGCCGATCGCCAACGTGGCCGACGCTGCCCAGGCGCTCGGAGCAAGCGGCATCCAGGCCGCGATCACCAACCTGCCCCTCGCCGCGTTTCCGTGGCGTACATCGCCGCTCGAGGTGCTGATGCATCGCTCGCGGATCCACGCTCAGGCGGTTGCCCGGGCGGCTGATCGCCTGACGCGCGAGTCGGCGCTCGTCACCACCGACGACGTCCTTGTGGCTGCGCTCCTGCATGATGTCGGCAAGCTCGTGCTCGCCCGAGCCAGCGAGGCGCATACCTCCGCACTGGACGACCGCACCACCACTCCCGAGGAGCGCACGCGCCAGGAGCAGCGAGATCTCGGCCTCGACCACGCGAGCCTGGGCGGTCTGCTGCTGCGCCGATGGGGCCTCCCCGAGCGCCTCGCCCGGACGGTCGCAGCTCACCACCAGGCCGAGGCCGAGGACGAGGTCGCCACCTACGTGAGGCTGGCCGACATGGTCGCCCACCAGGCGCAGGGGGAAGCCATCGATCGCACGATCATGCTGCGCTTGGCGTCCGCCTGCGGCCTCTCGGCCGATGCGCTGCGAGACGTGCTCTTCGACCTGCCGCACGCCAGCGGAAGCCGTCGCCGCCGGGCCGAACCGTCGCCGCTGTCGAACCGCGAGACGATGGTGCTCCGTGAGCTCTCCCGCGGGAAGGTGTACAAGCAGATCGGGGCTGAGCTCGGCCTGGCCGCGAGCACGGTCCGATCGCATCTGCACCGCGTCTACGAGAAGCTCGGCGTGGCCGACCGCGCCCAGGCCGTGCTGCGCGCCACCGAGATGGGCTGGATCTAGCGAGAAATACTCACCCGCCTCGGGCGGAGGCCGCCGCGGCGACTCAACCAAACGCCCGTAGTTGCCGATACCTCCTAAAGGTTCGCCATCCCGGCAGACCAGTTATTCAAACAGCAGCGTTTTGACTCGCGCGTCCGACGGACTGGCGTTCCCGTCGAGGCCCGGCACAAACGACGGGGGAGCACCATGGGGACGATCACCGCGCCGCCCGTGCCGCCTCCGTACCCACAGGCGGCCATCATTTCCAGTGGCGAGCGGCCATACCGGAGGTTTGTGGACACGATGCGCGACGGCGCCGCAATCGTGTCGGAATCCGGGATTGTGCTCTACGCCAACCGGAGCTTGGCCAAAATGCTGATGCGTCCGCTGGCCCAGCTGATCGGATCGCCGATCACTTCCTTGCTCGCCAGTGGGGACGTTGCCGCGCTCGAGCAGATCACGGGAACGAACCGCGGCACGACCGAGGCCGAGCTCATCACCGGCGCCGGCGAGACCGTGCCGGTTCGGATCAGCACCGGCGCCCTGGACGTCGATGAACACGTCGTGAATTGCCTCACCTTCGCCGACCTCACCCTGGAGAACACGCACAACCTGGAGATCGGTCGCCTGCAGACCGATCGCCTGCGTGAACTCGAGGAAGCCCAGCACGCCCTGACCCACCTGGCCACCCATGACGCTCTGACCGGGCTGGCCAACCGAACCCTGCTGATCGACCGGATCATGTATGCGCTCGCGCTCGGCGAACGCTCCGGGACATTCGTGGGCGTGATCTTCGTCGACCTCGATGGGTTCAAGAAGATCAACGACACGCGCGGCCACGCTACCGGCGATGACGTTCTCCGCCAGGTGGCGGCGCGGCTCCGGGCCGCGGTGCGCGCGATCGACAGCGTGTCCCGGCTCGGAGGCGACGAGTTCGTGGTGCTGCTCCCCTCCATGACGGGGCCGGAGGATGCGATCAACGTCGCCCACCGTATCGCCACCGAGATCGACCAGCCCATCAAGCTGGAGCACGGCTCGATGATCGTCAGCGCCAGCATCGGGATCTCGGTGACCGCCCCGGGGCCGGTGGGCGGAAGCCACCGGGCGGACCAGCTGATCCAGCACGCCGACACGGCGATGTATCACGCCAAGTCGCTCGGCGGGGCCAAGACGGAGCTGTACGAGCCGGGGACCACCCCCACGGTCCGCGAGGCCGACCGAGAGACCTGGATCGGCCGGATTCGCGACGGGTTGGATGAGGACCGATTCGTGCTCTACGCCCAACCGGTTATCGACCTGGCCACGGGCGCCACTGTCCAGTACGAACTGCTGATCCGGTTGCGCGACCGTGATGGCCAGCTCATCCCACCGCTGGCGTTCCTGCCGACGGCAGAGCGCTGCGGCCTGATCGCGGAGATCGATCAATGGGTGATCAGACAGGCCGCCCGCATCGCCGCCCTCGGTCACCCCGTGACGGTGAATTTATCCGCGGCTTCCTCTGGCGAACCGCTTGTGCTCGACGCGATCGGAGACGAGCTGCTCCACTACCAGACGAACCCAGGGGACATCGTCTTCGAGATCACCGAGACCGCCGTCATGCAGAACATGGATCGCGGTCGGCACTTTGCCGAGCGCATGGTCGCGCTGGGGTGCCGCTTCGCCCTGGACGACTTCGGCACCGGGTTCGCGAGCTTCACCTACCTCAAGCAGCTGCCCGTGCACTACCTGAAGATCGACATCGAGTTCGTGCGCGACGTCGTCCAGAGTCCGCGAGACCGGTCTGTGGTCACGGCGATCGTTTCCCTGGCCCGGGGGTTTGGGCAACAGACGATCGCCGAGGGGGTCGAGAACGAGGAGACGGCCGGCGTGCTCCGCTCCCTGGGCGTCAACCTGGCCCAGGGGTATCTGTTCGGTGCGCCTGCCCCGCTCGTGGACGGAAGACCCGCCTAGCTCCGGCCGTCGCCGGCGATCGGCAGAAGCAGGGGCCGACCGGCCTCACCGTGTCGAATCAGTGACTCGAACGTGAGCGCCGGCATCGGGTGAGCGAAATAGAAGCCTTGGCACTCATCAGACCCCAGCGAGGTCAGCTGCTGATGCTGGGCCGCCGTCTCGACGCCCTCGGCGACGACCGTCAGCCCGAATCCGTGAGCGAGCTGGACGATCGCCGTCAGGATGCTGTGCCCTGCCGGGTCATCACTTAGACTCGCGATGAAGCTTCGGTCGATCTTGATCGTGTCGATCGGAAGTGTCTTGAGCTCTCTGAGCGACGAGTAGCCGGTGCCGTAATCGTCGAGAGCGAGGTTCACGCCCTCGGCCTTCAGTGCGTCGAACACTGTCAGCGCGCGCTCCTTGTCGCGGCCAAACACGCCTTCGGTCACCTCCAGGGTCAGCAGCCCGGGGTCGACGGACGTGGCCCCGAGCACGGAGGCCACTCTGGAGGCGAAACCGGCTGACATGACCTCCTGCGCTGACACGTTGACCGACACGGCAATCGGCTCATCGCGATAGCGCTGCCACTGCCCGCGGTCGCTCAACGCCTGTTCGAGTACCCATCGCCCGAGTTCGATGATCTGACCGGAGTGCTCGGCAAACGGTATGAACACCGGAGGAGGCACCGACCCGCTCGACGGATGGTCCCAGCGCAGCAGCGCCTCGACACGAGTCAGGTGGCCATCCGCTGTGTCGACGATCGGCTGGTAGGCGAGGTGCAGCTCGCCCCGTCCCGATGCCGCGGGTAGGTCCCGCGCGAGCTCAGCGTAGTACCCGGCAAGGTGGTCGGCGGATAGGTCGAGGACCTGGTGGGGCCCCCGTCGCTCGCGTTTGCCGCGGTACATCGCAAGATCCGCGGCGTGGATCAGTTCTGCGGGCGCCATGTCGCCGAGGCCACCGAGTGCGATACCGATGCTGGCATTCACGTTCACCTCTTCACCGGACAGGGAAAAGGTTGGGCTCAGGGCGTCCCGAAGGCGAGCTGAGATCGCCTCGCCTTGGCCGGGGTCCTCCAGGTCCTCGCAGAGAACCACGAATTCGTCACCGGACAGCCTCGCCAGGCTGTCGCCTGGCCGCAGCACCGCAGCCAACCGCGATCCGACCGCCGCCAGCAGTTCGTCGCCGACCTGGTGGCCGTAGGTGTCGTTGATGGCCTTGAAGTCGTCCAGATCGACGAAGAACAGGGCGATCGTGTGGCCCGAGCGACGCCCCCGGAGAAATGCATGTTCCAGGCGCTCGATCAGGAGCGCCCGGTTCGGCAGCCCGGTCAGGGGGTCGTGGAGGGCGGCGGTGCGAGACCGGTCGGAGGAGTCCTGCAGGTCCGATCGCGCCTGAGCGTTGATCAGGTAGGCAGCGGCGACGTCGGCGAGCGTCTGGGCTCCGACCATGGAGGCCGGCGTCAGCGGACCGACAGAGTCGCAGTACAGATCCAATGCCCCGAGTCGCAGATCACCGTGACGCAAGGGAAAGGTGAACACGCCGGACAGGCCGGCGGCCGAGGCTCGCGGTCCGAACCTGGGGAATCGCGCGTCGGTGGCCACGTCCGGGACCGAGACCGCCTCGCCGGTCTGGTAGGCCGCCACACATGGACCTTCGTTCAACTCGCTCTGGAGCTGCTCAAAGCGCAGGGCGACGTCGTCCGATGCCGCGATGTAGCGGGGGTCAAGGTCCTGGGAGATCAGGGAGACGCCGGCCCCGCTGATCGGCATCACATCCACGATCCGCTTCACCAGATGATCGAGGATCCCCTGGATCGGAAAGTCCGTCACCATCGTTCTGGCGAACTCGCTCAGGACGTCGGACAGGACTTCGTTGTCCATGCTGGGCCACAGCCTTCCGTAGAGCGGGCCTCTGTACGGTAAGGCGAACACGCCAGCCGCACGTCGTCGGCCTCAGCGTCCAGGACCCAACAAGCAGCCGCTTACTCCCTCGGTCGAGTCGTAGCGCACCGCTAATCAACGAATCGTAACAGCGCGCACGTGCATGACCGCGGCTCAGCCGGTCGGCAGGTGACAAGGTTGCTGGATGGGTAAGACTGTGTCCATGGCCTCAACAACTAATCCTTCATACGAGCAGTCAAAGCAGGTTGCCGAAGAAAGCCGGGAGGCCGACTGGAAGCAGCCGAGCTTTGGCCGCGAGATGTATCTCGGGAATTTTCAGCTTGAGCTGATCCACCCACAGCCCAAGGTCGACCCCGAGCGCGTGCGGGACGGCGAGGAATTCCTGGGCCGTCTGCGCGCTTTTCTGACCGAGCGGGTCGATCCGCTGGAGATCGAGGAGAACGCAAAGCTCGGCGACGACGTGATCCAGGGTCTCAAGGACCTCGGCGCTCTGGGCATGAAGATCCCCAAGGAGTACGGCGGCCTCGGTCTCACGCAGGTGTATTACAACCGGGCGCTCGCGCTGGCCGGCACCTGGCACGCGGCGATCTCAACGCTGCTCTCGGCGCACCAGTCGATTGGTCTGCCCGAGCCGCTCAAGACCTACGGCTCCGAGGCGCAGAAGCGCGAATGGCTGCCCAAGGTGGCGAAGGATCACATTTCCGCCTTCCTGCTCACCGAACCCGACGTCGGCTCGGACCCCGCCCGCATGTCGGCGACGGCTGTCCCGACCGAGGACGGCTCGGGCTACACGATCAACGGGACGAAGCTGTGGGCGACGAACGGCTACATCGCCGATGTCGTCGTGGTCATGGCGGTAGTGCCCAAGGCCGAGGGCTCCAAGGGCGGCATCACGGCGTTCATCTGTCCGATGGACACCGAGGGGATCACGGTCACCCACCGCAACGAGTTCATGGGCCTGCGCGGTCTCGAGAACTCGGTCACGGTGTTCAAGGACGTCTACGTCCCCAGGGAGAACGTGATCGCCGGCGAGGGCAGGGGGCTGAAGATCGCCCTCGGGACGCTCAACACGGGCCGCCTCTCGCTCCCGGCCATCTGCGCCGGCGCCACCAAGTACTCATTGAAGATCGTGCGTCAGTGGGCCAACGAGCGCAAGCAATGGGGCCAGCCCCTCGGCAAACACGACCCCGTGGCGCAGAAGATCGCGTTCATCGCCGGCACGGCGTTCGGGCTGGAGGCGCTGGTCGACGTTTCCTCGCGTCTGGCTGACGACAAGCAGCGTGATTTCCGCATCGAGGCGGCGATCGCCAAGCTCTATGGATCGGAGCGGGCGTGGGAGGCCGTCGACACCATGGTTCAGGTCCGCGGCGGACGTGGATATGAGACGGCGAAGTCGCTGGCCGCCCGCGGCGAGAAGCCGGTGCCGGCCGAGCAGATGCTGCGCGACATGCGCATCAACCGCATCTTCGAGGGCTCCACGGAGATCATGCACCTGATGATCGCCCGCGAGGCCCTCGACCAGCACCTGAGCGTGGCCGGCGACATCCTGCTCGGCGACGGCGGCATCGGTGAGAAGGCCAAGCTCGCGGTCAAGGCCGGCGCCTTCTACGCCAAGTGGTTCCCCTCGCTGACCGTCGGCAAGGGCCAGAGCCGGACGTCGTTCGACGAGTTCGGCGACCTGGCGAAGCACCTGCGCTACGCCGAGCGCTCCTCGCGCAAGCTGGCGCGCTCGACGTTCTACGCCATGGGCCGCTACCAGGCCAAGCTCGAGCAGAAGGGCGCGCTGCTGGGGCGCATCGTCGACATCGGCGCCGAGCTGTTCGCCATCGCCAGTGCCTGCACCTACGCGTCGACGCTGGGGCAGGAGGATCCGGGGAACAAGGACGCGGTCTACGAGCTGGCCGACCTGTTCTGCGCTCAGGCACGGGACCGGGCCGACCGGCTGTTCCACGAGCTGTGGGCCAACAACGACGACGACCAATACAAGGCCGCGCAATCCGTGCTCGAGGGCCGTTACGAGTTCTTCGAGCGCGACGTCGTCGATCCGGCCGGCGACGGCCCGATGATTCCAGAGCACGAGCCGTCGGCGGCCGAGAAGCTCGACGACGAGCTGCAGGCGGAGGCGGTCAAGTAGCGCTGCCCCGCCCGCTCGACAAACGCGGTTATGAAAAGGAGCTCGCACGTCTGCAGGTGGAGCTCGTGCGTCTCCAGGACTGGGTCGTCCACAAGGGCCTGAAGGTTGTAGTCCTGTTCGAGGGACGGGACACCGCCGGCAAGGGCGGGACGATCAAACGGATCACCGAGAAGACGAACCCGCGCGTGGTGCGGACCGTGGCCCTGGGGACGCCGACCGAGCGCGAGCGGACGCAGTGGTACTTCCAGCGCTACGTCGCGCATCTGCCGGCCGCGGGGGAGATGGTGCTGTTCGACCGCAGTTGGTACAACCGTGCCGGTGTCGAACACGTCATGGGCTTCTGCACACAGGACGATTACGAGGACTTCATGCGGACCTGCCCGCAGTTCGAGCGGGACCTGCTGCGCTCGGGCATGATCCTCGTCAAGTACTGGCTCTCGGTCAGCGACGAGGAGCAGGAGCGCCGGTTCAAGGCGCGGCTGAACGACCCGGCGAAACAGTGGAAGCTCAGCGGCATGGACCTCGAGGCGCGCCGGCGCTGGGTCGATTACGCGGAGGCCAAGGATGAGATGTTCGCCTACACCGACACGCGGGAATCGCCGTGGTACGTGGTCGAGGCCGACGACAAGCGGACGTTACGGCTGAACCTGATCGCGCATCTGCTCAGCCTGATCCCGTATGAGGAAGTTCCGCGCAAGAAGCTGAAACTCCCCCCGCGCCAGAATCGGGCCTACGTCCGGCCGCCGCAGAGCGACCAGAACTACGTACCGGCGCGCTACGAGGTCGGTTGATCGCGAGCCGCCCGCGATAGGGTTCGGCAGGTGGCGAGCGAGCCGACGCTGATCATCCAGCTCCCGCGCGGCAGCGCGGTTCACCGGCAGCTCAGCGGGCAGGCACTTTCGAGCATCGCGACCGGCGCGGTCGTCGTCGAACTCGGCCCGACGGACGCTGCGGGCAAGCTCGAGCCGTCGACCGTCGGCCAGGTCGTGCTGTCGGTGCCCTCTCCAGAGGCGCTGACGCGCCAGGCCGACGAGGTCCACCGCGTGATCACTCATGCGGGCGAGGGAACGGAACCTCTGATCGTGGAGGTAGAGGCCGCGGAGGAGCTGCGTGAGGAGGAGCTGACGGCGGTCCTCGAGGCAGCGAGCCACACAACGCGCGCGGTGATCCTGCGCATCATCCGCGACGCCTGACCGGTAATCGGCGGCGCTAGCTCGCTGGTCAGCGGGCAGGCATCGCAAGGGCCCTGGGTTGGGGACCTGGGCGGCGAAACCTGGACACGCGCCGACCAGGGGCATAGGGTGTTAGATGTGAACCTCGTGAGAAGGGCCGCTGTCACGATGGGTCTGGTGGCGGCGGCTGTGGTCTGTGCTGTGCCCGCGCAAGCGGCGAACCCCCCGCAACCGTCGGCGGCCGACCAGCCGGCCCGGGACGGGTGCCAGCGCTCCAATTTAGAGATCGGGTTCGACACCTCACCCGAGTGGGTCTACGTCTACCGCAGTCCCGCGATCCGGAAGGCGACGGGGGTCGTGCGCGTCGCGCACGCCTCGCTTCAGGACGCGATTCTGGAGCACCGCTCGTTCGACTTCAACGCGAACCTCGTGCCCGATCCGCAGTACCGCTTCCTGATCGCCGGGAGCCGCACGCTTCACACGAGCAACTACGCGCCCGGCGGCGGGGAGGAGCAGGGGCGGCTGCACTTCGAGTGGGAAAGCGCCACCTTGCCCGTGTTCGCTTGGCCCACGGACGGCGACCGGGCGACGGTTTGGGGCTCATGGATATGGGACTGCGGACACTGGCAGTCGGGAGAGAACAACACCTCCAACGTCACGACCGGCGAGCACTCTGAACTCCATCCTCTGAGCGCGATCGCCGTGAACCGCCGCGCCCCGTATCTGTCTGCGCGCGGGGAGAGCCAGACGGATGTGTTCGTGTCCAACCAGGGGGATGCCGCGCACGCGATCGAGCAGTGCTCGCTGAGCCATCATCCGCTGACGACTGGCAGCTACGACGCTGGTTTCAAGCCGTGCGCGACCAGTGCCGCGAACCGGCTTCAGCCGCTGGCTAGGAGCTACCACGTCTTCGTTCCCGCCCCGGCGAGGCCATCGGCCGGCGCGCGGCTGCTATTCCGGGTCGTCAATCGGATCGGTGGCGGCTCGGGTCGGCAGAGCGTCCGCAAGACCGCGCGCGGGCTCGATGTCACGGTGACGCTGCGCGGCAGCGGCCATCAGGTGAATTACGGCAAGAGCTTCTTTGCGTGGTGGAGCACGCCTCCGCGCCTCCGCGAGCGCGAGGAACGCGATCTGTCGCCGCATCGGCCCGACCTGGTGAAGGTGACGCTGAAGTCGATCCTGATCAAGCGCGCCGATCCGAATCCCGCGGTGGCTGACCCCTCCGGCGCCCACTGGGCCCTGTATCTCGATCTGAATGGGTACTGGGCGCTGCTCAACCAGTGGGCCCCGAAGCTCACGACCCACGTCACCGATGGTGAGCGGATTGCGCTCAACCGGACGGTGAAAATCTACGTTCCCCACCGCGCGGGGGTCTGGCTGCAGGTCGCGGGGCGCGAGTGCGACGAGCCGGCGGGCAAGGTCATCCTCGGGGTCTTCGCCAACCTGCTGTACCCCTGCCCGGCGAATACCGACGAACAGAACCCCAACATTCTCGACGTGTTCGGCAACGACGACACCGGCACGGTCCTCGACACCTACCGCAGCGTTGGCGCGGCCGTTGGTAACCACGTCTCGACCGGGGTCGCGGTCACTCAACGATTCCCCGGGTCCGGGCCGATCGACCTCGGCAACGGCAACGAGGGCCAGGGCAATTACCAGCTGAGCTACACGATCCGACGCGGCTGACGGCGTTTCGCGTCCGGCTACTTGACGTTGAACGTCGCTCGCTCGCCGGGGGTGAGGTCTCGCACGGTTTGCCTGGCAGCTAGCTGGGATAGGCGCTCCGCGTTCTCGCACACCGCGCAGGTGTCCCAGAGCCGCACGACGTTGCTCGTGTCCTCCACCGCGAGCTCGAGGCTGTCGGGCGAGAAGACGAGCGTCTCGATCGGATTGACGAGCGTGTGGTGGCGTACGAGTCGCAACGATCGTGCGTCGTACACGTCGACCGTCCCGTCCTGACGGCCGATCGCATAGAAGCGGTCGTCGGGTGAGATCGCGAGCACGTTGCCCTCCGCCTGTGCCCCAGGCACCTCGACGGTCTTCCCGGAGACGAGATCAACCCGCACGAAGGCGCCTCCCAGCACGGTCACGAGGGCGTACCGGCCGTCAGGTGACAGGCGGGCGCCGGACCCGCTCGCCCGGTCGGGCAACACGACCGTCCGCTTCACCCGCCCGCTTCGCAGGTCCCAGACGACGAGGTGTATGCAGCTGTCGACGATCGCCATCAAGCGGCCGTCCGGCGTGAAGGACGGGGTGCTTGCGGCGCAACCGGCGCTGCTCTCACCGGGCGCCAGCTCCCGCACCCGGCCCGAATGCGGATCGATCAGCCGGGCGAACAGTTGGTGACCGTCGACGTACGCGGCCACGATCCGGCCGTCAAGGGCGACTCCCTGTGCGTCCAGGCGCGGAACGGTCACCGCTGCGACCGAGCGGCCGCTTCGACCCTCGATCTCCACAATCCGGGGACTCGTCGATCGCGGATCCAGGTAAGTGAGCCAGCGCAGTCCGGGGGAGGCCGCAAAGCATGCGGAGTTGCAGGTGTTGAAGACGCTCCCCGCCGGGAATCCCGGGAACCTGCGCACGACCTGACCAGTGCGCCGGTCGACGATTTCGCCACGCGCGCCCACCAGCACCACATCCCGGCTGTCGGGGGTGAAGTCCACAGCCGGGTCAGGGGGTGCCTGCAACCGCAACTGCTCAGTGCCTCGCGTGGCCCAGGTCCGGAACACGCCGTCCAGCGAGACCGTCACCAGCGGGTTGTCTCCGGTCGGAAAAGCCAGGTCACCCGCGGCAATGCTGCTGCTGCTCGTGTCGCGCACGACGAGGCGTCCGGTGGCGACGTCCAGCACATCTGCTGCGCCCGTGCTGTACCCGACCGCCACCAGCCGGCTGTCTGGCGAGGCCTGAACCGGGCTCGCCAGACCCCCACGGGGCCCGCTCGCGACCCAGCGGACCCGTCCGGACCGCGGATCGACCGCCCAGGTAGTCGCGACCTGACCGTTGTTGTTCGCATTTATGTCGGCCCCGGTGATGAACCATGTCCGACGGTCGGGTGAAACCCTGAGGAAGTTCACAGCGGCGAGATCGGGAGGCCTCGCCAGAGTGACGGTGCGTCGCCTGCCAGTGCGGACATTCAGAGCGGTCAGGCCGGGGAACAGATCCCCGCGGCCCCGGCTCTGCCCAGTCGAGGCGAGAAGCAGGACGTCTCCAGACGCCGACATCATGCCGTTCACGATGTTGACGCTTGCGTCGCCGTGCGCGATCACGCGCAGATGGCGCCGGCGCAGGTCGACGACGCCGACGGTGTCGTTATCCGCGATGGCCAGAAACCGTCCGGGTGCCCCGGCGACCTGATAGATCGGAAATGGGGCCGTGAACAGATGCCGCACGCGCATCGTCCGCACGTCCAGGCTGACCAGGTTGCGCCCCGTGGCGACGATCAGCGTTCGGCCACCCGGGCCGAGGATCATGTCAGTCGAAGAGGGCCCCACCCTCACGCGGTTGACGATCCGTTTGCGCACGAGGTCCCCAAACACGACGTAGCCATCGCAGGTGTTGTCAGCCGCGATCCGGCCGCGATCGAACAGGAACAGGAAGTTGGCCGTCAGGCAGCCCTGGGCTCCGAACGAGGGGAGCTGCGACCGGACCGTGTTGGCGTCCAGCGCTTCCGATGCAGCCAGCTCGGCGCCGGGGGTCGGGGCCGCCGCCAGCGCCGCCCGGGCCAGGAGCAGCGCGCGCTGTGGATCCCGCGCGACCTGGCCTTGCGCCTCGGTGGCAAGCGCCTGGGACCGGGCTGATGCCTCTGCCCCGACCGCGGCATGCCGGCTCACCAGGGCGAAGACGAGCAGCGCCAGCGCCGCGACGAGGAGACCCGCGCTTCCGATCAGCGCACGGCGCAGCCGGCGATTGGCCGTCAGCTGCCGGTGCTGCGACTCAGTCGATTCGTCGACGCTCGCGTTCAGGAACGCCCGCTCGGTCTCGTTGAGCGAGGCACCGTCCGCCCTCGCCCATTCGACTGCCGCATCCAGACGCGTGCCGCGATAGAGGTCGGCCGGCTCCCGGCCGGTGGCGTCCCAGAGGCGGGCGGCATCGCTGAGCCGCCGATGCAGACGGATCCCTTCACGGTCCTCCTCGAGCCAGCGGCGCAGGGTCGGCCAGCGACGTATGAGGACCTCGTGTGCGACTTCGGCGGTTCCCTTGTCGAGGGCCACGAGGCGGGCTTCCGCCAGCCGCCCCAGCAGGGTCCTCACCGTGTCAGCTGAGGTTCCCTGGGGGACGAGCTCTTCGACGCGAACGCGACGCCGGGTGTCCTCCACGTCGTGGCCGATCTCGGTGAGGCGAAGGAAGACGTTGCGCAGCAAGGGCCGGTCGGACTCCGGAGTTGCCTCGACGACCGCGTCGGCGGTCCGCGCCACCGCTGAGCTGACGCCACCGCTGCGGTGGTAGGCCTTGACCGTGAGCGCCCTCCCGTCCCTGCGCTCCCAGGTCTCGCGCAGCGCGTGTGACATCAGCGGTAGCGCGCCGGGTTCCCCCGCCACGTCACGCAGCACGAGGTCGATGAGGCCCGGCTCCAGTCGGAGTCCGGCCACCCGAGCCGGCTCGCAGATCGCGCGGCGAAGGTCGTTGTCGCGCATCGGACCAAGCAGCACCTGGTTCTGGGCGACCGCGTTGGCCAGCTCCGCGTCGGTGCTCATCTCACCGTAGAAGTCGGCCCTCACCCCGATTACCACCGGCCCCTTTCGGGAGACCAGGCACTCGATGAAGCGAGCTCGCAACTCGGCGTCATGGCACTGCGTGTACAGCTCCTCGAACTGATCGACGACCAGTAATTCGGCCTCGTCATCGCCGAGATCGAGCGGCGGTTGGGCCCCAGGGGTGATCAGGCGAGCTGCGTGCACGGCCGGGAGCTCGCCTGCCTCCACCGCGGCGAGCACGCCGGCTCGGAGTAGGGAGGACTTACCGCTCCCCGACGCGCCGACCACCGCGAGCAGCCGCGCCGGCGCAACCCGTGCCAGCACCTCGGCCACCACCTCCTCGCGACCGAAGAACAGGTGGCGATCGCGCGGCCGGAAGGCGAGCAGCCCGCGATAGGGACATTCGGCGGCCGACGGCACCGTCGCCAGACCCGGACCGATGAGCGCCTTCAGCGCCGCAGGTCTGTGGATGCCCTTCAGGTTGTGGAAACCCAGATCAACGATCGCGTAGCCCGCGGGAAGGTTCCCGCTCACCAGCTCTGCCGTCGTCTGCGAGAGCAGGATCTCGCCGCCGCCCGCCTCGCCTCGCACCCGGGCGGCGAGGTTGATGCTCGGACCGTAGTAGGCATCACCGCGTTTCTGTCCCTCGCCGGTATGAAGTCCGAAGCGTGCGCGGATCGGCGCGCCGTCGGGCGAGGTCTGGTCCGCGAGCGCGCGCGTCGCCTCGATCGCTGCCCTCACCGCCTGCATTGCCGATTCGAACACCGACGTTGTGGAGTCGCCTTCGCCCATCGACTTCAGGAAACGGCCGCCGTGCGCTTCCATCACTCCGGCGATCAGCTCGTCGTGACGGACGAGCGCCTCCGCCATCGCCACCGGCTGGCTCTCCCAGAGCTTGGTCGAGCCCTCGATGTCCGACATGCAGAAGGTCATAACCCCGGTCGGGAGGGTCGAGGCCCAGCCCGAACGCAAGCGCTCGACCAGCTCCCCGGGGGTGGCCGGACGGTGCGCGGGATCGGCTGCGAGACCGGCCGCGACCGCCGCCTCCAGTCGCACCGTTTGTCCGGCGTCGAGCCGCTCCCAAGTCGGCGGCGTCCCCCCGGGGGGCGCACCGGTGAGGAGCGCAAACGCGGTCGCCGCCAGCGCGTACACGTCGCTGGCGCGCGAGGGTGGCCCGCCGGCCTGTAGTTCCGGCGCTCGGAATCCAGCCGTGCCCCTGCGCTCACCGCCCATCCCCAGCGTCGAGGAGAGCCCAAAGTCCACCAGCTTCACGTGGCCACCGCGCGTCAGAATCAGGTTGGCCGGCTTGACGTCACCGTGGATGATCGGCGGGTCGTGGGTGTGCAGGAAGGTCAGAGCCTCAGCGGCCTCGGCGAGGTAGGCCAGGACGCTGGACAAGGGGAGGCCCGGAGTGCCCGTGTCCCGGAGAAGCCTTGAGAGGTCGGTGCCATCGACCCAATCCATCACGATGACGTACTGGTCGCCGTCGAAGAAGTCCTCCCGCACGAGCGGCAGCGATGGATGGGGTGTCAGCCCGAACAGAACCCGGGCCTCACGGAGCACGTCGTCGCGGCCTTGATCCGTGCCGACCGGTCTCATCTTGAGAGCCACCAGTCGCGCGTGCTGGCGGTCCAGCGCCTTCACCACTCGCGCCTCGCCGCCAGACCCCAGGGTCTCGAGCAGTTCGTAGCGGTCCCTGAGGACCACGACCCGTGTGTCGGTGGCCTCAGACACCGAGGTGCAGTCCCTGGGAGGAGTTGGTCCGGCCGAACGATCGCCCAGGTTGACCTACGCCCGCCCACTGCGCCCGAGGCATGGGGACATCTTGGCTGATCGACGGAGCGTTTACCAGCGTGGAGCAGGCTCGCCCTGTTGCAGGCGAATGTGAGCCGGTTTAGAGTCGGGCCAACGGTTGGGCTACCGCATCACGAGGGAGGCGTTCTCATGGCGTTCATGCTGATTCACTTCGAGATCGAGGATTTCGATGGCTGGAAGCAGGTGTTCGACTCTGATCCGGCGGGGCGTAAGGGAGTCGCGAAGGGCCACCAGATCTTTCGCGGAGTCGACGACCCGAGGCAGGTATTCGTCGCTACCGAGTACGGCTCCGTCGAGGATGCCAACGCCGTCAGGGAGCGACTGCTGGCCTCCGGGGTCCTGAACGACATGACTACCAAGACCGAGCCCACGGTCGTCGAGGTGGCTGATTCGGCCCAGTACTGAGTAACCGCGCCGAGCCGGTCGACCGGGATTCGACGGTTTATGACCTCCGGCCTAGATAGGCTGCAGCGTCTACTCGAGATTGAAGGGCCAACGGAGGGGGAGAGGTACGTGACGCGCTGGTGTGAACAAACCGTCGGAGGCGGGGGGGACGGGCGCAATGGCTGATCCGGTGCAGGCAACAGACGCAGGCGGCACGCCGAAGTTCAACGCGGCGCCGGGGAGCGCCGGTACCATGGGGTTCACACCGATCGCCGACTACGCGTTCCTCTCCGACTGTCAGACGGGAGCGTTGGTAGGGCCTGACGGCGCGGTGGACTGGATGTCCGTTCCGCGGTTCGATTCACCAAGTGTGTTCACCGCCCTGCTCGACCGCAGCGCCGGCCAGTTTCGCGTCGGTCCCTATGGCGTGTACGTCCCGCTGGCGCGCCGGTATCTCCCGGGCACAAACGTCCTGGAAACGACATGGATGACGCGCGGAGGGTGGATCACCGTCCGTGACGCGCTGGCCATCGGCCAGTGGCGCCAGGCTGCAGATCGGAGCCCGCAAACGCGGCCTCCGACCGACAAGTCAGCACAGCACACGCTGATCCGGCTGATCGAGTGCGTGCAGGGGCAGGTGGAGCTCGAGGTCATCTGCGAGCCGATGTTCGACTATGCGCGTGAACCGGCCGAGTGGGAGCTGTCGGATGATGCGGAGGGCGGACTTGCGCACGGGCGTGGCAAGCACGGGGTTGATCTGGGGGAGCAGGAGATCCGGCTGGCGAGCAACATGCGGCTTGGAGTCGAATCCTCCCGTGTCCGCGCGCGCCACACGATGGTCGAGGGCGAGAAATGCTTCGTCGCCCTCGGGTGGGCGGCGGATCTCGAGGTTCCGCGCACGGTCGACGAGGCCGAGAGCTGGATCTCTGAGACCTTCCACTACTGGCGCGGCTGGCTGACCGACGGGGAGTTCCCCGATCATCCATGGGCCGGCCATCTCCAGCGCTCGGCGTTGACTCTCAAGGGTCTGACCTACGCACCGACCGGGGCGTTGGTCGCCGCGCTCACGACATCGCTTCCGGAGACTCCGGGCGGGGAGCGTAACTGGGACTACCGCTACACCTGGATGCGTGACGCGACGTTCACGCTCTACGCGCTCCACGCCCTCGGGCTCGATTGGGAGGCCGACGACTTCATGCAGTTCGTCGTCGACCTGGAACGCAACGAGGACGGCTCGCTTCAGATCATGTACGGGATCGGGGGAGAGCGTGACCTGACCGAGAAGACCCTCGACCATCTCCGAGGCTACGATCACTCGCGGCCGGTGCGGATCGGGAACGGCGCATATTCGCAGCGGCAAAACGACGTCTACGGGGCCGTGGTGGACTCCGTGCACCTGCATACGCAGCGCCGGAACACCATGCCACATGAGCTCTGGCCGCTGGTCGAGGCTCAGGTGGAGGGTGCAGCGAGGGTCTGGCGCGAGCCTGACCAGGGCATCTGGGAGGCGCGCGGCGAGCCGAAGCACTACGTCAGCTCAAAGCTGATGTGCTGGGTGGCGCTCGATCGCGGCGCCCGTCTGGCCGAGATCTACGCCGACCCGGATCTCGCCGTCCGCTGGCGCAAGGGTGCGGATGAGATCCGCGACGAGATCCTCGAACGCGGCGTGAGCGACCGGGGTGTCTTCCGCCAGCATTACGACACCGACGCCCTGGACGCGTCGCTTCTGCTCATGGCGATCGTGCAGTTCCTGCCCCCCGACGACGAGCGGCTCCAAAACACCGTGCGTGCCATCGCCGACGAGCTGACCGAGCACGGGCTCGTCCTTCGCTACAAGGTCGATGAGACCGACGATGGGCTGTCGGGCAAGGAGGGTAGCTTCGCCATCTGCACGTTCTGGCTGGTCAGCGCGCTGAGCGAGATCGGAGACAAGCGCCGGGCCAAGGCGCTGTGCGAGAAGATGCTCGCACTCGCCTCTCCGCTCGGCCTGTACGGCGAGGAGATCGAGGCTGAGAGCGGGCGCCATCTGGGGAACTTCCCGCAGGCGTTCACGCACCTCGCGTTGATCAACGCCGTCCAGCATGTGATCGCCGACGAGATGACTTAGAGGCCGGGGCGCGGGCGGAAGGCGAAGCGCTCCCGCCCGCGTCTCAGAACGCCTTGATCAGCGTCGCGACCGAGACGTGCGGGAAGCTCATGCCGCGGAAATTGAGCAGCGCGCTCTGTGTGTACTGAAGCTGAAGGAACTCCACCTCGTTCGGGCCCTGGATGCGCTGGATCGCGAACACCGAGTCCAGCGAGACGGCGTCTGCATTGTGGGTGATGAAGGGGATGTTGCCGATGCCCCCGCCGGCGGCGGTCGAGGTCGGAAGCACGGTCATGTGGTTGATCGTGTGGCCGTCGAGGCGGTGCTGGTTGTAGATCGCCGGGTTGTCGACGATCTCCTGCGTTATCTCGGGTGGGAGCGGATTGGTGCGGAACCTCGACTCGGCGCTCAGGTCGTAGGCCCGGAACGGGTTCTTCGTGTCCGGCGCCGGCGGCTCGGACCCGATCTTGAACGGGACCGTGGGCGTGGGCGGGATCTGGAACGAGGCATCGGGGACCATCTCGTGTGCCTCGCCGACCGTGCAGAACGAGTTGCCGTGGGGGACGTTGCCTAGCCGCGCGATGGTTTCATCGGTCTCGGGGACCGACGTCGGTGGGATCTTGAGGAACACCCCCGGCTCGATGTGCAGCGCACCTCCCGTGGTCGAATCCGTCACGCGCTGCACGTAGGTCACCCCGAACAGCGCGACGTCCGGCTGGGCACTGCCCCGGTTCTGGATCGGCGAGCCGATGGGGGTGAAGTCGATCGTCTCGAACAGCAGATTGAGCTCCAGGAAGAAGCCATCCTCGTTCTCGCTTTCGAAGTCCGGGCGGGCGATGAGGTTGAACCCGGTTCCCTGCCAGTGCCCCGGGAGGTCTCGCAGCGGCCCCATGCTCTCGGCGGTGGCGGCCTGCGGCGAGACGGGCCGGAATGAGGTGAGGTTGTTGTGCGACACGGCTGGGCCGGTCTCCGGCACCAGGGCGCTCCCGAGACGCGTCTGTGGTGGCGTGTCAGTCATCGAAGTTCCTTTGTCTAGGCATGAGCGTGAGCGGAGAGTTCGCTCCGAACCTTGTCGATCGCCCTGGCGGCGACGGTGTACGCATCCGGAACGCTCTCATCCGGCGGATCTTCGCCCGGGATCCAGAACTTCTTGCGGCCCAGCCGCAGGAAGGTGATGAACGGCGCCACCGCGTTGAAGGTCTCCACCAGCAGCGGCCCGTCGTAGTGCGCGAGCACCGGCTCGAGAAACTGCTGCCAGGGGATCCAACTGTCCTCGAACGAGCCACGGTCGGGGGGTGAGATGTGGACAGAGTGGATCCGGCCCGCGGCCCCCGCCCGCTGGACCTGCTCGGCGAACGCTCTGGGGCCGTCGCCGCCGAGCATCACGTGGGCACTGTCGATGCAGACGCCCAGCTGGGGGCTGGGGACGTCCTGAAGGAAGTCCATCACCTCGCGCACCAGGTTCGGCGCGGGGGTCTCCCAGTGATCGACCGGCTCGATCGCGAGGCTGATGTTCTTCTCCTGCGCGTACTCCCCGAGCTCGTTGAGAATCGGCTGAGCAAAGCCGTAGCGAGCGCTCGCCCACTCCCTCAGCGCGTCGCTCCAGAGCGGCTCGCCGCTGTCCATGACCGGGAACACTGCGTACGGAAAGATGATCGGGCCGGCCATGATCCCGCCGCGCAGCGCCGCGGTGATGTCGACCCTTGACTTCAGGTAGGAGAGTGCTGCCTGTCGCTGCTCGGCGTACGCGGAGGTGGGGTCGAAGGTCCTCGTCGCGCCGACGTTGGTGCTGAACGGCACGTCCTCGAGGCCGGCCGCGTCGAGGGCGTGCCGCAGCTCCACGTAGCCGGCGAGCTCACTGCCATAGTCGCCGTTCCCGGGCGGGGCGATTGGCACGTCGAACCCGGCGTACCCCAGACCGACCAGCTCCTTGGCGTGGTGAATGATCTGCCGGCGGTACTCGGGATCGTTCGGCCTCAGGTCGGCCGTGAACATGAAGAAGCTGAAGTACAGCTCCCGCGGCGCGGAGGCGCTGATCGTCACCAGCCGAGCACCTCGCGCAGGTACTCACGGCCCTTGCGCGCGTACTCCAGCGGCGTGGCCTTGGCCGGGTCCTGCTCGGCCTCGACCACCAGCCACCCCTCGAATCCCGCCTGCGCGAGCACGTCGAAGATCGGCACGAAATCGATCGAGCCGTCGCCCGGGACGGTGAACACGCCGGCCTCGATCGCGTCCTGGAACGAGTAGTGCTGCTCGCGCGCGGTCTTCGCGATGTCGGCCCGGACATCCTTCAGGTGGACGTGCTTGATGCGCTCGCCGTAGGCCTGCGCCAACTCGAGCGGATCACCGCCCGCGAATGCGAGGTGACCGGTGTCGAACAGCAGGTTGACGAGGTTCGGATCGGTGGACTCCATCAGCCGGTCCACCTCCGGTCGCATCATCACTCCGGTGCCCATGTGGTGGTGGTAACAGAGGCGCATGCCAGCGTCCTTGGCCATCTGTCCCAGCCGGTTCATGCCCCGCGAGAGGGCTTCCCACTGCTGATCGTCGAAGATCGGGCGGTTCGAGAAGACGGCCACCGGCAGCGGGTTGACCGCTCCGCCGAACTCCGCCACCACGATGTCGGTGCCGCCCATCGCCTTGATGAACTCGAGCTGGCGCTCGAACGTGCTGAGCGTCTGCTGCTCCATGTCCTTGATCGTGAAGTACGTGCTCACCCATGGTTCGGTCACCCGCAGCCCGCGGAGGTCGAGAGCGCGCTTGAGGACATCTCGGTCGGTCGGGTACTTGTGCCCGATGCTGCAGCCCTGGTAGCCCGCCAGCGCCATCTCGCTGATGCACTGCTCGAACGTGACCCCGATGTCGATCGACGGGAAGTCGTCGTTCCACCACAGCGTCGGGGTAACGCCCAGCCAGACCTTGTCGGGATCAAATTTCGCGGGACCGTCGCTCATCGTTCCGTACCTCTCGTTTTAGCCCTCGTTGTGGGGTGCACGCGGCACCGGTCTCAGTCGGTGCTGTCCACGGTCGGGATCCGCGGTGGCAGAGCCCACGAGGCGTACCCGGGGGCTTTGGCCCCGTTCGGATTGGCGCCGATCGTCGGCCACAGGAGCCCTTCGGTATAGGCGCCCGGCGAGACCATGTGCATGAAATCCTCCTCGCGGACCCCGAAGGCCTCCCTCCACGCGCTGGGCAGCTCGTACCAGATGCCCACGAACCACATCTTGATGATGTTCCGGGCGATCGGCCCGAGTTTCTCGTCGGCGAGGATCTCCCGTCGCAGCCGGCCGTCGAGATCCGCGGCACCCTCGTCCGCCCCCGCCTGCACGCGCCCGTATGCCTCGAGCAGTTCGTCGAAGATCTCCGCGCCGGCGACGTCGGTCACGGTCGAGAGGTAAGGCTCGGCCTGGCCGGTGCCCTGGAGTTCGAAGACGCTGAATCCCGTCAGCGTGGAGGAGAGCTCCAGGAACCCGGACAGGCGTTGGGCGTCGCTCACGACTCCACCCTTCCGGGCACTCGGGACACCTCGAACGTCGGCGCGCCGTTGACGCCGTCCGCCCCCGGGATCGGGACACGCATGAGCTGTCCGATCCGGTCACGCAGCCGGAACATCTCCACCACGGCGTCGATGAGGAGCTCCGGAGACCCGCCGTAGGCGCGGGTCAGAAGGGCGAGGAACTCGGCGTAGCGCTGGTTGAACTGGACGCCCGCGGCGCGCAGCTCGGAGCCCTCCGGGAAGTCGTCGATCGTGGCGTCCTGCTTGACCGGATAGACGGCGTCCCAGTCGACGTCGAGCGTGGGACCGGTCGGCTTGCCGTGCTCGTCGCCCCTCTGGTAGTAGCGCCCGCGCAGGAGCTGCTCGAAGCGGTAGTAGTGCGAGAGCTCGTGCTCCGCGTCATAGATCGCACCGCGCAAGCCCTCGCCCTGCTCGGCGATCAGGCGCATCGCCGCGCGCGCGGACTTGAGGTCGGTCACGGCGATCAGCGTCCCTCCGCCGGAGTAGTAGTACTCGGGGCCGGCCTGTCGTGCCGGATCGCCACTGAACAGCGCGTCGCCCATCTCTTCGTGCAGGTAATCGATCCCTCGCCGGACCTCCTCGTAGAACTCGCCGATGCTCCAGAACCGCATCTCGGACTCCACGTGTGACCCGCACAGATGCTGCCCTCTGTCGTTCTTGCGGCTGATCAGCCTGGCGTCTTCGTGCGGCGCCTCGCCGGGGCGCTCGATGTTCAGAAAGGTCTCGACGCACTCTCGCGAGAATCCCTGGCGGCTGACCTCGAAATCGGTTTCGCCATCGGGCAGGTAGGTCGGATAGTCGGGCACGAAGTCGGGGGTGGTGAGGTCTGGCGAGCCCCCGACGGCGTTCATCACGTTCGCCGCCAGCGTGAGGTGGAGCATCTCCTCGACCGCCACCACACGGATCACGTGGAAGGCGTCGGGGTTGCTGCCGGGGTGAAGCGAGTACAGCGCCGTCAGGTACGGCGGGATCGTCCCGTGTTCGAGCATCATCGCCGCGTGGAGGTAGGTGTGCAGCTGCTCGACGCTGGTGATCTTGTGCGAGGCCACAGGCGTTTTCCGATCGTTCAGCCGGCGGCGACTTCGGCCGGCGCGGTGTCGTGGCGGAGCTGGGTGATCATGTGGCTCGCGCTCCTGAAGCACAGCGCGGCCAGCGTGAGCGTGATGTTGGAGGTTCCGATCGACGGCATGCTGCCCCCTCCGACCAGGTAGAGGTTCTCGTGGTCCCACGCGCGCTGGTGGGAGTCCACGACCGAGTTCCGCGGGGTCGTACCCATCAGGTGGGTGCCGCCCAGATGGTTGCCGCCCCGGATCACGTAACCCTGCCCGTCGTAGGTCGCGTAACCGTAGTCGGTGGGGTCGTACATGGTGTAGTCCTCCGCTCCCGTGCGCTGAAAGATGCGCCGCGAGGTCTGGCGCGCGTAGGCCACTCCCCGCATCGAGTAGTCGGGGATGTTGTAGGTGATCACCGGGCGCATGTTGTCGAGCTGATCCTTGAAGCTCGCGTCGACGGCGACCCGGTTGCTGGCGTTTGGCAGCACCTCGACCATGAACGCCAGCTGAAGCTGATGCGAGATCCGGGCGATCAGCTCACGGCGCAGATCGGCGCCGAACTTGTTGTGGTCATCGACGATGTTCACCAGGTCGGTATAAGGCGAACCCATCGCCCAGCCCCATCCGTCGTTATGGATGTCGATGGCAAAGCCCGCCTGCTCACCGCGGAACGTCCCTCCGCGCAGATCGCAGATCCCGCCGGTGCAGATCGTGCCCCGGAATGTGCCGGCCACCTCGGGCAGCAGGCCCCAGGCGAGCAGGTAGGCGTGGTCCATCAGGTTGCGGCCGACCAGACCGCTCGTGCTGGTGAGGCCCGACGCCAGCATCAGCCTGGCGTTCTCGATCGCGTTGGCTGAGAGCACGAAGATCCGCCCGCGGACCGTGCCCGTCGTGTACTCCTTGGAGTTCACTTCGGGATACGTCTTGTACTCGATCTCAGTGACTCGGCCGTTGCCGGGATCAATGTTCACCTTGCTCGCCACCGTCTGCGGGAGAATGTCGACCCGTCCCGTCTGAAGCGCCTTGGCGAGCGTCTTGAGAGCGTTGTACTTGGCCTGGACCGGGCACAGCGGGACGCAGTTGTTGTTCCCCTGGCAGCGCCCTCCCTCCTCGACCTGGTTCGTGCTGACCGCGCCGACGGGACGGTAGCCCTTCCCTCCGTCATAGCCGGGGTTCGGGATGCCGTTCCTCCCCTGCGGGAAGGGGCGCACCTTCAACTCGTATTCCTCGCCGCCGAGCGCGACCTTGGTGCCGTCAACGCCCTTGGCCACGACCTTGTCCAGATACGACAGGGGCAGGCCCCGCATCGGATAGACGTAGCCGGGCTTGAAGCTGATGCCCAGGTAGGCTTGGTCCTCGACGTCGGCGGAGACGCCGATCTCGCGCTCGGCATGGCGGTAGTGGGGCTCGAGCTCGTCGTAGCTGACCGGCCAGTCCCGGCCCTGGCCGTACCGGGTCTGCAACTCGAAGTCCTCGGGAAGCATCCGCAGCGTCTTGCCCTCCCAGTGCAGCGTCGTTCCCCCGAGCGCGCGCGTGTAGGTCGTGTCGGTGGCGAACGGACCGTTCTGCACGAAGTAGGCCGAGGCGTCGGGATGCCCGGGGCGGATTCGGCGAACATCCGTGCTGCGCGGCATCGGGGCGCTGTCGTTCGACGCGAACGGAGACTGGTTGTCCTTCGACGCCGCCTCATAGAACCGCGACAGGTAGTCGTCGTACCCGGGAATGTCCATGTCCTCGCCGGGCCCGGCCTCGAGGACAAGCACTCGCTTACCGGCCCGGCTGAGCTCGTTGGCGATGATCGCGCCGCTGATCCCCGCTCCGACGATCACCGCGTCGTAAACCGTCTCGGACGCGGCCTTGTGGTCGGTCCTCCGAGTCGATCCCTCGGGAAAGATCACGCTAACCCCCAATCGTGCGACGGCCTGGGTCGATCGAGCGCTCTCACAGCGGCATCCCGAGGTCTGCCTGCGCGGACGGGTCCCACTCGAACGTCGGTCCCGCGGTTCGTCCGGCGTGGCCGGAAAGCGGGTTGGCCAGTAGCACGATCGCCTCATCGCGCAGCTTGAACATGCTGTGCACGGCCGGCAGCATGGCTTCCGGCGTGCCGTTGAACGAGGCCTCGATCTGGAGCAGGAGCTCCGACCATGTCCGGTTGACTGCGTCCGAGGCGGCCCGCAGGTCTGGATCCGTGTAATCCTCGCTGCGCGGGTTGGCGATCATCGCGAAGATCGAGTCGTAGTCGACGGCGACGGGTGGGCCGGTCGGATCGCCCTCAGCGGCGCCGGTGTATGCGCGTCCGTGCTTGATCTGCTTGAAGCGGTAGTAGTGGGCCAGGTCGCCGTCGTCGTCGTAGATGGAACCCATGTCGCCCTCGCCCTGCTCGACGATCTCCTGCAACGCGTTCCGGGCCGACGCGAGGTCGGTGACGATGATCGACCGCCCGCCGGCGGCGTAGTAGTACTCCCTACCCACCTGTCGGGCCGGGTCGCCGCAGAACAGTTGCTGTTCGCCCATCTGCCCAGCGGCCTGCTCCATCAGCGCGATGATCTCGCGGTAGAAGGCGCCGATCGTCGTGGGGCCGCTGCCTTCCGCCGACTGGGCGCACCGCGCGAGGTGGTGCTGGTGACGGCGGCCGCCCAGCAGCGGATGGTCCGCTGCCAGCGGCTGGTAGCTCTGATCTGGATTCTCGACCTTGAGGAACGCGTCGACCGCTTCCGGGGAGAACGGCAGCAGGTGCAGGACGACGCCGTCGGGGAGCTCGTGCGGATAGCGCGGCGCGTGATCGCCGGTGACCTGCGGCTCGCCGCCGATTGCGTTGAGCACGTTCGCCGCCAGCACCATGTGCAGCATCTCCTCGACGACGACCGAGCGGATCACCAGCTTCGCCTCGTCGTTTCCGACCGGTCGAATCGTGTACAGAGCGCACAGGTAGGGAGGGATCGTCGAGAGCTCGAGCTCCACCGCCGCTTGCAGGAGATCCTTGAGCCGGTCGCGGCTCATGAGCTCAGCTCGGTGATCAGGCGATCGACCGTGCGCAGAGTCAGCGCCGCCATCGTCAACGTCGGGTTCGAGGTTCCCATGGTGGGGAAGCTCCCCGAGCCCAGCATGAACAGGTTCCGATGCTCCCACGAGCGCTGGTCGGCATCCACCACCGATGTCTCGGGCGAGTCCCCCATGGCATGCGTACCGCCGAAGTGGCCCATGCCGTGGTAGTGGAAGACCTTGTCTCCGTGGCTGATCGACGGGAACCAGGTCCCCTCCTCGGAGTTCGTGCAGTCGGTTATCCCGGCGCGGTCGAACACCTGCCGAGCGACCTCCGCGGCGGCCGACATTCCCCCGAGCGTGTAGTCGTCGATCTGATAGCTGATCACCGGCCGCGGGTTGCCGAGCGAATCGAGGTACTGCGGATCGATCGTGACGTTGTTGGCCGTCGAGGGCAGCTGCTCCACGGCCAGCGAAAAGCGGATCTGGCGGGAAAGGGTGCTGGCCAGATGCTCGACCAGTTCGCGCCCGAACAGCTTCTTCTGGTTAACCGCGTCGGCGACGGTCGTGTCCGGCGCGCCTGTCGCCGAGCGCCAGCCGTCGTTGCCGATGTCGAAGCGGAACGCAGCGTGCTCGGCTCGGAATGCCCCGCCCCGAAGATCGTCCACGCCCGCCGTGGAGAGGGGTCCCCGGAAGGCGCCGGCCGGGGATGGCGTGAGACCCCAGGCGTACAGGCAGGGGTGATCCATCAGGTTCTTGCCGAGCTGGCCGCTCGCCCCGCCGAGCCCGGAGGCCAGCATGAGCTTGGCGTTCTCGACCGCGTGCGCGGCGAGCACGTAGACGCGGCCCTTTGCCCGGTGAACCGTGTGACGCGGCGAGCCGGGGTCCTCGTAGCGCTGGTACTCGATGCTCTCGACGGCTCCGCTGACCGGATCGACGTTGACCTTCGAGGCGACCGCCTGCGTCAGAACCTGGAGGTTCTCTCGCTCGGACTGCGCGAGTGTCTTGTTGGCGTTGTACTTGGCCTGGACCGGACAGATCGGCGTGCATGCGGTATTGCCCTGGCACCGCTGCCCGATGTCGCGCGCCAGCGCCTGGCCGTCGGCGCGCTCATCCACGGCGCCGTCAGGGATGAAGTCTCCGCGAGGGATCGAGTTGCGTGCGGCAGGGTAGTTCCGGATCTTGACGGTGAACTCCTCGTCCCCCAGGCTCACCCGCATCCCGTCGACAGCGGTGGACAGCATCTGGTCCGAATAGCTCGGTGGGATCCGGCGCATCGGATAGTCGTAACCCTCGGCGAACTCCACCCCGAGATGGGCCTGGTCGGCCACGTCCGCCGCGACACCGAGGTCGAACTCCGCCTTGCGGTAGTACGGCTCGAGATCACGGTAGTCGAGCGGCCAATCGCGGCCGACCCCGTAGCGAGAACGGAGCTTGAAGTCCTCCGGGAGCATTCGGAGGGCCACGCCGAGCCAGTGCAAGGTCGATCCGCCCAGGTACCGGGTATAGCTGCTGGCGTGCGGGTTCGGGCCCTTCTGCACGAAGTAGCCGCCCTCGGTCCGGATGTCATGCGTATCCGGCTGGGGGGCCGCCACCGCCGGTGGCCACGGTGCCTCTGGCCCCTTGGCCTTCACGCCGTAGAAGTGCGTGAGCTGCCGGGTGTAGCCCTCGAAGCTCTCCGCTGTAGCGGGACCCGCCTCGAGCAGGAGCACCCGCAGCTTCGCGCGTGTCAGGTACTTCGCCATCAGCGCGCCGTTGACTCCGGCGCCTACGACGACGACGTCGTACTGCTCTTCGCCGTTCATCCAGTCCCTCCCTCTGGAGCCAACGCCCAGGCCCCGAAACCCTGCTGCCGGGCCCCGACCGGATGTGCGCCGGCGGCGACCCACTGGAGACCCGCGACGTACGACGCCGCTGAGATCACCCGGTCGGTATCGAGCGGAGACGTCCCGTAACTCTTCCGCCAGTCGTCGGGCAACGCCGTCCAGCTTCCGCAGTACCACAGGAGGATGAGGTTCCGCGCGACCGGTCCGAGCCGCGAGTCGCCAAGGATCTCGGAGGAGATCGCGGCCTCGCGCTGGTCTCCCCCCGGCAGCCGCTCGTAGGTGTCGAGCAGACCGTCCAGCACATCCGGGGGCAACGTCTCCCGGAGCGTCCGCAGGTACTCGTCCGCCACCCCGGTGCCGAGCAGTTGGACGCGGCTGAAGCCGGTCAGAAGCGCTGAGAGCCCGAGGAACAGATCAGAACGGTCGCTCATCTCAGAGCTGACCGGCCCGGGTGTAGGCAAAATCCGGCTCGGCCAAGTTCGGCACCGCCGCCACGCACCAACTCACCCTCCCCATCCGAGTTTGGACCCGCTATGTCCGTGATCCACTACGAGCCTCGAGCCTGCCCCCTAACAGCGCCGGTCAATCTATCAGACCGCCCCGCGAATGTAAGCGGGATTTTGTAGAAAAATGGGAATCGGCCGCGTGGGCGACGTTTGCCGTGACGGCGGTGTGCCCGTTTGACATGTCGCTCCGAAATCTGCAAGTCTGAGGCGGTGGTAGTGGACCTCCCCGGCACCTGGACCTTGGTCGCATGGCGCAGGATCGTGGATGGCGGGACGACCACCTATCCGCTCGGCGAAGACGCCGAGGGCATCCTCGTCTATACGGACGACGGGCGGATGGCGGTCACGCTGACCGCAGCGAAGCGGCCCTCGATGCCGGACAACGACCCGCTCGGCGGCGACGTGCAGAGCCGGGCCGATGCGTATTCGACGTGCCTCGCTTACATCGGCACCTACGAGCTTCGGGACGACGAGGTGGTGCACCGGATCGACCTGAGCCTCTATCCGCAATGGGCGGGGGCCGAACAGGTCCGCCCGTTCACCTACACCGGTGATGAGCTGGTCCTGAGAACGCCGCCCGTGCAGGGTCGCGATGGCACGATCGTGAACGAGCTCGCCTGGCGTCGTCAGCCGCGGTAGGGCCGGCGACGTCAGCTGCCGGCCAGGCAACGCGGGTTGTCGCTGACCATTGAGGTGAACAGGTCCCGTGCCGAGAACGGGGAGGGTGGGCTGGCGAACGTGCTGAGCGGGCCGTAGACGATCCCAGCGATTTCACGGCCGTAGGCGTCTCGGCCGATGCCCGCGAGCAGCCTCCCGCCGCGGTAGGAATACGCCTCGACGTCTGCGTCGCACATGCCGCCACCGAAGGGCAACCGCTGGTTCTGGGGGTGAGCCAGGCCTGAGGGGAGCAGAGCACCCACACGCTGCACGACGTCGCGCAGGACGGCGCGGGACGAGTGAACCCTGGCCCCGTCCGCGCTCGCATCAATGACGATCATGCCGGCGTTGCCCGCGGGACTCACGTTGCCCTCGATCAGACCGGGCAGCGATGACGACGGTCTGGTCCAGACGGAGGGGGTGCAGTAGCCGAAGTTCAAGTCGCCCAGGGTGCGCGAGCTCAGCGGATCCGAGTGCAGCGTCTGGATCGCCTGCCCGGCCAGCCGGCCATTCACATACAGCTCAGCCTTGTACTCGCCGTTCGGGAGGCACTGGTGCGTGGGCAGCGACGCGGTGAGCTGACCGTTCGGGTCGACGTGAAGCGCCTCGGCCGTGCCCGCGGTGATCGGGCCGGAGGGGCCCTCCTCCGTCCAAGCGGCTCCCGAACGGTGATACCACACGGCATAGAGGCGGTCGCGCCGGGGATCGAAGCCGTGACCGGAGGGGATGGTGATGCCGAACTGTCCGGGGGCGAGGTCGGAGGTCCCATCGGCACGGGAAAGCGACACCGACAGCGACGGTGGACCACCGTTCGCCAGCACGGTGTTGGGTGCGGCCTCCGTGCCCGCGGGCGAGCTGCCGCCGCTGAGCTCGGTGATGACGCTCTGCTTCGCGGCGGTGACCGGACCGTGCAGCGTGGTGCCGAACGAGGACGCGTCGACGTTGACGAGCGAACCGAGCGAGGCCAGCCCGTAGTACGAGTTCTGGGCCCCGGGGAGTCTCTCCGCGCGTTGATAGGCAGAAAGCGAGAACTGCCCCAGGACCAGCTTGTCTTCGGCCAGGTTGAAGGCGATCGTCGGACTGGTCGGGTACTCGCGATGTGCGCTGGCCATGAACGTCTCGGCTTGACCGATCAGCCCAAGGTCGTGGCGGCGGATGCCCGTCACGTAGAGCATCGCGGAGAGGGCATTGAGGAGCTCCGGATCGTTCGAACCGAGGCTGATCGCCTGCTCGGCATCGCCAATCCCGCGGCTGAGGTCGCTCGACGGGACGGCAAATGACGTCTGGGTGGAACCCAGGTACGAGAGCGCCCGCCACTGGTAGGACGGCGCGAATTCTGGATCCTGGGCGACCGAGCAGCTGAAGTACCGGATCGCTGTGGCGTAATCGCCCCGGTCGTATGCGACGCGGCCGTCGGCGTAGGCCGCCATCGCCTCCGGAGGTGCCGTCTGCGGCGCGCGGACGGCGGCGTATACGCCCCATAGCGAGGCTCCCGTCACGAGTACCCCGGCCGCCAGCGCATACAGCCTGCGATGGTGGCGCCCGTGCGGGGTCAGCGAATAGCCGAGCAGGAACACCGCGATTGCCAGCGTCGCCAGCGAGACGGCATAGCGGGTGAACTGCTTGCCCACGGCGGCCGATTCTCGGTCGGCGGCGGTTCGCAGCCCGTCCAGCTGATAGCCGGTGCGCGCAGCGTCGGCCATGTACCGCGCAGGGAAATTTGGATCCTGCTCCGGGGACTCACCGAGGCGATTGGTGGCGACTGCGCCGGGGGTTTGGGCGGCCCAGGGACCGGCGCGGCAGCCGGCACCGTCGCCCGCGTGGAGCGCGGCCACCTCCTTTACCGACGCCTCGTTGAGTGACCGGATGCCGCTGAGCTCGGTGCCGATGTCCTTGGCCAGCTGCACGGAATCGCGCTCCACGTGGCTGGCCAGCAACGCCCACGCGGCCGCATTCTCCGTCGTCGCACCGGGGATTCCCCATAGGCGCTGCCCGGCGACATACCCCGCCCGTTGGCGATCGGCCTGTTCTCGCCGGTAGCGCGTGAGCAGGACCTGCTCGGCCTGGCGGTTGTCGTCGGTGACCGTGGAGGCCAGCGTTCCCCATTGCTGAGCGCGGGTCAGGGCATCGTCGTTGCGCAGCAGCGATTTCGCCTGCAGGTAGCCGCACAGCGCTGCCAGCAGCGTCGTCACGACGATCGCGACGGCCACGGTCTGAGCAAAGCGGCCGTGGTCGGCCTCGAGGACCTCCTTGACCGGAATCTCGCCCCGGTCCGGCACGCTAGATTGCCGGACGGTGCACTACTGCACCAGCACGAGGACGAAGAGGACGGTGGCAGTGAGCGCGACGAGTGTCCCTGCGGTCACGAACGTGTGCGAGATGCTCCACCCGGCTGGTCCGTTCACGGCGGCGATCTTCGGGCCGGCT
>DATCPD010000245.1:0-22298 GCA_036564325.1 Solirubrobacteraceae bacterium | reverse complement strand
GGCTCCTGTATCTCGATGGCCGACCCAAGCCGGCGTATGCCAGCTTCCGGATCCCGATCTGGTTGCCGAACGCTCGTCACCGTCTGGGGCCAGCTGCGACCGGCCGACCACTCCACCCTCCAGTCAGCGACGCTCGAGTTCAGGCCCCAAGGCTCTCGCACGTGGCGCTCCGTGCGCTCGATCCAGACCGCCAACCCGGAGGGCTTCCTTCTCGCACACGTTTCCATCCCCGGACGGGGCTCGGTGCGGCTGGCGTGGTTCGGCCCGGCCGGCGCGGTCTACCGGAGCCGCACCGTTGCCGTCCGCTGAGGGCGCTCGCCGCGGCGCTGCCTCCTGTACCACAGCACCCCCGTCAGGATCAGCAGGTACTGCGCCCCCTGCGCCGCTGTGGCCAGCCCGTTCTCATCGCCTATGACCTGCCCGCGCGGCACGGTGTGTCCCGACAGCAGCTGCCGGGCGGCATCGGGCAGCGTGCCGTAGGGCAGCCACATGAGCGAGGCCAGGACGAAGGCCCCGGCCAGTCCGGCCCAGGCAATCGGCCCGGCGCCGTCCCGTGTGAAGCGGACCAGCAAAAGCACGAACAGTGGAGCGAGCATCACCTGGTAGTGGGCCCACGCCAGGGGGCTCACCATCACCGACAACGGGCAGGTGAAGGCGAACGTCTCCCAGCTGCTCACACCCCTTCCGCGCAGCGAGGAGACGATCCAGGCGGCGAGCACCGCCACCGCGACCCACACGGCCAGGTGCTGGAGCGTCGGGTCCTGGCGGCCCACGAGGCGGCAAAGCGCTGACCCCGGCGCGAAGTTGATCGGCTGACAGGCCCAGATGTGGTCCGGCTTGCTCTTGGTCAGGAAGTTCTGGACCGCCAGCACCGGGCTGAGCGCGGCGGGATCGTGAGCCCGAATGGCCAGCAGCGCCTGCCCGGCCAGGTTCAGTCCCGCCGCCCATGCCACCGCCAGCGCTCCGATGCGACGAGTCGAGGGACGCGCGAGCAGCACCAACGGGAGCAGGAAGGCCAGCGGTTTGATCGAGACAGACAGCCCGATCAAGACCGCAGCACGGGCAGTACGCCTCTGCCTGAGCAGCGCAAAGCCCATCAGCGCGGCTGCCAGTGCGATGAGGTTGAACTGCTTCCACCAAATCGTGGACAGGATCGGGCCGAAGCTGAGCAGTCCGGCAGCCGCGGCCCACCAGGCCGCGACCGGGAGGACGCCGCGCAGCCTCCGCAGCACGACGGCGGCCGCGCCGACCACGACCGCTGCATTGAGCACCGTGATCAAGTCCGCCCCGGTCCGGAGGCTCGCGATCCGCGTCAGGATCGCCATCAGGGCGGCCAGCAGAGGAGTCCCGTCCCAGGTCGACTGATGCTCCGGGTGTCCCGTCGCCCAGGCCACCTGCCCGGCCCGGTAGTAGAGCCGGAAGTCGTAAGCGTGCGGGTCGGCGATAGCACGCCACGTCGACCAGCCCACAATGGCCGCCAGCAGCGAGAACCCGAGGAGCTCCAGGAGACTCGACCGGCGCGACCATCCCGATGCCCGCTTAGCGCTGACGGTAGCCATCACCCGTTGGATTGGTCGGCCGTCCAAAGGTTGCGTCAGGCAGCGGGAGGCGCGTGCAATAACCGGCCGAGCGGCCGGGAGGCCTTGCCCTTGCGCCCAAGTGCGGCGGCGAGCGCCTGGATCCCGAAGGCAGCGAGCACGATCACGAACGGATCCAATGCCGCCCGGAAGCGTGGCGTGCCGGTGGTGACGGGCGCGACACTGAGCCACAGCACCAGCGGCACGATCCACAGCGCTCGCGGCCCGCGGCGGGCCGCGCTGGTGAAGCCGCCGACGATCGCGAGCGCGGCGATGATCCAGAAGCTGATTACGCCTATGTCCGCGATTGCGGCGGTTGCGTCCTCGTCCGTGTGCGCGGTCATCCGGGACACCCTCCGGCCCTGCAGGTCCAACAGCCTCATCGTGTTCCAGAACATCGCCTCGGGAAGCCAGGCGGGGTGCTTACCGATCTTGCTGATGACCGCCGAGGTGAGGCGCGAATCGCGCTGGGCTTCGGTGAGGTTTCGGTTCTTCGTGATCGAGTTGTAGTCCTTGTATCCGTGACCGGACCAGATGAACCGGCGGCCGGCCGAGAAATTGTTGTAGGTGCCCTTGAGCGTGGGGCCAAGCTCGGTGGTCACTGGAACGAAGGCATGTTGGGCGTTGGCGTTGCGGATCGTCCACGGCATGATCGTCAGCGCCATTACCACGAGCAGCAGCGCGGGCGCCGCGATCGCCGCTCGGGAGAGCCTTGGCCTCCCGGTCCAGACGACGAACGGCAACGCGAGCGCGAGCACCAGGCCGTTGCCGTGCGTCAGGGCCGACAGCCCGGCGAACGCTCCGGCGAGGACGATCCATCTGTATCGGTGCTTTGGCGCCCGTGCGCGAACGGCGCAGTTGGTGGCCGCCAGCACCAGCAGCGCAAACAGGCTCTCGCTCATCAGCGATACGCCGACGAGCACGAGCGGCAGGTAGATCGCGCCGACGGCCAGCGTGATCAGCATCGCGGTCCGTCCCCCGACCTGCAGCGCCAGCAGTCCAAGCAGACCGACCGTGAGCGTCGCAAACACAGCCTCGACCAAACGCACGCTCGTGAACACACCGTGCGGAATCCCGCTCGTGAACACGCCGTGCGGAATCCCGACGAGCAGGTAGATCCCGGCGAGGAAGATCGGATACCCCGGCGGTCGATACGCGCTCGGGCCATAGGCCCAGCCGTTGCCCCGGGCCAGCTGCTGGGCAAGCTGGTCATAGCTGTGCGAATCCAGCCTGGTGGCGAAGTTGTCGGTATGGATCACATAACCGACCCGCACCGCGAGAGCCAGCAGGAGCAGCAGTACGGCGATGCTCAAAAAGCGGGCGCGCGGCGAGGCCTCGCGCCAGCGCCGGACCAATCCGCCGCGTCGTCTCACGGAGTCCTCAGACCGGCCGTCACCTACCAGCTCAGAGGACGTCGGCTTGCTCGGCGTGTAGGTCTCGTTCATGAGCCGGGCTCGAGGGTGCGGAGCTTCTGACGATCAGAAGTTCGGTGATGGTAGCCGGGACGACGAGGGACGGGAGCCGCCCGGCCGCGACATTTTGGTGGCCTAATCAGCTGGGAGGCGGGGGGCGCTTCCGTTGCTGTGGTCGCGGAGCAGGGTGTCGATGCGCTCGGCAGCCATCGGTCGTGCGAAGTAGAAGCCCTGACAGGAGTCGCAGCCGAGCCGCGTGAGTGCGTGGTGTTGGTCGGCGGCCTCCACACCTTCGGAGGTGGCGGTCATCCCAAGGCCGTGTGAGAGTTGAATGACGGCGCTGACGATCGTATGACTGGCACGGTCGCTTTCGAGGTTGGCGACGAATGTTCGATCGATTTTCACGGTATCGACCGGAAATCTCATGAGGTAGCCAAGCGAGGAGTAGCCAGTCCCGAAGTCGTCGAGGGCGAGCTTCACCCCCATGTCTTTGAGGTCGTTGAGCATGAAGAGAACGCGCTCGCCGCCGCGCACGAAGACGCTCTCGGTTATCTCCAAGGTCAACAGCCCAGGGTCGGTTGGATTGCTGGCTAGGACGGCCGCCACGGTGTCCGCGAAGTCGGGTGACATGAGCTGGTGCGCCGACACGTTGACCGAAACGGCAATGTCATCGGCTTGCTCGTGTTGCCAGCGGTGCATGTCCGACCAGGCCCGCTCGAGCACCCACTGACCGATCTCAATGATCTGGCCAGACTGCTCGGCGAGCGGTATGAGCGCCGTCGGCGACACCAACCCGCGACTTGGGTGCGTCCAGCGCAGGAGCGCTTCGACGCCGGTGAGCCGCCCGCCGGCCGCCGCGACGATAGGCTGATATGCGAGGTGCAACTCCCCGCGTTCCGCTGCACCGGGCAGCGCGCGCTCCAAGCTGCCGCGGCGCTCGCCGAGACGCGGGTGGTTTCGGTCAGAGGCATGCAGGCGGCCGGCGCTCCGGGATTTTGCCCGGTACATGGCGAGGTCCGCAGTATGGAGGAGCTGTTCGGAATCGTCATCGCCACTATTACTCAGGGCGATGCCAACGCTGGCAGTCAACCCCACCTCGGCGGTCGAAACGACGAACGGCTCGGCCAGCACATGGCCAATTCGAGCGACAATTGCGTCGGCTTCGGAAGGGTCGTCGAGATCCTCGCAAAGAATCGCGAACTCGTCACCGGACAGGCGAGCCAGGGTGTCACCCGGTCGCAGCACTCCGCTCAGCCGTCCGGCGACGGCCACCAACAACTCGTCGCCAACCCGGCGCCCGTGGGCGTCGTTGACGGCCTCGAACCGGTCCAGGTCTACGAAAAACAGTGCCGATGCCTTGCCGGTCCGGCGCCCCCGCCGAAAGGCATGGTCAAGGCGCTCCAAGATCAGGACGCGGTTCGGCAGCCCGGTCAATGTGTCGTGGAGAGCTGCCTCCCTGGCCCGCTCGTAGGATTCCTGGAGGTCGGCACGGGACTGAGCGTTGAGCAGATACGCGGCGGCGATGTCGGCAAGCGTCTGGGCGGCGACCATCGGAGCGGGAGACAGCGGTCCGGGCGTGGCCCGGTATAAGTCGAGCGCCCCGAGCCTTTGGTCACCGTGGTTCAGGGGGAAGGTGAACACCGCCGCCAGCCCCGCCTCCGACGCGCGCTGTGAGAAGGTTGGAAACCGCTCTTCAGCCCTCAAATCCGGCGCCGAGATCGCCTCGCCGGTTTGATAGGCGGCCACACAGGGGCCCTCACCCAGCTCGGTCTGGAGCTGCTCAAAACGCAAAGCGGCAGCGTTCGAAGCGGCGACGTAGTGGGGGCGGCGGCCCGGGGTGATCAGCGTTACCCCCGCCGCAGTGATCGGCAGCACGTCCACGATGCGCTTCACCAACTGATCGAGGATGCCCTGGATCGGAAAGTCCGTCACCATCGTCCGAGCAAACTCGCTCAGCACATCCAATAGTTCCTCGCCCGCCATCAGCTCAGCCAGGCATGGTCGACGCCGGGCCGGGTCGCCATCGGATCACGGACACGCCCCTTGTACTCAGCGAGTTTCATCTCCGACAAGCCCCCAACATCGTGTCGACAGCCTACGACGACCGCGAGCAGTCAGCAAGTGCTCAGCTCTCGCGCAAGAGGCTTCCCAGGAGCGCGCCCGGCAGGATTTGAACCTGCGACCTTTCGCTCCGGAGGCGAACGCTCTATCCCCTGAGCTACGGGCGCGGGGTCGCCGTGACCGGCGATGACGGTCAGCTTACCGATGGAGATCGCGATCATCGGCTGACACACTCCGGCGCCGTGGATCTCTCGGTGTTCTTTGCCGGCACCGCCGGCTCGATTCCCACCGCTCGTCGGGGGCTGCCGGCGCTGCTCGTGCGCCGAGGCGGCGACCGCATCCTGTTCGACTGCGGCGAGGGGACCCAGCGCCAGCTCGTCAGCTCGGTCGGGCTGGCGGATCTGACGGAGATCTTCCTCACCCACTTTCATGCCGATCACTGGCTGGGGCTGCCAGGGCTATTGAAGACGTTCGACCTGCGGGGGCGCGAGCGCCCGCTGGCGGTCTACGGGCCCCCAGGCCTGCGCGAGCTGGTGGTGATGGCGCTGCGGCTCGCCGGCCGGGTCAGGTTCGAGTTGCAACTGATCGAGCTCGCACCGGGAGAGACGCTGGCCCGGGACGGCTACAGCATCGCCGGGGTCCAGGTCAGGCATCGGAGCCCGGCGTACGGATACGTGCTGTTCGAGGACGAGCGACCAGGCGTATTCGACCCTGCCCGGGCGGTCGCGCTCGGCCTCACGCCCGGGCCCGACTTCGGCCGAGTGCAGCGGGGCGAGGACGTCGGAGGTGTGCAGCCCGAGCAGGTGATGGGGCCGCCGCGCCCCGGCCGCAAGCTCGTCATCTCCGGCGACACGATGCCCTGCGAGACGCTGAGCATCGCCGCGCACGGCGCCGACCTGCTGATCCACGAGGCGACATTCGCCCACGAGGAGACCGACCGGGCGGCGGAGACCGGCCACTCGACGGCAGCCCAGGCCGCGACGGTGGCGCGCGATGCCGAGGTCAGGATGCTGGCCCTGAACCACGTCTCGACCCGGTACCCCGCGCGAGTCCTGCGTGAGGAGGCCCGCGCGGTGTTCGAGCGCACCGTGCTCCCGCGGGACTTCGACGAGATCGAGATCCCGTTCGCCGAGCGCGGCGAGCCGGCGCTGATCCGCTGGGAGGACCGATCAGCGCTGCCCACCGACACGGCGGAGCCGATCGTCGACCCGGCGCCGTGAGCCAGGACCGGCGCGAGCGGCTTGAGACCTCGCGCCTGATCTGCGAGCGGCTACGAGCCGATCACGCGGACGAGCTGCCGCGGCTGCTGCAGGACCCGCGCGTGGCGCGGACACTGTCGGCCACCGGCGAGCCGCCAACCCGGGCAGAGCTCGTGGACACGCTCGGGGAGAAGATCGTGCACTGGGACCGTCTCGGCTTCGGCCTGTGGCTGGTCCGCGACCGTGAGACGGGGCAGATGATCGGCCAGGGGGGCCTCCAGACGACGTTCGTCGCCGACTGCAACGAGGTCGAGGTCGCCTGGGCGATCGTCCCCGAGCGCTGGGGTCACGGCCTGGCCACCGAGCTCGCGCAGGCGGCCATGGGGGTCGCCTTCGACGACCTCGGGCTGCATCAGGTCGTCGCCTTCACGCTGCCCGACAACCACGCCTCGCGGCGGGTGATGGACAAGAGCGGCTTCGTGTTCGAGCGTGAGATCCTCCATGCCGGACTCCCGCACGTGTTCTACCGCGGCCGCGCCCCGACACGGTAGGCACGCCCGCCGACCCCGCTGCTAGGCTCCTTGGGTCGGCCCCTTTAACCCAGTCCCGTGAGGCTAGGAAGGAGCGCGTTGCAAGCCCCGACGGTCGTGCTCGACCGCGATGACATGCGCCGCACGCTTGTGCGGATCGCCCACGAGATCGTTGAGAAGAACCCGGACGGACCGATCGCGCTCGTGGGGATCCAGCGCCGGGGGGCCCACCTGGCCCAGCGGCTCCACGCACTGATCACCGAGCTGCTCGACACGCCCGTCCCGCTCGGTCTGGTCGACATCGCGTTCTACCGCGACGATCTCGCGATCAGGCCGAGCGCCCCGATTGTCCACGCCACCCAACTCGACTTCGAGATCGATTCGCGCACGATCGTGATCGTCGACGACGTGCTCTACACCGGTCGCACGGTCCGGGCGGCGATCGACGAGATCTTCGACTACGGCCGGCCTGCCCGGGTGCAGCTCGCGACGCTGGTCGACCGGGGCCATCGTGAGCTGCCGATCCGTCCGGACTACGTGGGCAAGAACATCCCCACCTCGCAGGACCAGCGTGTCAATGTCCGCGTCGAGGAGGTCGACGGGTACGACGAGGTCACGATCGGTCCGGCCGCCCGCACCGAGGCCGAGCTGACATGAGCGCGTTCAGCCGGACCGGCAAGCATCTGATCTCGATCGACGATCTCGACCGTCCCGGGATCGAGCGGATCCTCGACCGGGCCGAATCGTTCGCGGTGGTCTCGGGCCGGGAGATCAAGAAGGTGCCGGCCCTGCGCGGGCGTACCGTGGTCAACCTCTTCTACGAGTCATCGACGCGGACGAGCTCCAGCTTCGAGCTCGCGGCCAAGCGGTTGAGCGCCGACGTCGTCAGCGTCCGCTCGCAGGGCTCGAGCGTCGACAAGGGCGAGTCGCTCAAGGACACCGTGCAGACTCTGTCCGCGTACGACCCGGCAGCCATCGTGATCCGCTCGCCCCATGCGGGCGCCGCGCAGCTGGTGGCGGGCTGGACCCCGGCCAGCGTGGTCAACGCGGGCGACGGCAAGCACGAGCACCCGACGCAGGCCCTGCTCGACGTGTTCACCCTGAGGCGCAAGCTCGGCGCGCTCGACGGAGCCAACATCTGGATCGTCGGGGACGTGCTGCACTCGCGCGTGGCCCGCTCGAACATCCTCGCGCTGAACCGCATGGGCGCGCAGACGACGGTGTGCGGGCCGCCGACCCTGATCCCCCGGGGGATCGAGGCGCTCGGCTGCCAGGCCACCTTCAGCCTCGACCGGCTGCACGAGGCCGACGTCGTCTACGTGCTGCGCATGCAGCAGGAGCGGATGCGCGAGTCGTTCGTCCCCTCGCTGCGGGAATACGCGGCGCGGTACCAGATCAACCTGCAGCGTCTGCGACCCGGTCAGCTGCTGATGCACCCCGGGCCGGTCAACCGCGGCGTCGAGCTGTCCGCCGACGCGATCGATTCGCCCCAGGCCCTGATCGGCGAGCAGGTGAAAGCGGGGGTCGCCGTGCGGATGGCCGTGCTCTACGAACTGCTCGTCGGCTCGCCGGTCCTGGCGGCGGTGGCATGAGCGCCCGCGCCCTGCACCCAGGCCTGTTCGCCCGCGGAGGCCAGCCCGCCGAGTTGCTGATCCAGGGCGCCCACGTGCTCGATCCGCGCGCCGAGCTCGACGAGCCGTGCGACATCCTGGTCCGCCAGGGCGTGGTCGCCGAGCTGGGCGTCTCCGGCTCGCTGACCGCGCCGCCCGGGGCCGGGACGATCGACGCCACGGGCAAGCACGCGCTGCCCGGCTTCGTCGATCCGCACGTCCATCTGCGCACGCCGGGCCAGGAGTACAAGGAGGATCTCGACACCGGCACCGCGGCTGCGGCCGCCGGGGGGTTCGTCGCCGTGATCGCGATGCCCAACACCGACCCGGTGATCGACGACTCCGCCGTCCTGCGCTCGCTGGTCGACGGCGCCGGCCGCCAGGCCAGGGTCCCGGTCGGCTTCCTCGCCTCGATCACCCGCGGCCTGGCGGGTCAGGAGCTGACCGAGATGGCCCAGCTGCGCGACGATGGCGCGCTCGGATTCACCGACGACGGCAAGCCCGTCGTGTCCGCGGGAATGCTGCGCAAGGCGCTGCAGTACCAGCGCCTGGCCGGTGGGGTCATCTCCCTACACGAGGAGGATCCGGCGCTGTCCGGAGACGGGGTCATGCACGAGGGTGGGGTCTCGGCCCGTCTCGGACTGGCCGGGATCCCCTCGATCTCCGAGTCGACGATGGTCGCCCGCGACGGCGCGATCGCGCTCTACGAGGGCGCGCGCGTGCACTTCCAGCATCTCTCCTGCATCGAGTCGGTCACCGCGTTGCAAGCGGCCAAGCAGGCCGGCGCCCTGGTGAGCGCCGAGGCCACACCCCATCACCTCACCCTCACCGACGACGTCGTCCGCACGCTCGACAGCCGCTTCAAGATGAACCCGCCGCTGCGCAGCGAGCAGGACCGCAACGCTCTCGTGCAGGCGCTCCAGAGCGGCCTGATCGACTGCGTGGCCACCGACCACGCTCCCCATGCCCGCCACGAGAAGGAGGTGGCGTTCGAGCAGGCGCCGATGGGGACGACCGGCCTTGAGACGGCGTTCTCGGCGCTCTACACCGAGCTGGTGCTGCCGGGCGAGCTGGAGCTCGACGTGATCGTCGAGCGGATGACCAGCGGCGGCGAGCTGTACGGGCTGGCCGTGCCGCGGATCGCTCAGGGCGAGCCCGCCAACCTCTGCCTCGTCGACCTCGGCGCCCAGTTCGAGGTCGGGGCCGGGGGCTACGCCAGCCGCTCGGACAACTGCTGCTTCCACGGACGGACACTCCACGGCCAGGTCGTGCTGACGATCGCCGCCGGGGTGATCGCGTTCCGCGAGCGGATGCTCCAATCGGCGCAAGCGCTCAGCCGATGAGCCGATCCGGCGCCTACGTGCTGCTGGCCGACGGCACTCGGTTCGACGGATTGTCGTGCGGGGCGGACGGGGCGGCAGTCGGGGAAATCGTCTTCACCACCTCCATGTCCGGCTATCAGGAGGCGATGAGCGACCCGAGCTACGCCGGCCAGCTGATCATCTTCACCTACCCCCAGATCGGCAACTACGGGGTCAGCGCCGAGGCGATGGAGTCAGACCGCGTCCACGCCCGGGCCGCGATCATGCGCGCCGGCGTGGACCGCGAGGATGCGGGTGGGCGGGGCCGGAGTGAGCGCGGCTGGCTGTCGTGGCTGGCCGACTGCGGTGTCCCGGGGATCACCGATCTCGACACCCGCGCGCTGGTGCGCCACATCCGCGACGAGGGCGCGATGAAGGGCGGCGTGTTTCCCGAGGGGATCTCCCCGACGCAGGCCGCCGAGATGATCGACGCCGAGCCCTCGATGAGCGGCCGTGACCTGGCTCGGGAGGTGACCCCGGACGCGCCGGTCACGCTCGAGGCGGACACCGACGGCCCCCGCATCGCGATGATCGACACCGGGGTCAAGCTCTCGATCATCCGCAACCTGCGAGAGCGCGGGGCCACGGTCGAGCTTCACCCCTGCACCGCCGGTGCGCAGCAGCTCCTGCGCAGCGATCCCGACGCGATCTTCCTGGCCAACGGTCCCGGAGACCCCGCCGCCCTGGACTACATCGTCGAGACCGTCCGCGGGCTGGTGGGCAAGAAGCCGGTGTACGGGATCTGCCTCGGCCACCAGTTGCTGTGCCGAGCAGTCGGACTCGAGACCTACAAGCTCCCCTTCGGACACCACGGCGCCAACCACCCGGTCAAGGACCTGACTACCGGTCGCACCGAGATCACCAGCCAGAACCACGGCTTCGCTGTGCTCGCCCCCGATGGGGCCCGGACCATCGACACCGACGAGGCGGTGCGCTGGGAGACCGACTTCGGGACGGCTGAGCTCAGCCACATCAACCTGTACGACCGGACGGTCGAGGGGCTCACGCTCAAGGACGTCCAGGGCGCCACTGTCCAGTACCACCCAGAGGCCGGTCCCGGACCCCACGACGCGCTCTACCTGTTCGACCGCTTCGTCGACGAGATCAAGGCCGCGGCGTAGAGCGATATGCCCCGGCGCGACGACATCCACAAGATCCTGCTGATCGGCTCCGGACCAATCGTGATCGGGCAGGCGGCCGAGTTCGACTACTCCGGCACCCAGGCCTGCCGCGTGCTGATGGAGGAGGGCTACGAGGTGGTCCTGGTCAACTCCAACCCAGCCACGATCATGACCGACCCGGAGGTGGCCACCGTCACCTACGTGGAGCCGCTGCTCCCGCGCACCGTCGCGCAGGTGATCGAGCGCGAGCAGCCCGACGCGCTGCTGCCGACCCTCGGGGGCCAGACCGCGCTGAACCTGGCCAAGGCCCTGCACGAGGACGGAACGCTGGCCAAGCACGGCGTCGAGCTGATCGGCGCCAACTACGACGCGATCGACCGCGCCGAGGACCGCGAGCGGTTTCGCCAGACGATGACCGACGCGGGCCTGCGGGTGCCGCGCAGCACGATCGCCCACAACGTGTCCGACGCCCGAGCCGCGATCGCCGAGGTCGGCCTCCCGTTCATCGTCCGCCCCGCGTTCACGCTGGGCGGACGCGGCGGGGGGGTGGTCCACGACGAGACGGAGCTCGAGCGCATCGTCGGGGGCGGGATCGAGGCCTCTCCGATCGGTCAGGTGCTGATCGAGGAATCGGTGCTCGGGTGGGGTGAGTTCGAGCTCGAGGTGATGCGCGACCGGGCCGACAACGTGGTGATCATCTGCTCGATCGAGAACCTCGATCCGATGGGCGTCCACACCGGTGACAGCGTCTGCGTGGCCCCGCAGCAGACGCTGACCGACAAGCAGTACCAGGCTCTGCGTGACCAGGCGATCGCGGTGATCCGGGCCGTCGGTGTGGAAACTGGCGGCTCCAACGTGCAGTTCGCCGTCAACCGGGAGACCGACGAGATCGTGGTGATCGAGATGAATCCGCGCGTCTCGCGCTCGAGCGCGCTGGCCAGCAAGGCGACCGGCTTTCCGATCGCCAAGATCGCCGCGCGCCTGGCCGTCGGATACACGCTGCAGGAGATCCCCAACGACATCACGCGGGCCACGCCGGCCAGCTTCGAGCCGGCGATCGACTACTGCGTGGTCAAGTGGCCGCGCTTCGCCTTCGAGAAGTTCCCCGGCGCCGAAGCCGAGCTGACCACGCACATGAAGTCGGTCGGGGAGGCGATGGCCATCGGGCGCACCTTCCAGCAGGCCTTCGCCAAGGCGCTCCGCTCGCGTGAGCTCGACCTCGAGCCGCGCAGCCCGGCCGACGACAGCCGGCTGCTCGAGCTGGTCGCGGTCCCCGGGGCCGAGCGCTTCGATCACCTGCTGGAAGCACTTCGCCGTGGGCTGGGAATCGACGTCCTGCACCAGCGCACCAGCATCGATCCATGGTTCCTGCACGAGCTCGCCGAGTTCGTGAGCGACCCGCAGGCCCCGTTCACGGGTGTACGCACGTTCAAGTCGGTCGACACCTGCGCCGCGGAGTTCGCCGCCCGGACACCGTACTTCTACTCCGGCTGGGAGCGGCCCGGCCCCGCCGGTCCGAGCCATGAGGTGGAACGCGGCGAGCGGCCGAGCGTGGTGATCCTCGGCTCGGGCCCGAATCGGATCGGGCAGGGCATCGAGTTCGACTACTGCTGCGTCCACGCGGCGCAGACCGTCCGCGAGCTGGGCCGGGATGCGGTGATGATCAACTGCAACCCGGAGACCGTCTCGACCGACTACGACACCTCCGACCGGCTCTATTTCGAGCCGCTGACCCTCGAGGACGTGCTCGGGGTGTGTGCGATCGAGCAGCCCGAAGGCGTGGTCGTGCAGTTCGGTGGCCAGACGCCGCTGAAGCTGGCGGCCGGCCTGGACGAGGCCGGTCTGCAGATCCTCGGGACCGGGATCGACTCGATCGACCTGGCCGAGGACCGCTCGCGCTTCGGGCCGCTGCTCGACCGCCTCGGCTACAAGGCCCCGCCGTACGCCAGCGCGAGCTCCGCGGAAGACGCCCTGGACCGGGCTCCGGACGTCGGCTTCCCGCTGCTCGTGCGCCCGAGCTACGTGCTTGGGGGCCGGGCGATGGAAATCGTCTACAGCGTCGACGGGCTCCGGGGGTACCTGGAGCGGGTCGGCACGGGGGCGGGCGGGCGCCAATCCACCATATACCTGGACCGTTTCCTCGAGGACTCGATCGAGGTCGACGTTGACGCCCTGTGCGACGGAAGCGAGGTCTGGATCGGCGGGATCATGCAGCACGTGGAGGAGGCCGGCATCCACTCCGGCGACTCGGCGTGCGTGCTGCCGCCGCACGCGCTGGGCGAGGAGATGCTGGCCCTGATCGCCGAGCAGACGGCGGGGATCGCCAAGGCCCTTGGCGTGATCGGCCTGATCAACGTGCAGTTCGCGATCCACGGCGAGCAGGGCCTCCACGTGATCGAGGCCAACCCGCGAGCATCGCGGACGGTGCCGTTCGTCTCCAAGGCGATCGGGCTGCCCCTGGCCAAGCTGGCCTGCCGGATCATGCTCGGCGAGACCCTGGCCGAGCTCGACCTCCCCCGCGAGACGAGCAACGGCCATGTCTGCGTCAAGGAAGCGGTACTGCCCTTCGATCGGTTCGCCGGCGCCGATTCGCTGCTCGGGCCCGAGATGCGCTCCACCGGAGAGGTGATGGGCATCGCGCGGGACTTTCCCACGGCGTTCGCCAAGGCCCAGGCCGCCGCCGGCGCGCGGCTGCCCGGCGCCGGGACGGTGTTCATCACCGTGGCCGACGGCGACAAGCCCGCCGCGACCGGGATCGCCACCTCGCTGCACGACCTCGGCTTCGAGATCATCGCCACGCGGGGCACGGCGCAGGCACTGAGCCGGATGGGCATCCCCGCCCGCGCGATCAACAAGCTCGGTGAGGGCTCTCCTCACGTCGTCGACTGCATCGAGCGCGGCGAGGTCGATCTCGTGATCAACACCCCGGTCGGGACGGGCGCCCGCACCGACGGCTACGAGATCCGCTCCGCGGCGATCACTCGCGGGATCCCGTGCATCACCACGATCTCCGGCGGGATGGCCGCCGCCCGCGCCATCGCCGCTGCTCGCCGGGGCGAGCCCGAGGTGATCTCGCTGCAAGAGATCCACGCGCGCGCCTCCGGGGTGCATTGACCGCCGAGCGCGTCCACGCGCCCTTCGGCCGGCGCGCCGCCACGGTGCTGGCCCGTGAGCAGCACGGCGCCTACGTCGTGGTGCGCTGCGAGGATCCCGCCGGCCCGCGTCCGCAGGCCGGCCAGTTCTACATGCTGAGCGCGGCCGAGCGCTGGGGCGGGGGAGAGGACGAGCGGCCGTTTCTGCCGCGCGCGTTCAGCGTCCTGCGCGCGCCCGCCGCCGGCCGCGAGCTGCACTTCCTGATCGAGGACGTCGGGCCGGGGACCAGGCGTCTGTGCGAGCTGGCGCCTGGCGATCAGCTGCAGCTCGTCGGCCCGCTCGGAATCGGCTGGGCGCCACCCCGGCGGGACCGGACGCCGGTGCTCGTCGGCGGGGGCGTCGGGATCGCGCCACTGGCCATCCTGCAGGACCAGCTCGACAAGCCGCACACCACGCTGCTCGGGTTTCGCGACGGCGCCCATGCCGCCGGGGCCGCCCTGCTGAGAAACGCCCGCGTGGCCACCGACGACGGGAGCACGGGACATTCCGGGCTGGTCACCGAACTGCTGCGCGAGACGCTGCGCGAGGACTCTCAGGTTGAGGTGTACGCCTGCGGGCCGCCGGCGATGCTCGAGGCGGTGCGCAGCCTGTGCGAGCGAACCGGGACGCCAGGTCAGCTCGCGCTCGAGTCAGGGATGGCGTGTGGCTTCGGAGCCTGCTTCGGCTGCGTGGTGGCGACCCGCGAGGGCTATGTCCGGCTGTGTGTCGACGGTCCCGTGCTCGACGCGGCCCGCCTGAGCACGGCGCTCACCCCGGGAGCGGGGCATTGAGTCTCACCTTCTGCGGGATCGAGCTGAGGCACCCGATCATCAACGCGTCGGGGACGTTCGACGCGATCGCCGCCCAACGCGCGTTCGGGGAGCAGCTGACCGAGCACTTCCCGTTCTCGGCGTTCGTCTCGAAGACGGTCACGTTGGAGCCCCGGCAGGGGAACCCGCCCCCGCGCCTGTGGGAGCTCCCGGGTGGCCTGTTGAACTCGATCGGCCTGCCCAACAAGGGGCTCGCAGGTTATCTGCGTGAGGACCTCCCAAAGCTGGCGCAGCTGCCGGTGCCGTTGATCGTCAATGTGATGGGCTTCAGCTCCGAGCAGGTGGCGGAGCTCGTGCAGGCCTTCGCCCCCCGGGACGAGGTGGCAGCGCTTGAGCTCAACGTGTCCTGCCCCAACGTGGAGACGGGGCTGATCATGGGCGCCGATCCGCAGGAGCTCTCGCGCCTGCTCGAGCGCGTCCGACCGCTCACCGAGAAGCCGCTGATCGTCAAGCTGACGCCCAACGTGTCAGACGTGGCGGCGGTGGCGCGCGCCGCACGGGACGCCGGTGCGAGCGCGCTGTCCTTGATCAACACGCTCCGAGGAATGGCGCTGGATCCGGACTCGGGTGAGCCGTGGCTCGGGGGCACCACCGGCGGGGCGTCGGGCCCTGCGGTGCGCGCCATCGCGCTGGCGCAGGTGCACGCCGTACGTGAGGCGGTGGAGCTTCCGATCATCGGCATGGGGGGCGTCCAGCGCGGTCGCCACGCAGCTGATCTGATCCGCGCCGGCGCAGACCTGGTGGCAGTGGGGACGGAGAGCTTCAGAGATCCGGCGGCCGGTTCGCGGGTGGCCGCCGAGCTTGATCGGGGACTGGCGCCGGTCCGAAACTGGGGTTGACGCGAGACCGCGCCGGTCCGAAACTGGGGTTGACGCGGGACCGCTCCGCCCGAAGTGCGCTTTTCCGGCGCATATCAACCCGTTTCGTTCAACACGGCGTAGTGGCTTTACTCAAACCCCCTGCAAACTATGCCTATTCCCCGAACCATCCTCGACAATGCTCTACCTCAGGTTGAGGTCTAGTCGAATTGGGGGATTTGACCTTGATCGCACGTGCCCAAGATGTATAGTCGCCGCCCATGCTGCCGGTCAGCGAATCACCCACCAAACTCATCGCGGCACCCGAGCGTTCGCTAGTGCAGCGCATGGAAGCGCTTCAGCGCGCGAACGACATTCGCACGCGCCGGGCCCAGCTCAAGCGCGACCTCAAGGCCGGGCGCCAGCCGATTCACGAGCTCCTGCTCCAGCCGCCCGAGTATCTCGAGACGGCCAAGGTGTTCGACCTTCTGCTCGCCGTCCCGAAGTACGGACGCGTGAAAGTGAACAAGATCCTGACTCATTGCCGGATCTCGCCGAGCAAGACGATCGGCGGGCTCTCGCAACGCCAGCGCGCTGAGCTGGTCGACTTGATGCGCCGCCGCTAGCGCGGCACTGGTCCCCGGTTCTCCGCCTCCAGGCATGTCCGAGGTGTTCGTCATCACTGGACCGTCCGGGGTGGGAAAGGGCACGCTGATCCGCGGCCTGCTCGGCCGCTTGCCGGAACTCGAGCTGTCGGTATCCGCGACCACGCGCCGGCCGCGGCCGGGCGAACGCGACGGCGTCGACTACTACTTCCTCACCCCGGAGGAGTTCGAGCGGCACGCCCGGCAGGGTGACTTCGTCGAACACGCGACGTACTCCGGCAACCGCTACGGGACGCTGCGCGCGGAGCTCGACCGGCGGTTGGCAGCGGGAACACCCGTGGTGCTGGAGATCGAGGTCCAGGGCGCACGACAGATTCGCCGCAGCATGCCGGAGGCGATTGCCGTGTTCATCGCCCCGCCGTCCCAGGAGGCGCTCCAGGCCAGGCTGGTGGGTCGCGGGACCGACACCGGCGAACAGGTCCAGCAGCGGCTGCTGACCGCCAGGCAGGAGCTGGCCGCGCAGCCGGAATTCGGCTACGTGGTCGTCAACGGCCGGCTCGAGGAGGCCACCGACGAGCTCGAGCAGATAGTCAAGGCCGCGCTGGCCCGCGGCTGATCCGGCGAGCACCGGGTGCGCGCCCGCTAACCTGTGGACACCCGATCCCAAAGGACCCGTCAGCCTTGATCTCTCCCCGCATCGACAAGCTTCTCGACCACGTCGACTCCGACTATGCGAGTGTGATCGTCGCCGCCAAGCGCGCGCGTCAGATCAACTCGTACTACCACAACCTCGGGGAGGGCACGTTCGACGAGTTCCCGCCGCCGATGGTCGACACCCGGTCGAAGAACTACCTCACGATTGCCCTGGAGGAAGTCGCCCAGGGCAAGATCAAGTACCACTACCGGTAACCGGAGCCGGCGGAGGCGAGCGATGGCCCGGTTGCTCCTCGGCGTGAGCGGGGGCATCGCGGCCTACAAGGCGCTCGAGACTGCGCGGCTGGCCGTCAAGGCCGGTCATGCCGTGCGCGTGATTCAGACGGCCACCAGCGAGCGGTTCGTCGGCCGGGCGTCCTTTGCCGCGATTACCGGCGCGCCCGTGCTCGGCGGCGAGTTCGAGCCCGATCCTGCGCGCGGAGCATTTCCCGGCGAACCGCTGCCCGAGCGCGCTCCGATCAGCCACCTGGCCCTGGTCGAGCGTGCCGATCTCTACCTGATCGCCCCGGCCAGCGCCAACACGATCGCCAAGCTGGCCGGCGGTCACGCCGACAACCTCGTGAGCACGGCCGCGCTGGCGGCCGCCTGTCCCGTGGCGATCGCGCCGGCGATGAACAACCGCATGTATCTGCACGCCGCCACCCAGGCCAACGTGGCGCTGCTGTCCTCCCGCGGAGTCACGGTGATCGCACCCGGGGAGGGAGACCTCGCCTCCCACGGCGAATACGGGATCGGTCGCCTTCCCGAGCCGGCCGCGTTGCTGGAGGCCTGCGAGATGCTGTTGACGGCACCTTCGCTGAGCGGGTTGCGCGTCCTTGTCACGGCGGGCGGGACCCGCGAACCGATCGACAGTGTCCGCTATATCGGCAACCGCTCGTCGGGGCGGATGGGGTTTGCGCTGGCCACGGAGGCAGCGCGGCGCGGAGCCGAGGTCACGGTGATCGCCGCAAACGTGAACGTCGCCGCCCCGGAGGGCGTCCGCCTGGTGGCAGTCCGGTCGGCAGCCGAGCTCGCGCAGGCCTGCGAGGCTCATTTTGACTCATGCGACGTGCTGCTGATGGCCGCCGCAGTGGCCGACTTTCGTCCCCGGGAGGCGGTGGAGACCAAGCTCAAGAAGGACCAGGGGGTGCCGGTGATCGAGCTCGAGCCCACCCCCGACGTGCTGAGCTCGCTGGCGCTCCGGCGATCCACCGGGCAGCTGCTGATCGGCTTCGCCGCCGAGCACGGCGACGGGGCGGTGCAGTACGGCCGCGACAAGCTCACCCGCAAGGGCCTCGATGCGATCGTCGTCAACGACATCTCCAAGCCCGGGATCGGTTTCGACTCCGATCAGAACGAGGTGAGCATCCTCACCGCCGCAGGCGGGCAGCGGCAGGTGGCGCAGGCCAGCAAGCAGCAGATCGCCTCGGCGGTGCTCGACGAGCTGCAGAGCCTGCGAGGCCTCCAGAGGGAGGGGATCGGTGGAGCCGCCAGAGCGGACGCCGGTAGCACCGCACGAGTCTGAAGGGTTCGCGGCAGTCGCTCGGCGGATCGCCGAGAACGTCTCCCGTGCGGTGCAGGTCCGCGACGACACGCTGAGCCACCTGCTGGTTGCGCTGCTGGCCGAAGGTCACGTGCTGGTCGAGGATTACCCGGGCGTCGGCAAGACCGCCCTGGCCCGAGCACTGGCCCGGTCGATCGACTGCCACTTCGCGCGGGTGCAATGCACGTCGGACCTGTTGCCCGCGGACGTGGTCGGCGCCAACGTCTACGACCAGCGCGAAGGCCGCTTCGAGTTCAGGCCCGGACCCGTGTTCGCGAACATCGTGCTGGTCGACGAGATCAACCGGGCCTCGCCGAAGACGCAGTCCGGACTGCTCGAGTGCATGCAGGAGCGCCGGGTCACCGTCGACGTGCAGACCCATGAGCTCGCGCGCCCGTTCATGGTCCTGGCCACGCAGAACCCGGTCGAATACGAGGGGACGTATCCGCTGCCGGAGGCTCAGGTCGACCGGTTCATGGTCAAGATCTCCCTTGGTTACCCGGAACGCGGCGCCGAGGCCGGGATGCTGGCCGCCCACGAGTCCGGCGACAAGGTGCTGGCGCTCGCCCCGGTCGCGACCGCAGCCGAGGTGCTCGCCGCCCAGGACGGCGCCGCGCGGATCATGGCCTCGGAGCCGCTGCGCGAGTACGTGGTGCGGTTGCTGTGGCGGACCCGGGAGGATCCGCGCGTGGAGCTCGGCGCCAGCCCGCGCGCCGGGCTGCTGCTGCTGCGGGCCGCCAAGGCGCAGGCGATGATGCAGGGTCGCGACCACGCGCTGCCCGACGACGTGCAGGCGCTGGCTGAGCCGGTGCTCGTCCACCGGCTGGTGATGGCGCCGGAATATCCGCGGGGCGCGGCCCGCGAGGTGGTGGCCGACGCGGTCGCCTCCGTGCGGGCGCTGTGAGCTGAGCATGGCCCGGGCAGCCGGAGTCGCCGTCGCGGGAATGGTGCTGACGCTGGCCGCTTTCACCTTTGACGCCGCACCATTGTTCGTGCCCGGGGCCGCGTTCACGCTGCTCGGCCTGCTCACCCCGCTGTGGGTGTGGGCGAGCGCCCGGGGCGCCGACGTCCGGCGCCGACTCGTCGCCGAGCGCGTGGTCGAGGGCGAGCCGGTGGAGGCGATGATCGAGGTCCGCCGAGGCTGGCTCGGGCTTCCGGGGGGAGAGGTGCTCGATCCGCTGGCCGGCGCTCCGGTCTCGCTGAGCCGGCCGCTGTCGTTGCTCGCCGGGGGCTCCCGGGCAGAGGTGCGGATCGTGGCGCGGATGCACCGGCGCGGCATGCACAGAATGGAGCCGCCGTCGCTGGTGGTGCACGACACGCTGGAGCTCGCGCGTGTGGTGCGGCCCGGACGCGGAGCGCCTCAGGAGTTGCTGATCCTCCCCCGGACCGAGCCCGTCCGCTGGCCGGCCAGTGGACGGGGCGAGCGCCGGGAGAGCGGCGGCTCGCGCGCCACCGGCGAACCGCTGGCGGCCGTGGACGTCGACGGACTGCGCCCGTATCGTCCGGGTACGCCGGCCTCCCGGATCCATTGGGCTGCGCTGGCCCGCGGGGCCGGGCTGCTCGAGCGCCGCCTGCAACCCGACGGCGACACGCGACCGCTGATCGTGCTCGACGCTCGGGGGACAGGGCCGATCGAGCACCTCGACGCCGCCGTGCGGGCCGCGGCCTCGCTGACGCTGGAGTTCGCCCGCCGCGGGGGTTGCCGGCTGCTGCTGCCAGGCGAGCGCCGGACGGTCACCGTCGAGCCGGACCTCGTGAGCTGGCCGGGGATCCACGCCCGGCTGGCGCTCGTGCAGGGCGGTCCCGGTACCCGCCCGCCGATCCTCGGTCCGGCCGCGCGGATGGGGTCGCTGTTCTACGTGGCCCCGCAGGTCTCCGATCGGCTGCCGGCGGCACTGACCGCGTCGACCGGCGCCGCGTCGGTGCTGGTCCTTCCCGCCGCCGTCGCCCCGCGCTCACCGGCCACGCCGAGCTTCGAGGTGTCCGGGTGCCATGGCTACGTGCTCGGCCGCTCGGCCCAGCCCGGGAGTTACGCGGCGTGAGCAGCACCGCCCAGGTCGCCGTGCTCGAGCCCCGGGGCGTCCGCCGCACCCGGAATCGCTCCGCACTCGCGGCGGTGGATCGACCCCGGCTGAGGCTCGCCGCGTTCGCGGCGCTCGGCCTGTACGGAGCGCTGCGCTGGGGAACCCTGATGAGCCCCGCGCCGGTCTGGCGTCTCCTCGGACTGCTCGTGCTCGCGGTGCTCGTGGCCGGACCGGGCCGGCTCGTGGCCGCACGTTCCCGGGCGCTGGGAATAGGCCTGGGGGTGGTGGCGGTTTCGGCGATGTTCCCGCTCTGCGGGGTCCCGGCGAGCTGGATCGTGCACGCGCGGGTGGCGGTTGCCGCCCGCGGGGTCGGCGAGGGCCTGAGCGCGCTGCCGAACGTGCTCGTGCCCTACAACGGGATCAACGACTGGGTACGCGTGGTGGTCGCGCTCGGTGCCGGCGCGCTGTTGCTCGCCCCGGCGCTGGTCCTCTGCTTCATGCCGCGACGCGGGGGCGAGGCTTGGCGAGCGAGCGCGGCGCTGCCCCTGGTCGTGCTGGCGATCGTGCCCAGCACGCTGGCGCGACCCCAGCTCCCGTACCTCCACGGACTGATCCTGTTCGCGCTGCTGGCGCTGTTCATGTGGGGCGATCGCATCCGTCGCTACGACACTCCGCTGGCCGTCGGGGTCAGCCTGCTCGCCGGCGCCGCGGCGATGGTGGCCGCCCCGAGGCTCGATCCGCACCGCCCGTGGCTCAACTTCCGGGCGCTGGCGGGCAGCCTGGCGCCGGGCCAGATCGAGCGGTTCGACTTCTCCCAGCATTACGGCCCGCTCAACTGGCCGCGCACCGGACGCGAGGTGCTCGACGTCAAGGCGCGCCGGGCCGACTACTGGAAGGCGGAGGACCTCGACCTGTTCGACGGTCGCGGGTGGGTTCGCGCCACGAGCAGCGCGCAGCTCCCGTCGCCCGATCCGGCCTCGCTGGCGCGGTGGACGCAGACCATCCAGGTGACGCTTCGCTCGATGCAGTCGGGCGACGTGATCGCCGCCGGCACCGCGCAGCCGCCGCAGCATCTGGCGCAGGCGTGGAGCCCGGGGGCGGACACCGGCACGTGGACCGTGGCCACGGCCCTGCAGCCCGGCGACAGCTACCGGATCCGCACCTACTCGCCCCAGCCGAGCGCCTCAGAACTGACCAGGGCGGGGCTCGGCTACCCCAGCGCTGAGCTCGCCGGCTATCGCTCGATGCTGCCCGTCCCCGTTGTGGGCACCGGCCCGGCGACGGCCGTGGTGTTCGCGCCCTTCCCCTCGCGGACCGTGCAGAGCGTGGTCGGCATCTATGGCGCCGACGGCCGCAGGCTGGTGGAGCACTCGCCCTACGGACGGACCTACCGGCTCGCCCGGAGGCTCGCCGCCCACGCCGGCACCCCGTACGGGTTCGTCCAGAACGTGCTCGCCTACCTGCGCCACGGCTACGCCTACGACGAGAGTCCACCCCGCAGCGCGCTCCCGCTGGTCAGCTTCCTGTTCACCGCCAGGCGCGGGTATTGCCAGCAGTTCGCGGGTGCGGCAGCGCTGCTGCTGCGGATGGGCGGCGTTCCGGCTCGCGTGGTGGGGGGGTTCACCACCGGCTCCTTTGACACCTCGACGCACCAGTGGCTGGTCAGCGACCTCGACGCCCACGCCTGGGTCGAGGTCTGGTTCCCCCACTACGGCTGGGTCCGCTTTGACCCCACCCCGGCGAGCGCCCCCGCCCGCGCCGGCACCCCCCCGATCGCCTCAGGGGTCAAACTCGGGACGGCCC
>DATCPD010000224.1:0-16229 GCA_036564325.1 Solirubrobacteraceae bacterium | reverse complement strand
AAAAGAGATTCGGTCGCATCTCACCCGAGCGCTCGACCCCGCCGACACCACCGTCCGCGACGGCATCCCGGTGACGAGCGCCGAGCGCACCCTCCTCGACTTCGCCGAAACCGAGCCCCGCCAACGACTACGCCGGGCGCTCGAGACGGGTGAGCGGCTCGAGCTCATCGACGGCCGCGCACTTCAAGCCCTGATGGCGCGCAGCCACGGTCGCCGCGGCCTGAGGCCACTCAACGAAGCGCTCGCCGCGATGGCGGCCGCGAACGGCAGCGCCCCATGGACCCAATCGGAGCTCGAGGACCGCTTCCTGAGACTGATCCGCGAGGCGAAGCTTCCCGAACCGCAGTGCAACGTGATGGTCGAGGGCTACCTGGTCGACTGCTGGTGGCCGGCGCCGCGGGTGGTGGCCGAGGTCGACTCGTTCCGGTTCCACAAGACCCGGGAGATGTTCGAGCGTGACCGCAAGGAGGACACCGTGATGCAGCTGGCCGGCATCAACCTCCTGAGACCGACCCAGCGTCGGATGGAGCACGAACCACACGCCCTCGTCAGCGACGTGAGGAAGATGCTGCGCGGCCCCGCTTCGGGACCAGGTCCGTAATCGTGCCCTCGGCCATCTCGGCAGCGAACGCGACGGTCTCCGACAGGGTCGGATGAGGATGGACCGTCAGCGCGATGTCCTCCGAGTTGGCCCCGAGCTCTAACGCAAGCACCGTTTCGGCGATCAGCTCGCCGGCGCCCGCGCCGACGATCCCGGCGCCGAGCACGCGGCGGGTTCCTGGCTCCACCAGCAGCTTGGTGAACCCGTCGTCAAGTCCGAGGGCGAGGGCACGGCCCGACGCAGCCCACGGAAACACGGCCTTCTCGTATTCGACGCCCTGCTCTCGCGCGGCGGTCTCCGTCAGCCCCATCCACGCCACCTCGGGATCGGTGTAGGCGACGGAGGGAATCGTGCGCGTATCGAACGAGGCGCCGGGAATCCCGGCGATCACCTCGGCCGCGGTCTTGCCCTCGTGCGTCGCCTTGTGGGCCAGCATCGGGCCGCCGACGACATCGCCGATCGCGTAGATCCAGGGGACGTTGCTGCGCATCTGGCGGTCGACGTTGATGAACCCGTTCGACTCGACCTCCACCCCCGCGGCCTCGGCCCCGAGCGCGGCTCCGTTCGGCCGGCGCCCCACGGCGACCAGCACCTGATCGAACACCTCGCGCTGGCCGCCCGACATCGCCACCTCCAGGCCCTTCTTGCCCACGTTCACCTCCGTCACCTCAACCCCGACGTGGATCGCCTCGTAGCGGCCGGAGATCCGCTTCTGCAGCGGCTTCACGAGGTCCGGATCGCAGCCCGGGAGCAGCTGCTCGAGCAGCTCCACCACGGTCACGCGCGAGCCGAGCGCGTCGTACACCGTCGCGAGCTCCAGACCGATGATCCCGCCGCCGATGACGAGCAGCCGCTCGGGGATCGAGGTGGGCGACAGGGCGGCGGTCGAGTCGAGGATCCGCGGGTCGTCGTCGGGCAGGAAGGGGAGCGACACGGCCTGGGAGCCGGCCGCGATGATGCAGTTCTCGAACGTGATCTCCCGCTCGCCGACCGTCAGCGAATGCGGCCCGGCGAACTCCGCCACGCCGTGCACGACCTCCACCTTGCGCTGCCGGGCCAGACCCACCAATCCGCCGGTCAGCTTGTCGACGACGGATTGCTTCCACGAGAGCAGCGCCTCCAGTTCGATCTCCGGCTTCCCGAAGCGCACGCCGTGTTCTGCCATGTCCTGCACCTCGGCCAGGACTCGGGCGACGTGCAGCAGCGACTTGGAGGGAATGCAGCCGACGTTCAGGCAGACGCCGCCGAGGCTGTCGTAGCGCTCGACCAGGATCGTGCGCAGGCCGAGGTCGGCGGCACGGAAGGCCGCGGTGTAGCCCCCGGGTCCGGAGCCGATGACGACGACGTCGCAGTCCCGCTCGCCGGCATCGTCGGCAGGGGGTGGGGGAGGAGCGGGCTCCCGGGCGGGCTCGGCGGCGCCCGCAGCGGCCCCGGCCTCAGTTGGCTTCGCCTCGGCCGTCGCCACGGCCCCGTTCTGCTCGAGCACCAGCAGCACGCTTCCCTCGGACACGCGGTCGCCGATGCTCACCCGCAACTGCGCCACAACTCCGGCGAACGGGGCCGGCACGTCCATCGTCGCCTTGTCGGATTCCAGCGTGACCAGCGGGTCCTCGGCGGCGACCTCATCCCCGGCGGAGACGTGGATCTCGATCACCGGGACATCGGTGAAGTCGCCGATATCCGGGACCGGGACGTCCACCGTGCTCACAGCAGGGCCCGCCGCAGGTCCGAGAGCACCCGCACCAGATGGACGACGAACCGGGCCGCCGCTGCGCCGTCGACCACGCGATGGTCGTAGGACAGCGAGAGCGGCAGCATCAGCCGGGGCGTGAACTCGCTTCCGTTCCACACCGGCTTGATCGCCGCGCGGGTCGCCCCCAGGATCGCGACCTCTGGCGCGTTGACGATCGGGGTGAAGGACGTGCCGCCGATCCCCCCGAGCGACGAGATCGAGAACGTCCCGCCGCTGATGTCGCCCGGCGCGAGCTTTCCTTCACGTGCCTTGGCGGACAACCGCGCGAGCTCCGAGGCGATCGCCAGTAGGCCGAGACGGTCGGCATCGCGGATCACGGGGACGACGAGACCGGACGGAGTGTCGGCCGCGAAGCCGATGTTGTAGTAGCGCTTGAGGACCAGCTCGTCCCCGTCGAGAGACGAGTTGAACTCCGGAAACTCCCTCAGGGTGGCGACGCTCGCCGCGACGAGGAAGGAGACCATCGTCACCTTCACGTCCGACTGCTCGGCGTTCAGCTGCTTACGCCACGCCTCGAGCTCGGTGATGTCGGCCTCGTCGTTGTGGGTGACGTGCGGGATCATCACCCAGTTGCGGGCCAGGTTGGGGGCGGAGATCTTCTGGATGCGGGTGCGCGGCACGCGCTCCACCGGGCCGAACTTCTCGAAGTTCACCGACGGCCAGGGCGCCAGCTGGAAGCCCAAACCGGGGCCGGCCGCCGAAGGCGCAGCCGGCCCTCCTGAGCCAACACCGGCGACGTCGTCGCGGGTGATCCGGCCGCCCCGTCCGGAGCCATCCACGGCCGAGAGATCGAGTCCCCGCTCACGGGCCAGCCGCCGCGCCGACGGGCTGGCGTAGACCGGGCCCGGTGCGTCACTCGCGGGAGCGGGAGCGGGAGCGGGAGCGGGGCCAGAGTCAACCGGCTCGGCCGCCAGCGCGCCCCCCACCGCATCCGGCGCTGCCGCCTCGGTGGGCGCCCCTTCCGAGGCGATCGCCGAGGCCTTCGCGCTCGAGCTCGTCCCGTCGGCCGGCGCCATCGTCAGCAGCAGCGTGCCCTGCGAAACCCGGTCGCCCACCTTCACGCTCACCTCCTGCACCACTCCGGTGAACGGGGCCGGCACATCCATGGTCGCCTTGTCGGATTCGAGCGTCAGCAGCGGGTCGTCGAGGTCGACGGTGTCGCCGGGGCCGACCAGGATCTCGATCACCGGCACGTCGTCGAAGTCGCCGATGTCCGGCACCTCGACGGAGATCACGTCAGCGGTGGTGCTCATACGCTGGTCGGGATCGGGGCCTCGGGGTCGATGTCGAAGCGCCCGATCGCCCCGGCGACAACATCGCGCTCGACCAAGCCCGCGTCGGCCAATTCCTTCAGCGCCGCCACCACCACATGGTCGCGGTCGACCTCGAAGAACCGGCGCAGCGCGCGGCGATAGTCGCTGCGACCAAAGCCGTCGGTGCCCAGCACCCGGTAGGACCCCGGAACCCACTGCCGGATCTGGTCGGCGTAGGCCCGGATGTAGTCGGTCGCGGCCACCGCCGGCGCATCGCCCAGACAGTCAGTCACATAGGCCAGCCGCGGCGACGACGCCGTCGGGTGGAGCATGTTCCACCGTTCCGCCTCGATCCCGTCGCGTCGCAGCTCGGTGAACGAGGTGACGCTCCACACGTCGGCCGCGACGCCGAAGTCCGACTCGAGCAGCCCGGCGGCCGCAAGCACCTCGCGCAGGATCGTTCCCGAGCCGAGCAGCTGCACCCGGGGGCCGGAGCCGGAGCCCTCCCGCAACCGGTACATCCCGCGCAGGATCCCCTCCTCGGCGCCGGCCGGCATCGCCGGATGCTGGTAGTTCTCGTTCATCAGCGTGAGGTAGTAGAAGACGTCCTCCTGCTCACCGACCATCCGGCGCAGGCCGTCCTGGACGATCACCGCCACCTCGTAGCCGAACGTGGGGTCGTAGGCGCGGCAGTTCGGCACGACGGAGAAGAGAACGTGGCTATGGCCATCCTCGTGCTGGAGGCCTTCCCCGTTCAATGTCGTGCGCCCCGCGGTGCCGCCGAGCATGAACCCGCGCGTGCGGCTGTCGGCGGCGGCCCAGACCAGGTCTCCGACCCGCTGGTAGCCGAACATCGAGTAGTAGATGTAGAACGGCACGGTCTGCAGGGCGTGAGCGCTGTACGAGGTGCCGGCGGCGATGAACGACGAGATCGAGCCGGCTTCGGTGATCCCCTCCTCGAGGATCTGTCCGTGCTCGTCCTCCTTGTAGAACATCATCTGCTCTGAGTCCTGCGGCTGGTAGCGCTGACCGAACGGCGAGTAGATCCCGACCTGGCGGAACAGCCCTTCCATCCCGAACGTGCGGGATTCGTCGGGAACGATCGGGACGATCCGGCTGCCGATCTGCTTGTCGCGCAGCAGCGCGGCCAGGACCCGGACAAAGGCCATCGTGGTCGAGTTCTCGCGCTCGCCGCTGCCCTCGAGCTGCGAGGCGAACAACTGCAGGTCCGGCACAGGCAACGGCTCGGCGGTACGCCGGCGCGCCGGCAGCGAACCGCCGAGGGCGGCGCGGCACTCGGTCAGGTAGCGCATCTCCGGAGAGTCGGCAGGCGGCTTGAAGTACTCCGCCTCACGGACCTGCTCGTCGGTCAGTGGCAACTCGAACCGGTCCCGGAACTTCAACAGCGCCTTCTCGGTCATCTTCTTGGCCTGGTGGGTGATCATCTGGCCCTCGCCGGAGTCGCCCATCCCGTAGCCCTTGATCGTCTTGGCCAGGATCACCGTCGGCTGCCCCGTATGGGCTGCCGCCTCGTGGTAGGCGGCATACACCTTCTGCTGGTCGTGGCCGCCGCGATTGAGCATCCAGATGTCATCGTCGGACATGTGCTCGTAGCGGTCGAGCAGTACGGGATCGCGCCCGAAGAAGTGCTCCCGCACATAGGCGCCGTCGCGTGACTTGAACGTCTGGTAGTCCCCGTCGACGCACTCCTCCATCACCCGCTCCAGTCGCCCGTCGCGGTCAGCCGCCAGCAGCGGGTCCCAGCGTGAGCCCCAGATCACCTTGATCACGTTCCAGCCGGCACCGCGGAAGTCCGCCTCGAGCTCCTGGATGATCTTGCCGTTCCCGCGCACCGGCCCGTCGAGGCGCTGGAGGTTGCAGTTGACGACCCAGATCAGGTTGTCGAGCCCCTCCCGGCCGGCCAGGCCGATCGCCCCCATCGTCTCCGGCTCGTCCATTTCCCCGTCGCCGAGGAAGGCCCACACCTTGCGTCCGTCGGTCGAGGTCAGCGCGCGGGCCTGGAGGTACTTCATGAACCGGGCCTGGTAGATCGAGGTGATCCCGCCGATGCCCAAGGACACGGTGGGGAACTGCCAGAAGTCGGGCATCAGCCACGGGTGCGGGTAGGAGGACAGCCCGTCGCGACTGACCTCCTGGCGGAAGCCGTCGAGCTGCTCGGCGGTGAGCCGGCCCTCGAGGAACGCGCGCGCGTAGTTCCCGGGCGAGGAGTGACCTTGGAAGTAGACGAGATCGCCCGGCGACTCTTCGGAGGGCGCCCGCCAGAAGTGGTTGTAGCCGACCTCGTACAGCGTCGCCAGCGATTGGTAGCTGGCGATGTGTCCGCCGAGCTCGGAGGATTCCTTGTTGGCGCGGATCACCATCGCCATGGCGTTCCAGCGGATGATCGAACGCAGCCGCCGCTCGACGGCCGGATCGCCCGGAAGCTGTGCCTCCCGCTCGACCGGAATCGTGTTGACGTAGGGCGTGTTGAGCGTCGCGATCGGACCGGTGCCCGCGTGCTGCGCCCGCTCCACGGCCCGGGTGAGAATCTGGCGCGCGCGCTCGGGACCATCGTGAGCCAGGACCGCGTCGACCGCCTCGAGCCATTCGCTCGTCTCGACCGCGTCGATGTCAGCTCCGGTGCCGTTGGAGCTGGGGGTCTGGACTCGATCCGTCATGCCCTGTGTGCGGTCAATTTTCCCTCAGGCAGGTCGCAGCGCCACTATACCCACGGCCTCATCCCCCGACCGGGGGGTTTCGTGCACCGACGCGTTCGGTACGGTCCGCGAGATGCTGCGCGAAGTCAGCGGACCGCCGGGAGCGCCCTGGGGACGTGCCCTGAACGGGCGCCTGGACGAGCTGGCGATCGAGTCGGAGCTGCTCGCGGGCAATCCGCTCGGCGACCCGGTTCGCCGGCCGCTCTACGTGTATCGATCCCCCGGACTCGCCGGGGACGGCGCGGGCCGCGAGGTGCCGACGGTCTACGTGATCCAGGGCTTCACCGGACAGGCTGACATGTGGATCGGGCGCACCGCATTCGAGCCGACGATGATCGAGCGCCTCGATGCGATGTTCTCCGACAGCGGCTGCCCGGACGCGATCGTGGTGTTCGTCGATGCCTGGACGCGCCGCGGCGGCTCGCAGTTCCTGAACTCCGCGGGCACGGGCCGCTACCTGGACTACCTGTGCGACGAGATCGTTCCCTTCATCGACGAGCGGTACCCGGCGCTGGCCGGGCGTGACCATCGCGGGCTGACCGGCAAGTCCTCGGGCGGCTACGGCGCGATGGTGGTGCCGATGCTTCGCCCGGACGTGTTCGGCGCCCTGGCCTCGCACGCCGGCGACGCGCTGTTCGAGTGCTGTTACGAGCCGGAGTTCCCCGCCGTCGCGCGTCAGCTGCGTGACCATTTCGACGGCTCCTACGAGGTGTTTCACCAGCGCCTCGCGGAGGCCGACCAGTTCGACTGGTCGAAGTTCGGCAAGCCGTTCGAGATGTACGGCTACGCGTGCGCCTACTCGCCGGATCCCGCGCGCCCGGGCGAGGCGCTGCTCCCGTTCGAGCTCGAGACGGGCCGCCTGAACGATGACGTGTGGGCGCAGTGGCTCGCGCACGACCCGGTGCGGATGGCGCCGGCTCACGCCGAGGGCCTGCGCAGCATGCGCCGCATCTATCTCGACGCGGGCAAGGGCGATGAGTACTTCCTTGATCTGGGGGCGCAGGCTTTCGCCCGGGAGCTCGACAAGCTTGGGGTGGCACACACGCTCGAGCTGTTCGAGGGGCGCCATGGGGGAATCAGCTACCGGTACCCCGGAGCGATTCGCGAGTTGGTTCTCGCCCTCCAGCCGTAGCCGGTGAGCGCGGAGTAGGCGGTCCTGCAAAGCTACCGCGCATGGCGGTGAGCACTGAGGCGGATCTGGTCTTCGAGGGACCGGCGGCGCTGGCGCAGCGCGTCCGCGCCAAGGAGGTCCATCCGCGTGAGCTGGTGGAGCTCTGCCTGCGGCGCATCGAGGCGCTCAATCCGAAGCTGAACGCGTTTCGCGTGACGATGGCCGACGAGGCGATGGCGGCGGCCGAGAACGTGTCGGACGGGCCGCTGGCGGGCGTGCCGGTGGCGATCAAGGATGAGATGCGGGTCACCGGTCAGACCCTCAACCACGGCGCCCGGACAACCGAGGAGCTGCCGACCGCGGACAGCGAACTCGTGCGCCGGCTGCGCGCCGCGGGCGCGATCCCGATCGGGATCACCAACGTCCCGGAGCTGACGATCTGGCCGTGGACGGCCACCGCAGCCCAGGGCATCACCCGGAATCCATGGGACCCCTCGCGGACGACCGGCGGGTCCTCCGGGGGATCGGCGGCTGCGGTCGCCTCCGGAATGGTGCCGGCGGCCACCGCGGCTGACGGCGGCGGCTCGATCCGCATCCCGGCTTCGTGCTGCGGACTCGTGGGGATGAAGCCGACCCGCGGGCGCGTGTCGCTGATGCCGCTGCCCGACGACTGGCTGGCGCTGGCCGTCTACGGAGCGCTGGCCCGGACCGTGCGCGACAGCGCCGCACTGATGGATGTGATGCACGGCCCGGTCGAGGGCGACAAGGACCGCGCGCCGGAGTTCACCGGGAGCTACGCGGATGCGGCGGCCCAGCCGCCCCGCCGCCTGCGGATCGCCATGTCACGCAAGATTCCCCCCGGCCTGCTCGGCAAGGTCTCGGCCGATCAGCGAGCGGCGTGGGAGCGCACGGCGCACGCTCTGGAAGCTCTGGGCCACGATGTGACCGAGCGCGATCCCGCGTACGGCCTCGCTCAGCTGGACTTCCTGCAGATGTGGTCCCGAGGGGTGTACGAGACCTCGTTGCGCTTTCCCGATCGCAGCCAGTTCGAGCCGTCCACGCGACAGCTGGCCGCTTTCGGTCAGCGCCTGGTCCCGCCGCGGAGGCGTCGAGCTCTACTGGCCAAGCGCGAGCGCACTACGGCACGCATCCTGGCTCTTTGGGACGAGTTCGACGTGCTGCTCACGCCGGGCCTGGCCAAGACGCCGATTGCCGCCGAGGGTGGGTTCGGCAAATCGATGCCGCTGGCCATCGACATCGCCGGACGCTTCACCCCGTTCACTCCGCTCTTCAATCTGACCGGGCAGCCCGCGGTGTCGCTGCCGGCGGGTACGAGTCCCGACGGCCTGCCGCTCAGCGTCCAGCTCGTCGGCCGTCATGGCGCTGAGGATCTCCTGTATTCACTCGCCGGCGAGATCGAAACCGCCCAGCCCTGGGCGCAGAACCGACCCCCGATCTCCTGAGCCTGCTCCGCGGCGACGCGGGCTGGAACATGTGCGGCCCGAGTGGTAGCTTGGCCTCGGTTCTACCTCTCATGCGAGATCCGGACCTGAGTGACGAGCCGGCCCATCCAGGGGGACTCGTCGTACGAGGCCTCAAGGAGAGCGACGCCTTTCTGCTTTCCCTCTACGGAGAGCTCGACCTGGCCACGTCAAGCCTGCTGGAACGGAAGCTGCAGATGGCTGAATCGGCCGGTTCCGACCGCGTCGTCCTCGATCTGAGCGGACTGCAGTTTCTCGACAGCACCGGGCTGCACACCCTCCTGCGGGCACAGCAGTGCTGGCTCGCAACCGGGCGCGAGTTCTCGCTCCTCCGGGGCCCACGTGCCGTGCACCGCGTGTTCGAGCTGACGCAGGCAACTCGCCTGTTCACCTTCGAGGACTGACGAGCCGGCCTACCGGTCGAGCTTGTCGCGCTTGGGTCCCTCCCAGTTCACAGCCTCCGGATCCTGTGAGGGATGCGGCTCGCTGGTGCTCGTGGCACCCGTGGCGGGGTGTGGTTCCTCTCCGAACGGGGCCTGATCGGGGTCCGGAGGATCGCGCGGATCCTCGCGGGTGTCGTAGGGATCCGGCCACTCCGTCGGATCTGGCTCCCCGACCGGGTTGTTCAGAACATGGTGGGGATCGCGCTCGTCACGTTCCTCGGGCATCGCCATTCCCTCCTTCGGTCTCGGCTTGCTTGGGAGGCGCTACCCCATCTTAGTGGCCCCTTTCGTAAGTACTCAGGGCTCGTGACCCGGCTCGATCGACTTCGCGCGGTGAAACGTGAGCGCGGATTCGCTGCGGCCGGCCTGGCCCGCGATCGGTTCCAGGAGAAAGCCGCAGTGGTCTCCCAGATCCAGGCGCTGAATGATCGACCCCGCGAACCAGTTCTGCAGATCGGTCAGGATCGGCGCCCCGTCGGGGCCCGCACGCCAGTCGATCCCCGTGAACTTGTCGACCTCGTCCCCCGTCTCGCCACCGAAGCGCTCGGCGAGCTCGGTCGCGTCCCGTGGCACGAAATGTACGACGAGCACATCCGCGCGCGCACCGATCCGGAACGTTCGGTTCTTGACCGACAGGCAGGCGAGGAACCGCGGCGGCCTGATCGATACCTGCGAGGCGAAACCGATCAGGCAACCGGCCTGCTCGCCGCCGGCCGCCGTGGTGACGATGAACATGGAGTAGTCGAGCTGGCGGACCAGTTCGTTGAACGTACGCGTATACGGCATCCGGGAAGACTCACGTCGCTGAGCTCCCTTTACCCTGAATGGGAGCGCCGCACGCAACGACGACGAGACCAGGCCAAGCGCCGAGGAGGAGGATGAGGCTTCATGAAAGCTGTCGCGCGATATGCCAAGGCGACCGCAAAGCCGGGCCAGGGCGACGCCCTCGCCAGCATCATGCTTAAGGTGGCAGAAAGCCTCAGGGAGACACCGGGGTGTGAGCTCTACATGATCAATCGCTCGGTCGGCGAACCGGACGTGATCTGGGTGACCGAGCTCTGGCACAGCCAGGAGCAGCTGGACGCGGCATTGGCGAGCGAGGGGGCTCGAGCGCGGATCCCGGACGTCCTGGCGCTGGTGGCCGAAGGTGGCTTCGAACGAATCGACCTCGAGCCGATCGGCGGCCAGGGTTACCCCGCGACGCAGCCCGGTTTCAAGATCGTCAACCTCGAGGAAGTCGAGGACCTGGCGCCGAAGTTCGGCTTTGGGGAGATGGGGGAGGCGCGCTTTGCCCGGACCGCGCTGGAGGCGGTCGGGATCGGCGTGAGCCTGCAACGCCTCCGCCCCAACGCCCGCCAGGCGTTCGGCCACCGTCACGCCCTTGACGAGGAGGCCTACGTCGTGCTCAGCGGTTCCGGACGGATCGCCGTCGACGGAGAGATCCGCCCGCTCCGCGCGATGGATGCGATCCGGGTCGGCCCAGGCTCCGCTCGTGCCTTCGAGGCCGGGTCCGAGGGGTTGGAGCTGCTGGCAACGGGCACGCACCGGGCGGGCGACGCGGAGATGATTCCCGGCTTCTGGCCGGAGTGAGGGCGGCGGACCCGCAGTCGGGCGCGGCTCATGGGTCAGACAGCCGGGTCGTGGCGCGACTCGAGGCCGCCAGCCGCGTTCGCCAGGGCCACGAGGCCGAGCTGTGGTTCAACAGCGAGCGCCTGCACCTGTTCGACCCTGAGAGCGGCCGGAGCCTGCTCGCGGCGTCGGCTTGAACGGTCGTAGAGCGTGAGCGGCGAACGCGGCCAATGGCCGGTCGCCGTCTCGGTACGGCACGCTACTTTGGGAGCATGAGCGTGCGCGCGTGGAGCCTGTTTGCTGCGGTGTCCACGCTGTGGGGGATCCCGTACCTGTTCATCAAGATCGGTGTCGACGGTGGGGTTCCGCCGGTGCTGCTGGCGTGGGCGCGGATAGCGCTCGCCGCGATCGTGCTGCTTGGGCTGGCCGTGCATGCGGGAGTTCTGCGCGGGCTTCGCGGTCGCTGGCGTTACGTCATCGCGTATGGGGTGATCGAGCTCTCGATCCCGTTTCCCCTGATCGCCACGGGCGAGCGGTACGTGGCCTCATCGTTGGCGGCGATCATCATCGCCGCGGTGCCGCTGCTCGTGGCGCTACTCGCGTTGCGGTTCGACGATGACGAGCGCGCCACCGGTCATCGCCTGGTCGGGCTCGTGATCGGGCTGCTCGGAGTGGTGCTTCTGGTTGGCTTGGACGCCTCGGGCAGTCTCAAGTCTCTGGCCGGCGCCGGAGCGATCCTGTTGGCGGCGGTCGGTTACGCGGGCGGTCCGATGATCCTCAAGCGTCACCTGGTCGACCTCGATCCTCGCGCCACGATGGGCGCCAGCCTCGCCGTCGCCGCCATCGTGCTGACGCCGCTCGCGGTCCTCGATGCGCCCGCGCGATCCCCCACTACGGGAGCAATTGCCGCGGTGCTGGTACTCGGACTGGTCTGCACCGCACTGGCTTTCGTGCTGATGGCGGTGCTGATCGCGGAGATCGGCCCGGGGCGCGCGGTCGTGATCACCTATGTCAACCCGATCATCGCGGTGGCGCTCGGGGTGACGCTGCTGGGCGAGCAGCCTGGCGCTGGCGCGGTCGCCGGTCTGCTGCTGATCCTCGCCGGTTCGTGGCTGTCAACCGATGGACGCCTGCCACCGGGGCTGACCGCCGCGTTCTCACGCGCACGCAGAGGCAAAGCGCCTACCAGCGCCCCCGCCGAGAGCGCCATCGACCCGGCAACCGCGTAGACGAGTTCCTGGCCCGCCGCGGTCAAGCCGCGACTGGCACCTCTTGCTTGACCTCGTCCTCGACCGGTGGCGCGACGGCGTCACCTTCGATGTCGAGGTGGGGAGGCGCCGGTTCAGCCACTCCGGCAGCCGCCAGTTGGCGTCCCCCATTGTGTGCATGATCGCGGGCACCAGAACGGTGCGGACGACGAGGGCGTCAACGAGGATCGCGGTGGCTATGGCGAGCCCGACCGGTTGCCCGTCTGGGAGTTGGCCGTTCCGCGCTCAGATGACCTTCAACGACAACACGACGGAGACGGACAACGCGAGCGTCAGGTGCACCGGGCGTGCTCCCGACAGCCAACCGTCCCCATCGCCCGGTGCTGTGTCTCCGCTGTGTCCGCCGGTGTGTGCGCCGGCCGACACGGCGGGGAGCCCGCTCGCTCCGTTCAACCGCAACTAATGGTCTCGTCCATGAGCATCGGTGGACCGAGAGGACGGCTTGGTGAACGGGAGACGATCGGTGAGGCGGCAGATCTCAAAGATGCGTTGCACCGCTTGGGGGCCGGGAACGATCAGGAGCTGAATGTTCAGCCGCTCGGTGCGTTTGACGAGTGAGATCACGGCCTGCACGCCGCTTGAGCCAAGGAGGCTGAGCCGGCTGAGATCGAGGACCAGACGTTCGGGCCGAGTCGCCAATGCACGGCCGACTGCCTGACGCGTCGCAATGTGCGTCGCCAAGTCCCACTCGCCCTCGAGCCCGACCGTGGTCGTAGCGCCGGTCTGACTCACCGCGATTCGCAGCCCACCATCGAGGTTCGCGGCATCCGTCTGCTTCCCGGCCACCATCACCTCCACGCGCTCGCTGGTGTGTCGCGGAGGGAACGACCGCTCCGACCGAAGCGCTCGACCACCGCCAAGCCTACTTCGCTGGCCGGGTGGGACTCATCCCACCGGACCTAACGAGCAAACCTACCAACCCCCATCTCGAGAGTCCAGGCCCACGGCCGCGATCTGCGACAACCCGGGCCCTGCCCCGGGCGTCTAACTGCGCTCGCGGATCGACCGCAAGACCTGCGCGACACCGCGAACGCGCTCCGGCAGCATCTCGAGAGATAGTCGATCTCCGGCCATGCCTGGACCAATTCCGGGCCTGTGGAGGGGCCCCGGCTTCCGCGCGCGTAGCGGGGAGGTCGCGGCCCGGCTTCTGATGCCTGTGCTGGCGCCGAAGCAGGTCTCGCGAGGGCCGGTGCCGCTCTCCGCGGCGGCGCACTCGCGCTAGGCCCTGGTTCGAACGCCTCGGTCGATCGCGCGCGATTCAAGTCACCCTGACGCGAGGCTGGGGCAACCCGCAGGGCGAGGCGGCTTTGCGGCTTCGTCCCGTTTTGCACCCCGCGCTCTTGCTTGCAAGGGGCGGCTCTAAAGCGACTAAGCATGAGCGATTCGGGCGCCTTGTTCCACCGTGGTTTCCGTACGCGGCGATGGCAGGTACGCCGCCGGAAGAAAGGCGAAGGCCGGCGGCTTTACGTGCTCGTTGGAACCCTGGGAGCTGCGGGTGTGCGGAGTCGCGCGCGATCGCGTGACGCGGGGAGGTTTCATGGGCTGTGGCGTCTTTGGAGTAATGGGCCCGAATCCTCTAGAGACGTAAGACCGGAGCATGTGTCGACGGTGATTTCGTTCAAGCAGTTTTCGAGTGCCGCCTCTGCGCGGCGGCGCTGCTGCTGGCCGCCGGTGCAACGGCGTTTCCGCGTTGGCTCCGGCGAGTATCGCTGGACGGGTCCGACATCCCACAATCGAGGAGGGTTTTCTCATGCGTACGCATCCCACGCTGGGCGCATTGTTGGTTGGCGGGGTACTGGCACTCTCCGGAGCGTCGGGCGCGATGGCCGACTCCACCGGTACCACCGGCCCGCCAAATCAGAGCTGCCAGTCCTTCGAAGGACCCGGCGGCACCAACGCGCCGGGGCACAGCGGCACCTCCCCGGGCTCCGTGTTCAACGAGGCCGGCTTCGGCAGCAATAACGGCGGCACCGGCGGAAACGCGTACAACAACGCGGGCGCGCCCTCCCAGTACGACGTCGCCTGCTTCCAGGTCAACCAGCCACACCCCTAGCCGTCGCGAGGCTACGGAAGTCCTTGGCCAGCGGCCCGTGTGGGTCGCTGGCCAGCGACGTGCGATGACCGTCGCAGCCGGATCGCCGGGGGAGAGAACGAGCGGGCGACGTACGTCCCCCCAGCGGACGAGTCCGCTGGTCCTTGGTTGCTGAGACGGCGAATCTCGTGAGATGCGCCGCCTCTCACGCCGTCGTCACCGCTGGAACCGAGGCGCCGAGACCTGGCACGGCGCGAGTACCTGGCCTTTGGCCGGTCTGCACCTACTTTGCGCAGGGGCAGTGATCACCTAGCGCTCAAGCGTCGGACCCTCTCCCCGCGGATCGCGTGAGGGTACGCGCTGCGGCGGCGGTGATTGGGTCAGTGGCACGGCGGGGCCGGGCCCGCCCGGCCGGTGCTCCCGGTCGACTTCGAGCACGCGGTTGAGAACAGCGATGTCGTCGAGGTCCTGGCGGCGCTTGGCCTCCGGTCGGTCGCGGAATTGCGATGCAGCGGTCTTCATCCGGATCAGGTGCTCTGGGTGCGCGATCAGGAGGGTGATCCCTCGGACGTCGACTGCGAGCGCGCGCTCGCGGAGCTCCTCGTAGCGCTTCGGCGCGCCCTGTGTCTGGTCGACGGCGCACACGTCGAGGTCTCCGTGGCGGGTATGCATCAGGAAGTTGCCGCCCTGGTACAGCTCCTCTGGGGAGCCGAGGTCGATACCCAGTAGCTCGGCGTCGACGCCTCGGAGCTTGGCGCCGAGCTCGCGAAGGGCGGCTGCGAGCTGTTGCATGTTCTCGGGCGTCCAAGCGACGACGACGTCGAGGTCCTGAGTTGTGCGCACGTGTCCGTGCGCCTGTAGCGCAACGCCTCCGATCACGACGTAGTCGACCGCGTGCCGGTTGAGCGTCGCGGCGAGCTCGCCGGCGTCGAGTGGACTACTCACGTCGCTCACGGGCTCTTGCTCCTGCGGCTGCGATGTCGCCGGCGAACCGGTTCCAGCTCAGCGCGCGCTCGAGCCGTTCGGCCATGGGCGCGGCGGCGGCGGTCGCGAGCTGGTCGGGGTCGAACGGGATCTCCCTTGGCCGCGACTCGAGCTCGAGCTCTTCGCCTACGGTCGCGGCGAGACGTGCCAGCGTGTCGACTGACGGCGACACGGATCCGTTCTCGATCTTGCTGAGTGCCTGCTGGCTCGTGCCGGCGCGAGCGGCGAGCGCGGCTTGGCTGAGGCCATGTCGGCGTCGAAGCTCGCGGACCCAAGATCCAGCATCCATAACCACATCATATCTGATGTAGATACCGGTGACCGGGAAGATCGTCTCGAGCTACGATCCGCGTCAAATCAGAAATGCCGGAGGAGGGACTCGAACCCCCGACACGCGGATTATGATTCCGCGTGTCAGCACCTGAGATCCGGCTTGAACGCTGGTGACTCTAGCGTTCGGGGGCAACATATGGACATGAATGTGGACAGGCCTGTCATGCGAAATGCGGGCAAGGGGCCTCTCGACAATCAGGTTCGAATCCCGGTATCGGTATCAGCTTTCTCCCTGTAAATGCGTACTTTTGCGGAAGCAAAAAGAGCCTTTGGGGGCAGGATTGGGGGCAGGCTGTCAAGAACGACGCAGGTGCTCGGGCCTGGCGCCGGCTCCTCTGGAGGGGGCTGGCTGGGGTCCGAACGCTCGGTGTTAAGGCCGGCAGCTGTGGTCGCCGGCGCGCGCAAGTGCGCTGATCCGGTGCTGGCGACAGGATCAAGAAATGTCAGTGCTCGCCGTCTGGGACTCCGTGCTGACGAGGCTTGCCTTCCGAGCATGCCTTGGCAGGAGCATCCGCTGATGGCGGGTCGGGCCGTCGCCAACCGCTCGGAGCCCATGAGGGGCCAAACACCGAGAGGGCCGGTCGATGTGGTCCGGCAGCAGTGGCGCTCGCAGCGTCCCGGGAGTCGCTGGGAGTGGGAATGGCTCGCTCGGCGCGGTGGGCAGCGCGACTGGAAGCAAGGTTC
>DATCPD010000061.1:0-7441 GCA_036564325.1 Solirubrobacteraceae bacterium | reverse complement strand
ACATCGGCGCGCATGGGCCACAACTTGAGCCAAACTGCATAAAAGTTGCGCACGATGCGGACTTAGAGTCGCATAGAGGACGGCCGGTGGCGGGAGCGCGGGTGCAGTCGGAAACCGGCCAGAACGGGGGCGCCGCGGGGGATCCGTCAGTCTCGCAGGCGAGCCGGGCGGTCGGCGCGGGGGAACACGATTTCGACTGGATCGTGATCGGGTCCGGGTTCGGAGGCAGCGTGTCGGCCCTGCGGCTGGCCGAGAAGGGATACCGGGTCGCTGTCCTCGAGGCGGGGCGGCGATTCGAGGACGATGACTTCCCCAAGTCGGCCTGGAGGTTGCGCAAGTTCGTCTGGATTCCGGCGGTCGGCAAGCGCGGGATCATGCGGATCTACCTGTTCAAGGACATCGCGATCCTGGCCGGGTGCGGGGTGGGCGGGGGCAGCCTCGTCTACGCCAACACGCTGTACGTGCCACCTCGGAGCTTCTTCCAGGCGCGGGAGTGGCGGGCGATGCAGGATTGGGAGGCATCGCTTGCGCCCCACTAGGAGGAGGCCAAGCGGATGCTCGGGGCGACCGAGGTGCCGTTCGAGAACGACACCGACAAGCTGTTCCGTGAGCTGGCTTCCGACATGGACGTCGAGTACCGCCGGCCGACCGTGGGCGTCTTCTTCGGGGAGGCCGGAGAGACGGTTTCCGACCCCTACTTCGGCGGCGAGGGGCCCGACCGGGCCGGCTGCATTCGCTGCGGGGCCTGCATGGTCGGTTGCCGTCACAACGCCAAGAACACCCTGCGCAAGAACTACCTCTGGTTCGCCGAGCAGAAGGGCGTGGAGATCCTCCCGGAGCGCCATGTGACCGAGATCCGCCCGCTGGGCGGCGCTGCGGACGGCTCGCAGGGTTACGCGGTGATGGCCCGGCGGCCCGGTGCCTGGATCCGCAAACGCGAGGCGACGTTGACCGCAAAGGGCGTGGTGGTTTCCGCGGGCGCCGTCGGAACGAACTGGCTGCTGCGCTCGTGTAAGGAGTTCGGAGCGCTGCCGCGGCTCTCAGATCGCCTTGGGGACGTTGTCAGGACCAACAGCGAGGCATTGCTCGCGGTCACGGCAAGGCGCGACAAGTACGACTTCCACCGCTCGGTCGCGATCAGCTCGAGCATCTACCCGGACGAGGTCACCCACATCGAGAACGTGACTATGGTGAGGCCGGGGATGCGATGGGGCTGCTGTTCACCTCGCTGACGGCGGGCGGCACCCGGCTCACCCGGCCGCTGAAGTGGGCCGGCGGCACGTTTTCGCACCCGCTGCGATTCCTGCGGCTGCTGTGGAAGCGCGGCTGGGCCCGGCGAACGGTGATTCTGCTCGTGATGCAGACGCTCAACAACTCGATGCGGCTAAAGCCGATCCGGATCGGCCCGCGCAAGCTGCTGCTCACCACCGAGCAGGATCCGGACAACCCCAATCCGACCTGGATCCCCGCTGCCAACGAGGCGGCGCGGCGGATCGCCGAGAAGATCGACGGGGTCCCGCAGAGCAACCTCCCCGAGGCGCTGCTGAACACGCCGGCCACGGCCCATATCCTCGGGGGTGCGGTGATCGCCCCGGATCCGTCAGACGGCGTGGTCGACCTGCGACAGCGGGTATTCGGCTACGAGAACCTGCTCGTCTGCGACGGCTCGGTCGTGCCCGCCAACCCCGGGGTCAATCCGAGCCTGACGATCACGGCGCTGGCCGAGCACGCGATGACGTTCGTCCCGGTGGTTGACGGTGCCGTCGAGGAGCCCGAGGCGGAGTCCGACGAAGAGGTCGTCGAGGCCAAGGACCGCCCCGCGGGCGAGCCGGCTCAGCACGAGGTCGGAGAGCCGGCGGAACCCGCGTGAGCCGGAAATGGGAGGATCACGACATGGAACGTGATCTGCAGAAGCGAATCGCCGCCAACGAGGATACGTTTCGCGACATCAACGAGGGCATCGCGCGGGGACAGTGGCCCGGCGAGGAGAGCAAACCGGTCAGCTTCCGCTGCGAATGCGCCCGGTTGGGATGCAACCTGCTGATCGATCTGACGCTGGCCGAGTACGAAGCGATTCGCAGCCACTCGCGGCGTTTCTTCGTGTTCCCCGGCCACGAGCTACCCGAGGTCGAAACGGTGGTCGAGAGGTGCGCGACCTACGTGGTCGTGGAGAAGCGCGAGGAGGCCGGGCGCATGGCCGACCTCCTGGACTCGTCGGACTGACCTCCAGAGGCGATCTGCGCCGCGTCGAGGCGGAAGCGCATGCGAACCTCGGTCCCTCCGGATCCTCGGTTCATGATCGTCAATCCGTCGCTCGACTGGGCGATCAGCGCCAGACCCACGCCCAGCCCTGGGCTGTCGTAATTTGCCTGCAGGCCGCAGCCGTCGTCGCCGATCAGGATCCACAGCTCGTCGCCGGCCAGGTCGGCGTTCACATAGATCCGGCCCGCGTACCCGCGGTACGCGTGGACCACCACGTTCGTCAGCGCCTCGGAGGCCGCGAGGCGAATCGCCTGGAGCTGCTCTGGCGCTGCGCCCGCCCTGAGCGCGAATTCCGTCAGCTCCCGGCGGGCCGCCGGAACTGCCGATGGAATCGCCGGATATGACTGAATCAGATTTTGGTTGTTGGCAAAGCTCACCTTCTAGGCGGCTTACCCGGATCGCCGGGAGAACAATCGTCAGGGTCAGCGGCCGGGCGGGAGCATTCATGCCCCGGATCCACTCAAATTGCCGCTCCGGCCTGAGATCCGCTCATGCGGCGCGGGCGGCGGGATTTGCGCTGATCGCGCCCCGCGGCCGTGAGCGCCTGCGCATCGCGGCCCAACCGGCTGCCGACACCGCCACACACGTCACCGCCCCCAGGCCAAGGCCGGCGCGGGCCCCAAAGCTCGCCATCACCCAGCCGATGATCGGCCCTCCCACCGGGGTCGAGCCCTGGAAGGCCACGAACCACAGCGACATGACGCGCCCCCGCATTGCGGGCGCGGCCGTGAGCTGCAGGGTCGAGTTGCCGGTCGCCATGAACGAAATACTTGCGCCGCCGGCGAACGCCAGGGCAATCAGCTCGACCTCCAGCCCGGGCGCCGCGGCCGCCAGCGCCATGGCGAAACCAAACACCAGCGCGCTCAGCACGAGCGGTCGCAGTCCCGTCCTGCCCCGCGCCGCCATGACCAGACCGCCGAAAACGGCGCCGGCGCCCATCGCGGCGGTCATGAAGCCAAAACCGCTCGCCCCGACGTGCAGGCCCCGGCTCGCCATCACCGGGAGGGAAACCTGGAACTCGTAGGTCAGACAGCCGACCGCCGCCATCATCATCAGCGGGACGGCGAGCTCGGGCGTGCGGCGCACATAGCGCAGACCCTCGCGCAGCTGCCCGCGGGCCCGGGGCATCGGGGGTGACGGATGCAGGTCCGCCCGCTTCAAGGTGCTCAGGGACACGACCACGGCCACGAAGCTCCCAGCGTTGACCAGGAAGCAGACGCCGATGCCGACACTGGCGATCAGGAGCCCCGCCACCGCGGGCCCGATCGTCCGGGCCACGTTGACGAGGACGGAGTTCAGGCTGACCGCGTTGCGCAGGTGCTCGGCGCCGACCATCTCCAGCATGAACGACTGGCGCGAAGGGTTCTCGAAGGCGTTGTTGAGGCCGAGCAGCGATGCGAGCACGCCGATCTCCCAGAGCCGCGCCGACCCGGTCACCGTCAACAGCCCGAGCACGAGCGCCTGGATGCCCATGACCGACTGCAGCCCGATCATCAGCTTGCGCTTGTCGACGCGATCGGCGATGACGCCCCCGTAGGGGGCGAGCAGCAGGACCGGCAGCGTCTGGAGAGCGATCACCACACCGAGCGCGGTGCTCGAGTGGGTGAGCGTGAGCACCAGCCAGGACTGGGCCGTCATCTGCATCCAGGTCCCGATCATCGAAATCGCCTGACCGCTGTAGTAGCGGCGGAAGTTCCTGACCGACAGCGCGGCGAACGTGGTGCGGCCCACGCGCATCACGCGGGTCATCCGCGCTCGGAACCCAGCTGCTCGGCGAGAGCCTCGAGCGCGGGCAGCGCCCGCTGAACCATCTGCCGCTCCGCCTCGGTGAGACCCTCCAGGGCAACGTTCACGGCGTCCGTGCGCTCACGACGCATCCGCTCGGCCAGCCGCCGCCCGGCCGGGGTCGCCTTGACCCATACCGTCCGGCGATCAAGTTCGTCGTTGGCGCGCTCGATCAGGCCGGCTTCGACCAGATCGGCGACCACGCGCGAGAGCATCGTCGGATTGATGCCCTCGGCGCTGGCCACGTCGGCGAGCCGCGCCGGCCCCCGCCGGACCACGTCCAACAGCACCGTCACCCGCGTCGGCGTCAGGCCCGCCGCCGCACCGGCGGCGGTGGGCCGCAGCCGGCGCGACAACCGACCAATCGCCGCGCGCAGGCGGGCTGCGGTCTCGATGTCGACTGTCGCGGACGTGCTGGGCACGAGCTTCCCCAAATAGTTGCTTGCTGGCAAGCATTAGTCTAGCAGGGCATCCTGGGGACTCCCCTCCGGTTGCGCCGCGGCTATCGTGACCGGATGGCCGCGCCCGGAGAACACAACCTCGGGCGGCTCGCGGAGGAGGCCTTTCAGCGTCGCGGCGACTATGCGTCGCTGCTGTTCGAGGGGCGCTGGCATCGCTCGGGCGAGTTGTACGAGCGGTCGTGCAGGGTGGCGGCGGGACTTTCCGAACTTGGGGTGGTGGCCGGCGACCGGGTGGTGGTCACGATGGCCAACTGCCCTGAGGTGGGGATCACCTACCAAGCTCTGTGGCGGGCGGGCGCCGTCGTAACCCCGGCAACGTTCCTGCTCTCGGCCGAGGAGCTCGCCCGGCTGATCGTCGATTCTGGCGCCACGGCCGTCGTCACCACGCCGGAGCTCCTGCCCAAGGTCCTGAGCGCAGTTTCGGGCCCCGGCGCGGTCCGCGCCGTGATCACCGTCGGCGAGGCCGCGAGTGGAGCACTGACGATGGCCGAGCTCGAGCAGGCCGAGCCCGGGGCGATCGTCGAGCGCGAGGACGACGATCTCGCGGCGCTGCTCTACACCGGCGGCACGACGGGCCGCGCGAAGGGCGTGATGCTCTCGCACGCCAACCTCTACTTCTCCGGCGCCGCAGCCCAGCACTCCTCCCACGTGCCGGGAGTGAACCGGAGCCTGGTGACGCTGCCGCTCTCGCACTCCTACGGGCTGCTGGTGACGATCGGCGGAATGCACTCACCGGAGCTGGGCATCGCGGTGCTGCTGCGGTGGTTCGACCCCGCAGCGTTCCTCGAGCTGATCCAGGAGCACCGGTTGCAGCAGAGCGCGGTCGTGCCGTCGATGCTTCAGATCCTGCTCTCCCAGCCGCTGGAGCGATATGACCTCTCCTCGCTTCGCTATCTCACCTCCGGGGGCGCCCCCCTGGCCTGGGAGCTGGCCGAGCAGTTCACTCGCCGGGTTCCCACCGTGTCGGTCCGCCAGGGATACGGCCTGACCGAGACGGCGGCGCTGGTGTCGACGAATCCCGCCGGCGCAGAGCGTCCCGGCTCCGTGGGGCTTCCGGTCCCCGGCACCGACGTGAAGATCGTCGACCCGGAGGGCGAGGAAGTCCCGACCGGCGAGATTGGCGAGATCACCTGCCGGTCGCCGGCGGTCATGCGCGGGTACTGGCAGGCGCCGGAGGCCACGGCGCAGGCGCTGCGCGACGGCTGGCTGATGACCGGCGACATCGGCTACCGAGATGCGGACGGATACCTGTTCATCGTCGACCGCAAGAAGGACCTGATCATTCGCGGCGGTTTCAACGTCTATCCCCGTGACGTCGAGGATGCGCTGCTGGAGCATCCAGAGATCGAACTGGCCGGCGTGGTCGGCCGCCCGGACACCGACCGCGGCGAGGAGGTGGTGGCGTTCGTATCGCTGCGGTCAGGGTCGCAGAGCACCCCGGAGGAGCTGGTCGGCTGGGCGCGGGAGCACATCGGCGGTTACAAGTACCCGCGCGAGGTGCATATCGTGGACGCGGTTCCGCTGACGCCCGTGGGCAAAATCGACCGCAAGGCGCTGCGGTCCTCGCTGCCGGCAAGCAGCGGCGCGGCGCGGGCAGACGCGCGCTAGCCGGAGTCTGCCGAGCCGAAGATCGCCTCCGGCAGAAACGCCCCGACCACCCAGTTAGGGACGTCGACGACCTCGTGGATGCGAAGGTCAGCCGCAACCGAGGCAATCGCGTAGGCCTCCTCACGCGGGAGCTCGTAGCGCGCGACGATGTGGTCCACCAGCGCGCGGGTGGCCTCCCTGGCGGCCTCGAGCAGATCGTCGGCAATCCCGGTGCAGACGTGGTAGCTCGACGCTTCGGCCCGCGCCAGCTGCCCGGCCGGGACGTGGTACTGGGGGTAATGCAGGTTCAAGTCACGCCGGACCGTCAGCCGGAGCGTGACGTCCATCGCGGTCTCGACCGCCGTGCCACACACCTCCGCGTCTCCCATCGCCGCGTGCGTGTCGCCGAGCGAGAACAGCGCGCCCTCCACTCCAACCGGCAGGTAGAGGGTGGTACCCGGTTGCAGGTGCTTGATGTCCATGTTCCCGCCCCAGCGTCGCGGCGGCAGCACCGGGTGCCGGCCCGGCTCCTCGGGCGCGTGCTTGTTACGGGTGTAGAGGACGACGCTTCTTGCCGGCAGCCCCCCCAGCCTCGTGCCAAGCGCATGCTTGACCGTCACCGACTTGTATTGCGCGCGGATCGCGTCGACAGCCGGTTTCAGCAGCGGGGTCTTGCCCTTGGGGTGCAGCGGGCGCGCCAGGACCGCGATCGTCGCATTGCCGGGCTTGCTCGCCAGCTGCACGAACCCGGGCCTCCGGATCGCCGTCCAATCGCCGGGGAGCTTCCCGGTGAGGCCGATCCCCGCGTTGGTGAACGTCTTGGGGAGCGGCGGGAGCTTGGCCGGAGGCGGAAGCCGGCGCTGGCTGGGCGCGTTGCCCGAGCCGCCCGCGGTGATCAGGATGATCGCCACGATGATGACGGCTGGGACCAACGCGCCCAGCGCGAACCGCGCCGGAGTCGGTAGTGGTGAACGAGTCAGATGCGGTTTTTGATCAGCTGGCGTCCGGTGTCCGCCGGCCAAGGAAGCGACGTGCACCGAGTCCGCCCGCAAGCAGGAGGACACCGAGCATCACGGCACCGGTCACGTCGTAGCCCGTGAAGGCCAGTCGCGCCTGAGCGTTAGCCGCCGCCGCCGAGGCCTCGCCTTCGGCGACCTGTTGGGCGGCACTCTCGCCCGACTCCTCGGATGTGGTGCCCGTGGTGCCGGTCGTGCCGGTCGTTCCCTCGTTCTCGTCGGTCGTGCCGGATGTACCGGTGGTGCCGGTGGTGCCGATGCTTCCGGTCGAGCCGGTGGTCCCGGTCGAACCGGTGGTCCCGGTCGAACCGGTGGTCCCGGTCGTGCCGG
>DATCPD010000211.1:0-4893 GCA_036564325.1 Solirubrobacteraceae bacterium | reverse complement strand
TCTCCCAGGCGGTATCACGGCCGGGATCTCCCGTGATCGCGCGCAAGCTGTGGCGTTTGTGACCTCGCGAGAACGGCGCGAAAACCGGCAACGAAAAGCAGCAGCCAAAGGCGCGCCGGTGATCTTTTCTGCTCCGGAACGGTCGCGATCGTGTCGCAAGGCTCCGAGCTGAGTACCGCAGCCACGGCGAAGCAGGTCTAGCCGTCCAGAGGTCCGCGCGACCTGCTCGTCGCCAGACGCAGGGCCCTCGACCGCGCTGATGAGGGCGGGTGCCGCCGGCAGGGCCGGCCAGCGGCGCCGTCACAAACGGTCCTGAACATTGACCTCGTGGCGTCGGCATGCGTCCCAAACGACGAACCCGGCAACGAAGGTAGCGAGCGATCTGACAAACCTGCTGAGTCGCGCGAGGAGAGCCAGGGCATCCGTGCCCGTTGAGGAGTCGCGCGAGCAGGCGGCGTCGCAGCACAACTACCGAGTCGGACGCGCGTGGAGAGCGAGGCCTCGATCTCGCGTCCGTGCTCGGTGAAGTCTCCACGCGCGGGAAATCGTGTCGGGGCGCGCCGCAGCGGCGGTCCTACACGCGGCAGGACCGGGGACGGTTTGGGACGTTTTCGAGGAGCCCAAGGTGTCGACTGCGGTGTCCACAGCCTTTCTAGAACCAACCTGCAAAGACGCACGTTTGCCGGAGGACGACGCGGCGAAGGAATCGAACCTTCCAAGCCGGGGGCTGCCCGGCCCTGCCAGTTTTGAAGACCGGATGGGCCACCAGGCCCCTGCCGCGCCGCGCGGGATGCTAGGCGCTCTGGGACACGGCGAGCTAGGCGCTCTGGGGCGGCCCGAGGCCGTGCTCGAGCGCGCCCTTGACGCCGGCGTCGAGCGCGTTCAGGCGGTAAAGCGCAAGAGCCTCGGCCGAGGCGAAGCGACCCCCCGGGGCGCTCGCCGGACCGTGATGGCCGAGGACGCAGTGCAGCAGCGCCAGCCGTCGTTCCTCGTCGAGCGCGCCGGAGCGTTCTGAGAGCAGTCGCTCGCCGATCACCAGGTGGCCGAGCAGCCGTCCCTCCTCGGTGAGGCCGATCTCCGCGCCATAGGTGAACTCCCGCGTGCGCCCGAGGTCGTGAGTCAGGGCGGCGGTCAGGAGCAGGTCGGAATTCAGGCGAGGATGCAGCTGGCACAGGTCGTGCGCGAGCGTGGCCACCGCGACCGTGTGCTCCAGCAGTCCCCCGAGGTACGCATGGTGTCCCGCCCGCGAGCAGGGCGCCCGGCGCCAGGCGGCGCGCAGCACCTCGTCGCCGAGCAGCGCGTCGAGTAGCGAGCGGTAGGACCGGTCATACACCTCGCTGGCCAGATGCTCGAGGAACCCGTCAAGTTCGTCGAGGTCGCGGTAGGCCGAGGGGAGGAAGCGGGCGGGGTCGATCCCGTCGCCCTCGGCGTCGGCCCGAGCGATCTCCGCCACCTCGACCACGAGCTGGTCACGGAAGCGCTCGACGGTGCCCGTCACCCTGACCAGGTCACCCCGCTCGAACGCACCCGCAAGCGCATCCGCGTCACGGAACGCGCGGGCCGGGACGGAGCCGGTGCTGTCGCGCAGCTCGAGGGCGAGGTACGCCGATCCGGTCCGGGTCGTGAGCCGGTCCTTGCGGGTGCATGCGAATACCCCGCGCACGGTCTCTCCGGGCCGGAGAACGCTGATCGTCTGGGCGGGGCTCATATGCCCATGATGTACGGTGAGCCGGATGCAGCCTTTGCAATGGGAGTACCGCCCGGATGGTCTCCGTGCCCCTGCGCTGATCTGCGCTTTCAAAGGCTGGAACGACGCTTCTGACGCCGCTTCGACCGCGATCACGTTCGTCGGCGGCGCGCTCGGAGCCCAGCGGTTCGCCACGATCGACCCGGAGGAGTTCTACGACTTCCAGGCCACGAGGCCGCGGATCAAGCTGGTCGAGGGCCAGACCCGGGAGATCGTGTGGCCCGCCGTCGAGCTCTACGAGGTGCGGATTCCGCGAGCGCCGCGGGACCTGATCCTGGTCGCCGGCACGGAGCCCTCGTTCCGCTGGCGCGGGTTCACAAAGGTGGTGGTCGAGGTCGCCGAGGCGATCGGGGTGCAGCTCGTGGTCACGCTCGGCGCGCTGCTGGCGGACGTCCCGCACACGCGGCCGGTATCGGTGACCGGGCTCGCCTCCGACCCGGCGCTCGTGTCCCGACTCGGGCTCGCCTCTTCGTCGTACGAGGGCCCAACCGGAATCATCGGGATCCTGCATGCCGCCTGCCAGGAGGCCGGGTTGCCGTCGGCCAGCCTGTGGGCGGCTGTACCGCATTACATCGCGGCGACGCCGAACCCCAAGGCCGCACTCGCACTGGTCCGCAAGCTCGAGGGCCTGGTCGGGGTCGCGGTCGACGCCAGCGAGCTGGAATCAGGGGCCGCGGACTACGAGCGCCAGGTCAACATCGCCGTGCAGAGCGATCCCGACGTGCAGGCATTCGTCGAGCGGCTCGAGCAGGCGACTGGCGTCGAGTCCGGCGACGAGCCGGGACCGCTTCCATCGGGCGACACGATCGCCCGTGACCTTCAGCGCTTCCTGCGCCAGCGCGGCGACGACGAGCCCGGGCCTCCCGGCCCAGGCCCCGCCTCGCGCCCCGGCCCGTTCTGAACCCGCGTCCCTCACCGCTCGGCCGCGGGACACACCAGCCGGTAGTCGCAGATCGAGCACGCCGCGTAGGACGGCGTCGGCTCGAACTCCTGCGAGAGGATGCCCTCCGCCACCTCGACCGCGACGGCGCGGATCCATTCCGAGCGGTCGCCGTCATCGGCGGGCACGGTGATCTTCTGATCATCGAGCAGGTAGTAGTAGGCCTGGCGCGAGGCATCGAGCCCCCACGCCTCGCGGGCGCCGACCGCGTACAGGGACAGCTGCACGTCATCGGCGAGCTGGGCGGCGGTCTTGGGCCGCCCGGTCTTGTAGTCGATCAGCTCGTATTCGCCGCTCGGCAGGCGGTCGACGCGGTCGACGCGCCCGCGCAGCAGATGCGGGCCCAGCTTGAACGTGAACTGGCGCTCGAACCACACCGGCTCTGACTCCTCGGACTGAAAGCGCTCGTGGTAACGGGTCAACGCCGCGGCAGCCTTGCCCCGCAGCTGGCGCTCCTCCTCCGACTCCCCGAACCCGCCGCGGCGCCAGCCCGCATCCAGCAACCCGAGCAGCGCCGGGAGCGTGCCGGGCTCCCCGTCGACCGCATGGAAGCGCTCGAGCACCTGGTGCACGAGGATCCCGAAGCGCTGGTGGATCGTCGGCTCCTGAGGGATCCGGAAGACGCGGGCGAACTTGTACTTGAGCGGGCACGTCCGGTAGGTGTCGATGTCCGAGGCCGACAGCACCACGCCCTCGCCTCGCTTGGGCAGGAACGGCGCGAGCGACGGCTCGTCCCGGGCCGCGATCGCGTGGGCGCGCCGGCTGGCGTCGCGCTCGGCGTCGAGCAGGTAGTCATCGAGGGCCGAGGAGGTGAAGACCTCCCGCTGGTCTGCGGTGACCGCCTGGAGAATCCGCGAGTTGACATCCCGCAGCGCCTCGCCGACGCCCTGCCCTTCCGGCCGGGCGATCAGCGCCGCCACCTTCAGCAGCTCCAGGTAGCGGACCACGGCGTGGGTCACATCGAGGTCGGTGTCAAAGCGCAGCTCGCCGAGGCGAGAGCCGGCGCGCATCGTTCCCTGGAGCAGCTCGTCGCGGAGCAGCCGGTAGGTCGAGTGGAGCGTCTCGGCCGGACCGAACAGCTCCTCCTGCTTGTCCTCCCACTCAAGCTCGAGCGAGCGGCGGGCATCCTCCACCAGCGGCGATGGGACCGTGCCGCCGCCGCGGTCGCTGGCCGCCGGATAGCTGAGGACGGCCCGCGCGCATCCCCGGGTCAGGGCCACGAACAGCGCCTGGCGGAGCGCCAGCTGCCGGTTCTCCTCCCCGTCGGAGGGCAATGTCTCCCGGAGCAGCGCGTCGGGGACGTGCTCGCTGGCCGATGCGGTCAGTCCCGCGTGGAGCCCGAGCACGTAGACGTGATCGGCCTGCAGACCGCCTGCCGCCTCGAGCGTCATCACCTGGACCGCCGCCCCTCCGGCCGGCTCCGGCTCCTCCTGCTCTCGCAACCCGTAGTCGGCGACGGCGGCGATCGAGCGGGCGAACTCCCGCGGCGTGGCCTGGGGCTTGCGCCGCACATGCGCCGCGGCCAGCTCGCCGAAGTGCGCCAGCGCCCGCAGTCGCTCGACGACGTCGGACTGCGCGGCGAACAGCTGCTGGCGGCGCAGCGCCAGCCGGTCGATCAGGCGGTGGACGTACAGGTCCGGCCGGGTCGTGTCGATCGCCGCCGCGCTCGAGCGGTACAGCTTGAGAAACACGCGGATGCGCTCTCGGGCTTCGGGCGGGACCTGGGGGGATTCGGTGGCCGCGGCCAGCGCGGCGACCATGTCGAGCTTGCGCCGGCGGGCGATCTGGGTGCAGCGCGCGATGTCCACCGAGCGCAGCTCGATGGGCGGGCGGGCCAGCGCCCGCACCACCGCGGCGGCATCGGAAGGGTCGGCCAGGAGCCGCAGCCAGGCCAGCAGATCACGGATCTCCGCCCGCTGGAAGAACGCCGCCTCGCCGACCAGCCGCAGCGGGATGGCTCGCTCCTCGAGCGCGACGGCGACCGCCTGCCCCTCGCGCGACATCGCCGGGACGAGCACGACGATCTGCCCCGCGTGCACGCCCTCGCGAGAGATCAGCCGCTCGATGTCAGCCGCCACCGCCTGGGCCTGGGCCCGGTCGTTGGCGCAGCGCCAGAACACCACCTCGCCGCCCGGGCCGGCGGGACGCGCGTCGCTCGGGTCGGCGAGCAGCCGCAGCCAGGCGAGCACGTCGCGGATCTCGGCGC
>DATCPD010000175.1:0-16549 GCA_036564325.1 Solirubrobacteraceae bacterium | reverse complement strand
GCGGCTCGCGAGCCTCGGCTCGCCGGAGACACGCAGCGAGTACCGCGGCGAGCTGACCGCCTATCTGCGCGACCACGAGGATGGGCTGAGCGGTGAGGTCAGGGCCCGCATCGAGCTGAACCCGATGCGCGCCTTCGACTCGAGCGACCCACGCACGCAGGAAACGATGCGGGGGGCGCCCAAGCTGATGGACCGCCTCGCCAGCGACGACGCCGAGCACTTCGCTGCGGTCCGCACGCTGCTGGACGACGCCGGCATCCCCTACGAGTTGGACGCGACGCTCGTGCGGGGCCTCGATTACTACACACGAACCCTGTTCGAGTTCACCAGCGAAGCGCTCGGGGCGCAGTCCGGCGTCGCGGGCGGCGGGCGCTACGACCGGCTGATCGAGCAGCTGGGCGGCCCGGCAACGCCGGCCTCGGGATGGGCGGCCGGAGTCGAGCGGATGCTCCTGGCTGGGCCCGAGCTGCCGACGGCGCCAGACCTCGTCGACCTGTTCGTCGCCCGCGCCGCGGTCGAGGACGCCGCGGACAGAACGGCCTTCGAGCTGGCGCGAGAGGCACGCCGGGCGGGCCTGGCCGCACAGCTGGAGCTGACCGGTCGCTCGCTGAAGGGCCAGCTCAAGCAGGCCGACCGGATCGGGGCCCGCTACGTGGCGATCGTCGCGGACCGGGACCACGCGAGCCTCAAGAACATGGAGTCAGGCGAGCAGCGCGAGCTCCAGCCCCTGGACGTCATCCCCACGATCCTCCGCGGATCCCGCCTGTAGCCATGCACCCGCCACGTCCCAACGACTACCGCGACAGCTGGTGCGGCGAGCTAACCGCCGAGCGGGATGGAACCCCGGCGCGGGTGGCCGGCTGGGTCCACCGGCGACGGGACCACGGTGGGCTGATCTTCATCGATCTGCGCGACCGCTCGGGGATCGTCCAGCTGGTATTCCATCCCGAGAGCGCGCCCGAGGCTCACGCCTCCGCGCGCGGGCTGCGCGCCGAGGACGTGATCAGCGCGGCCGGGACCGTCGCGCGACGCGACCCGGCGAACGTCAACCCGACCCTGAGCACGGGAGAGATCGAGCTCGCAGTCAGTGAACTGGAGATCCTGGCCGACGCCGACACGCCGCCGTTCCCGCTGGACGAGGGCGCCGGCGTCGACGAGAGCCTGCGCCTCAAGCATCGTGCGCTCGATCTCCGCCGCCCCGAGATGCAGAGCGCCATCGCCCTGCGTCACAAGGTGATCGCCGCGATGCGTGAGGTGCTGAACGCTCGCGACTTTCTCGAGATCGAAACCCCCTATCTCACCCGCTCGACGCCCGAGGGCGCCCGGGACTACCTGGTGCCGGCTCGGATCCAGCCCGGTTCGTTCTACGCGCTGCCGCAGTCGCCCCAGCTGTTCAAGCAGCTGTTGATGATCGGCGGGTTCGAGCGCTACTACCAGATCGCTCGCTGCTTCCGCGACGAGGACACGCGTGCCGACCGCCAGCCTGAGTTCACGCAGCTTGATGTCGAGCTCGCCTTCGTGCATGAGGACGACGTGATCGAGTGCATGGAGGCCGTGATGAGCGCGGTGTTCGAGGTTGCCGGCTTCGATGTCGGGCCGCCGCCATGGCTCCGGATGACCTTCGCGGAGGCCGTCGGGCGGTATGGGATCGATCGTCCTGACACGCGTTTCGGGCTGGAGCTGCACGACCTCGGTGAGGCGCTTGCGCAGTCTCAGTTCCAGGTCTTCTCCTCGGTTCTCGGATCCGGTGGCGTGGTCAGGGGCATCAACGCGGGCCCGCGCGAGCTGCCGCGCTCTGAGCTCGATGCGCTGACGGAACTGGCCAAGCAGCACGGGGCCAAGGGACTCGTGTGGGCGTTCGTTCAGGAGGCGGGAGACTTGCGCTCACCGATCGCCAAGTTCCTCTCGGAGGCTGAGGTCGACGCGATCAGGCAGCGCCTCGACGCGGGCCCGGGCGACCTGCTGCTGATCGTGGCCGATCAGACTGCAACCGCGGGGCAGGCGCTGAGCGCGTTGCGCATGGAGCTTGCGCGTCGCTTCGAGCTGATCCCCGCCGGGCGTCACGACCTCCTGTGGGTGGTCGAGTTTCCGGCCTTCTTCTGGGATCCCGAAGCCGAGCGCTGGGATGCCGCCCACCACCCGTTCACCGCCCCGACGGGCGACCTGAACGACCCGGCGACGCTGACCTCCCGGGCCTACGATCTCGTCCTCGACGGCGCCGAGATCGGAGGCGGGTCGATCCGCATCCACGAACGGGAAGTGCAGCAGCGCGTGTTCGAGCTGCTCGGAATCGGTCCCGACGAGGCCCAGGCCCGGTTCGGGTTCCTGCTGGATGCGCTGCGCCTCGGGGCGCCGCCGCATGGCGGGATCGCGATGGGCATCGACCGGATCGTCGCTGCGCTGGCCGGGAGCGAGTCGATCCGCGACGTGATCGCGTTCCCCAAGGCCGCCAGTGGAACCGACCCGTTGACCGGCGCTCCGGCGCCGGTGGATCCAGCCCAGCTGCGCCAGCTGGGCCTCCGGCTGGCCTGACCGCGACGTCCGCTCGACGAATTCGGGCTCATGTTCGAGGCCGTCGCTGCCGAATATTCACTCGATGGATCACGTTTCACGCCCGCTCATCGCCCTGCTCGTAGGCACGGTGGCGTTCTTCGCGCTGTGGCTGGTCGCGCTCAAACCCTCGGGTGGAGGCGCCGGCTCGCAGAAGCCTGGCGTATACGTGTCCGCAATCGCCAAAGCGCACCAGGCGGTCGCGGTTTCGGCGGCGGCCAGCGTCGCGCACGGCGGCACGGTGGTCCCGTCGGCCCGGCCAGCAGCCGCAGGCGCCACCGCCCACACGCCCGCCACCGCCACCGCGACCACGCCCGTCACCGCGAGCACGCCCGCCACCGCCCACGCGCTCGCCGCCACCAAGCATCCGGCGACAACGATCTTCAAACCCGGAACCGCGTGGCGGGCCCAACGTCCGAGCGCATCCGCCGCGGACCGGCGAGCGAGCGCTGTGGCCCGGGCGATCCAGGCCAACAAGACTCTCGCGCTGCTGTTCTACAACGCCGCCGGGGCCGACGACCGAGCCGTGCGGCAGGAACTGGCCGCGGTACCGGCTCACCGCGGCCGCGTGCTCCGGTTGGCCGTGCCGCTGAACGAGCTGGCGCGCTATGCGGTGGTCACCAATCAGGTGCGGGTGAACGGGTCTCCGACACTGGTGGTGATCGACGGGGCGCACCACGCGACCACGATCGTCGGCTTCGCCGACCGCTTCGAGATCGCGCAGCTCGTCGCCGACGCTCTCGCCGCCTCCTGACGCACGTCCCGCCGGGTCTATCCTCGGCGGCATGGACACGCTGGCCTTCGAGCACCACCTGACCTCCCCGCAGGGGCAGGGACGCACTCCCACGGGGGCGCACAGCGCCACCGTCGGCGGCGGCTCCTGCTGCGACCGGATCCGATTCTCGGTCAGCGTCCGCGATGGGGTGGTGGAGGACGCCGGCTTCGATGCCGAAGGATGCGGCTCCGCTGCTGCCGCCGGCAGCGCTGCCGTCACGCTGGTGCGCGGTCGGCCACTGCTTGACGCGGGCCGGATCGGGGCGGGGGAGATCTCGGCCGAGCTCGGCGGCCTGAGTCCCGCAAAGCTGCACGCGGCCGAACTGGCGGCCGACGCTCTGGCGCGGTCACTCAGCGCCGCCGTCCGTGAACAGGCGGCGCCGGATCAGCACGTGAAGGGACGGACGCTGGTGGCGATGAGCGGCGGGGTCGACAGCGCGGTGGCCGCACTCGAGTGCGCACGCACCGGGGACGCGGTGGCGGTCACCCTGGAGCTGTGGTCAGACCCGGAGAACGACGGAGAGCGAAGCTGCTGTTCCGCCTCGGCGGTCGCGCAGGCTCGCCGGCTGGCCCACTCGATGGGCTTGCCACATTTCACGATCGACCTCCAGAGCGAATTCCGCGCCGGCGTCGTCGAACCGTTCATCGCTGGATATGCCGCCGGTGAGACCCCCAACCCATGCGTCGGCTGCAACGGTCACGTGAGGCTGGACGCCTTGATCGAGGTCGCCGACCGGCTCGGCTGCGAGGCCCTGGCGACCGGCCATTACGCGCGGGTCGTCGAGCCCCATCATCCCGCGGGCCCGCTCCTGCGCACCGCGGTCGATCCGGCCAAGGATCAGACCTACATGCTGTCGGCGCTGTCCCCCCGTTCGCTGGCGCGGCTGCGGTTTCCCCTTGGCGAGCTCCACAAGCCGGCGGTCAGAGACCGTGCGCGAGCGGCTGGGCTGCAGGTGGCCAACAAGCCGGATTCTCAGGATCTCTGCTTTCTCTCCGGCACCAATCGCCCCAGGTTCCTGTCCCGCCACGGAGGGATCGAGAGCCGGCGAGGCGCGATCGTCGACCGATCCGGCGCTGAGCTGGCGGCGCACGGGGGTCAGCACCGTTTCACCGTGGGGCAGCGCCGCGGCCTGGGCGTCGCCGGGGAAGCGCCGCTGTACGTGCTCGACAAGGATGCAGCGAGCAACCGGGTCACCGTCGGTCCCCACGAGGCGCTGCGCACGGATGAGGTCAGGATCCGCGGAGTCCGGCTGCACCGGGCCGGCGCCACGGTCGACCAGGTGAAGCTCCGCTACCGCTCACAGCCGATCCCCGCCCGCCTCGCCGGCGCCCCGCGCGCTGGACGCCATTCGACGCTGTCCCTGGAGCTGGCCGAGCCCGCGTACGGCGTCGCCCCCGGTCAGCTGGCCTGCCTCATGAGTGGAGAGACGATCGTCGGCTGGGGGACGATCACGCGAGGCTGAGCCGGCGGCGGGCCGCCAGCGTGCCTGGAAGGAAGGCCGCCTTACACTGCCTTTCGACCATGACTTCCGACGAAATCCGGCGGACATTTATCGAGTTCTTTGCGGCGCGTGATCACAAGCGGCTGCCCTCATCGTCGCTGATCCCGGCCGAGCACGATCCCTCCGTCCTGTTCACGATCGCCGGCATGGTCCCGCTGAAGCCGTACTTCCTCGCTAACGAACGGCCTCCGCATCCGCGCGTGACCACGTGTCAGAAGACGTTTCGCACCGGCGATATCGAGATCATCGGCACGACCACCCGCCACCTCACGTTCTTCGAGATGCTCGGCAACTTCTCGTTTGGCGATTACTTCAAGGACGGGGCGGTTCGCTTCGCCTGGGATTTGTCCCGCGAGGGGTTCGGGTTCCGCGAGCAGGACATCTGGATCACGGTCTTCGCTGGCGACGAGGAACTCGGCCTCGGTCCCGACGAAGAGGCGATCCAGGCCTGGCTCGATGTGGGGGTCCCGCGCGAGCGGATCGTCGAATGCCCGCGCTCGGAGAACTTCTGGCAGATGGGTCCCACGGGGCCGTGCGGTCCCTGCTCTGAGCTGTATCTGGATCGCGGCGTCGCGCTGGGCAAATCCGACGATCTCCCCGGGGGCGACAACGAGCGGTTCCTGGAGTACTGGAACCTCGTGTTCATGCAGTACGACCAGAACCCCGAGGGGACGCTGACGCCCCTCCCGGCCCAGAACATCGACACCGGCCTGGGCCTGAACCGGTTGGGGGCGATCCTGCAGGCCAAGGACACGGTGTTCGAGACCGACCAGTTCGCGCCCCTGATCTCGCTCGGCGAGGAGCTCTCCGGACGCCGCTACGGACATGACTTCCCCACTGATCGCGCGCTGCGGGTGCTGGCCGATCATGCCCGCTCGATGACGTTCCTGATCGCCGACGGCGTCGTGCCGTCCAACGAGGATCGAGGCTACGTCCTGCGGCGAATCATGCGGCGCGCGATTCTCCAGGGGCGGCACACGCTGGAGCTCGCCCCGGGATTCCTCGATCGATACGCCGAAGTGGTCACCGAGCTGATGGGCTCCGAGTACCGAGAGCTCTCAGAACAAAGGGACACCGTGCGCAAGTGGCTGCACGCCGAGGAGGCCGGCTTCGGCCGGACTCTGGCCCAGGGCAGCAAGCTGCTGGATGAACTGATCGCTCGCGCGGAGGAGGCCGGCGCGGAGGGCATCAGCGGCGCCGACGCCTTCCTCCTGCACGACACCTATGGGTTCCCGATCGATCTCACGCTGGAGCTGGTCGCCGAGCACGGGCTGGGAGTCGAGGAGGAGGGCTTCGAGGCGCTGATGGACGACCAACGCGCCCGCGCGCGGGCGGGCGCAGGCCGGGGACGAAGCGGCGACAAGCTGCGCGAGCAGGCTCAGGCGTTCGCCGGCCAGGCCGGGTTTGCCACCGAGTTCGTCGGCTATGAGACGACGGACCGAGAGACCACCGTGGGCGCGGTGGCCAGCGAGAACGGGCTCGTGCTGGCCAAGCTCGTCGAGTCACCGTTCTACGCCACCGGTGGTGGGCAGATTGCCGATTCCGGAGTGGTCGAGTGCTTCGAGGGCGACTGCGTCGCCACGGTCGAGGATGTGCTGCGCCTGGGCGACGACCAGGTGATCGCGCTCACGCCCGGCCGCGGGACGATCGAGCCCGGAACGCGTGTGCGGGCCCGGGTCGATCGAACCACCCGCCACGCGACGGAGTGCAACCACACCGGCACACACCTTCTGCATGCCGCGCTGCGCCGCCGCCTTGGCTCCCACGTGCACCAGGCCGGGTCCTACGTCGGTCCGGACAAACTCCGCTTCGACTTCACCCACGGCAGCGGACTGACCGCCGAGGAACTGTCCGACGTGGAGAACGAGGTCAACGGCTGGATCCTGGCCAGCCATCCGGTTCGGGCGCTGACCACGACCCTGGAAGAAGCTCGCCGGCTGGGGGCGACCGCACTGTTCGGCGAGAAATATGGCGACATCGTCCGCATGGTCGAGGTCGCCGACGGTTCGTTCTCACGCGAGCTGTGCGGCGGCACGCATGTCCGGTTCACCTCGGAGCTCGGGCTGTTCAAGGTGCTGAGCGAGAGTTCCAGCGCGGCCAACGTGCGCCGCATCGAGGCGCTCACAGGTCCCGCCGCGGTCGATCTGCTGCGCTCCCACGATCACGTGCTGGGCGAGGCTGCGGAGACGCTTCGGGTCCCTCCCGAGCGCGTCGCGGAAGCCGTGGCTGGGCAGCGGTCGCGGATCCGCGCGCTCGAGCGTGCGGCTCGCCAGGGCCCGGCCGGAAACGGCGCGCTCGACGTGGAGCAACTGCTCGCCGCCGCCTCAGAGATCGGCGGCGCGCACGTGCTCGCCGCCACCTTGCCTTCCGTCGACGGCAAGGTGCTGCTCGACGTCGCCGACCGGCTCAGGGCCAAGCTCGGCGACGCCGCGATCGTTCTCGGCAGCAGCAGCGAAGGCCGGGTCGATCTCGTCGCCACGGTGTCGCCATCGCTGGTCGAGCGCGGTGTGCGCGCGGGGGAGATCGTCAAGATTGCCGCCGCCGAGGTCGGGGGCGGAGGAGGCGGGCGAGACACCCTGGCCCGCGCGGGCGGACGGGACCCGGACAAGCTGCCGGAGGCGATCACCGCGGCGCGTCAGGCGATCGAGGCCGCGCTCAATCGATAAGGTCATGCGGGTGCTCGCGCTCGACTATGGCAGCGCGCGTTGTGGCTGTGCGGTGAGCGATCCCACTGGCGTGCTCGCCACGCCCTTGGATCCCATTGCCGCACCGCGCACGAAACGCGGCCTGGCCCGATTGCGTTCGCTGGTGCGCCAGCTCGGCGCCGAGCTGGTCGTGGTCGGCCTGCCGCTGTCGCTGTCCGGCCGCGACTCGGCCCAGACCGTGGAGACGCGCGCCTTCGCCGCCGCTCTGCAAGGCGCCGTGGCGGTACCCGTGGAGCTTTACGACGAACGTTTCACCACGCGGCTGGCTGCCCGCACGGGTGGCCGCGCCAGCGAGGACTCACGCGCGGCTGCGCATCTGCTTGAGAGCTGGTTGGCCGCCCATCCTGAACACGGGGGCGAGCGGTGAAGGAGTGGCGAGAGAGAAGCGCGCAGGAACGCGAGGCCGCCCGCCTCGAGCGCGAGCGCCGCAGAGCTCAGCAGTCGGCACCCACCGCGCCGGCGCCACCGCCGGCCGTCGAGGTTTCCGCGGCGCCACCGATGCAGGCGATGCCGCCGATGGAGCCGGAGCCGCCGGAGTTCCCGGAGGCCGATGCCGAGGCCGCAGGTGAGGATGGGCACGAGCCGCTCGACGGCGAGCCACCAGTCGGCACCAGGCGGGTGAGCGGCCTGGATCGTGCCCCCACGCGCCGCCGCGCCGCACGCCAGGGCCGGCCGCCGATACGAACCCGTGTCGGGCGTGGCCGCTCGCCGATCTCTCGTCGGGGCCGGGTCGTGCCGATCGTCGCGATCGTCCTGGCCGCCGCGCTGATCTGGTTTCTCGTGCAGCTGTTCCAGCCCTTCCACGGCGCCGGCAGTGGGAAGCTGACCGTAACCATCCCCGCTCGTTCGACCTCCAGCCAGATCGGCGACCTGCTCGCCCGGGACGGAGTCATCTCATCCAGCTTCTTCTTTGAGCTGCGGGCCACGCTCGCGGGGGAGCGAAGCAGTCTGCGCAGCGGCACATACCGTTTCGCGCGGGGCATGAGCTATGGAGATGTGCTGAAGGCCCTGACCACGGCTCCCCCCGCCGCCAGGGTGTCCGAGCTGACCGTGGTCGAGGGGCGCACCAGGCGCCAGCTTGACGCCTTGCTCCGCAGCCAGGGTGTGCGCGGGAGCTACCTGGCCGCGACGCGACACTCGAGCCGGTTGGATCCGGCGAGCTACGGGGCCCCGCGGGGCATCGGGTCGCTCGAGGGCTTCCTGTTTCCATCGACCTACCAGCTCCGCGATCCGATCCGGATCAGCTCGCTGGTCGCCGACCAGCTGCAGACGTTCCGGCAGCAGTTCAGGCGGGTTCGGCTCGGATACGCCAAGCGCAAGCACCTGACGGCCTACGACGTGCTGACGATCGCCTCGATCATCCAGGGCGAGGCGAGGACGGCGGGTGACCGGGCGCTGATCTCATCGGTCATCTACAACCGGCTGCACGCGCACATGCGGCTGCAGATGGACGACACCGTCCGGTACGCCACCGGCAACTACGAGCACCCGATCACGGTCTCCCAGCTCGCGTCGCGCTCGCCCTGGAACACGTATACGCGCGACGGTCTGCCGCTCACCCCGATCGACAACCCGGGATTGGCCGCGATCCAGGCGGCGGCGCATCCGGCCAGCACGAACTACCTGTTCTTCGTCGTCAAGCCGTGCGGCAACGGCATCCATGCGTTCGCCAGCACGTACGGACAGTTCCAGGTGCTGCAGAACCGCTACCAGGCGGCGCGTACCCAGCGCGGCGGACGCTCGCCCGCGTTCTGCCACTAGCTAAGCTAGGTGGCCGGCATGACCCGCCTCGGCGTCCTCGGGTGGCCGGTGGCGCACAGCCGCTCGCCCCGCATGCACAACGCCGCGCTGCGCCACGTGGGCCTGGACGGCTGGCGCTACCAGCTGCTGCCGGTCGGCCCGGAGCTGTTCGAGGAGGTCGTACGGGCACTGCCGGCGGCCGGCTTCCGCGGGGCCAACGTGACGATCCCGCACAAGCAGGCAGCACTCTCCCTGGCTGACGAGGCCACCCGGCGGGCCAGCGCGATCGGTGCCGCGAACACGTTGATCTTCGAGCACGGAAAGATCAGCGCCGACAACACCGACGCGCCGGCGCTGATCAGGGCGCTGCCGCTCTCGCCGGCCGGCCGGAGCGCCGTGGTGCTAGGCGCCGGCGGCAGCGCGCGTGCCGCGGTCTGGGCGCTTCTGGATGCGGGGGCCGCCGAGGTTCGGGTGTGGAACCGGACTCCGGCAAGGGCGCAACGCCTCGCCGAGCAGCTCGGAGCCACGCCGGTCGGGGAGATCCGAGCCGCTGACCTGTTGGTCAACTGCACCTCCTGCGGCCTCGATCCGTCGACCTCCACGTTCAAGCAGTTGCCGCTTATGGCCGATGAGCTGGTCAGGTACGACTGCGTGGTTGACTTTGTCTACAGGGATCCCGGGACCGAACTCGTGCAGGCTGCGAGAGAGCGGTCCGTTCCCGTAGTCGACGGATTCGAGTTGCTGGTGGCGCAGGGGGCATTGAGCTTCGAGAGCTTCACGGGCCATCCCGCTCCCGTCGACGCGATGCGCGCGGCGGTGCGACAAACGTGAATGAGCCCGGCAATCACCTTCGTTCCGTGGACGCGTCGATGAACACAGCCGGTAGCCCGCCGGTGAAGTTCGACGGCGTGACCGCCCCGAGGGCCCGCGGCGGGTCCGGGCGGTTCATCACCGACGTGCTGGTCGAGCTCGGGTTCACCGACGCCGAGCGCGCGCAGAAGGCGATCGAGGAAGCGCGCGTCGCCGGGACGACTCCGGAGCGGATGCTGCTCGAGCAGCGCGCGATCACCGGCGAACAGCTCTCGCATGCGATCGCGGAGCGCTATGGGCTCGACCATGTCGATCTCAGCATGTTCAAGGTCGACATGGGCGCGGTCAACCTGCTGACCGCTTCGGCGGCCAAGCGCTACAACGCGGTGCCGGTCTCCTACCTCGACGACCGCACGTTGCTGCTGGCGATGGCGGATCCGGCCAACGTCCTGGCCGTAGACGACATCGCGTTGCTGACCCGGATGGAGGTCAGGGCGGCCGTCGCCTCAGTCGAGGACATCGCCTCGCTGATCGGGCGGATGAACCGCTTCGAAGATGCGGTGCAGGAGGCCGTCCAGGAGAGCGAGGACGGCGCACCGGTGGAGATCGTCGACCTCCGGGAATCGGCCGAGGACGCGCCGGTGATCAAGCTCGTGCACTCGATCATCGCCCAGGCGGCCGAACGGGGCGCGTCGGACATCCACTTCGAGCCCCAACCGGACGACGAGGGTCGGGCCGGGCGTGAGATGCGGGTCCGGATGCGGATCGACGGCGTCCTCACCGAGGAGACCTCGGTCCCGAAGCGGATGATCGCGGGAGTGGTGTCGCGCATCAAGATCATGAGCGACCTGGACATCTCGGAGCGGCGTCTGCCCCAGGACGGGCGCGTCGGCCTGACCATCGAAGGGCGCCACGTCGACGTACGCGTGGTGACGATCCCCAGCGTCCACGGCGAATCGGTGGTGCTGCGAATCCTCGACAAGGAGAGCATCCGCCTGGAACTCGACAAGCTCGGGTTTCAAGAGCACGAGCTGCAGCTCTTCCGCCGGTCGTTCAACCGGGCCCACGGAGCGGTGCTGGCCGCGGGCCCCACCGGATCCGGTAAGTCGACTTCGCTCTACGGCGCGCTGCTCGAGCTCAACACGCCCGAGAAGAACATCATCACGATCGAGGATCCGGTCGAGTACCAGATCAAGGGCATCACCCAGATGCAGGTCAACACAAAAGCGGGGTTGACGTTCGCCAACGGCCTTCGGTCGATGATGCGAGCAGACCCGGACATCCTGATGATCGGCGAGATCCGCGACCGGGAGACCGCACAGATCGCGATCGAGGGCGCACTTACCGGCCACATGGTGCTCTCGACGCTGCATACCAACGACGCCCCCTCGGCGATCACCCGTCTGATCGAGATGGGGATCGAGCCGTTCCTCGTGGCCTCGGCGATCGAGTGCGTGGTCGCGCAGCGACTGGCCCGGACGCTGTGCTCGCACTGCAAGCAGCGGGCAATCGTCCCCGCGGAGGCGCTCCGCGACCACGGCTTCGCCACCCAGTTCGACCTCGAGGCGTACGAGCCGCTCGGCTGCGGCCGCTGCGGAGGCATGGGCTACAAGGGGCGGACCGGGCTCTACGAGGTAATGGTGATGTCCCCGGAGATTCGCTCGCTCACGCTGGAGCGCGCATCCGCGGATCAGATCACCGCCGTCGCGGTGCGGGAGGGCATGCGCCGGTTGCGCGAGGACGGCCTGGACAAGGTCAAGTCTGGACTCACGTCCATGGCCGAGATCGCGCGCGTAACGGGATCGTCCTGAGCTGCCGATAGGAGCCAGATGGAACTTGACTTCGCCGAGGTGCTGATGGAGGTCGTCGACCGCCGAGCCTCCGACCTGCACCTGACAGCCGGAGCGCCGCCGATGGTCCGGGTCCGCGGACGCCTGACCCCGATGGACGGCTATCCCGTGCTGACGCCCACCGATACGCGGGAGATCGTCTACTCGATCCTCTCCAATGCGCAACGCCAGAAGCTTGAGAATCACTGGCAGCTCGACTTCGCCTACCAGATCCCCGGAGCGGCGCGCTTCCGCGTCAACGCCTATTTCCAGCGCTCCGCGCTCGGTGCCGCGTTCCGGCTGATCCCGTTCGAGATCACACCGCTCGAGACGCTCGGACTGCCGCCGGTGGTGGCCGAGTTCGCCCAGAAGCCCCGCGGCCTGGTGTTGGTCACCGGGCCAACCGGCTCCGGGAAGTCGACGACGCTGGCCTCGCTGATCGATGTGATCAACCGGGAGCGCGAAGAGCACATCATGACGATCGAGGATCCGATCGAGTTCCTGCACCACCACAAGAAGTGCATCGTCAACCAGCGCGAGCTCGGCGCCGACGCGACCAGCTTCGCCGAAGCGCTCAAGGCGGCGCTGCGCCAGGATCCGGACGTGATCCTGGTGGGGGAGATGCGGGACCTCGAGACGATCGGGACCGCGATCACCGCGGCTGAGACCGGGCATCTCGTGTTCGCGACGCTCCACACCCAGGACACGCCGCAGACCATCGACCGGATCATCGACGTGTTCCCCTCGGCCCAGCAGGGCCAGATCCGAGCGCAGCTGTCGGTCGCGCTGCAGGGCATCATGACCCAGACGCTGCTTCCCACCGCAGACGGCGCCGGACGCTGCGTGGCCACCGAGGTGCTGGTGCCGACACCGGCGGTGCGGAACCTGATCCGCGAGGGCAAGAGCCATCAGATTTACTCGGTGCTCCAGACCGGCGGCGCCTTCGGGATGCAGACGATGGACGCATCCCTGGCCCAGCTCGTCCGGGCGGGCAAGATCACCCGCCAGCTGGCCGAGGCCCGGGCCCACTCTCCGGAAGAGCTACGGCGGCTGCTCGGGGGCCAGATGACGACTCCGCAGATGGCGGCGTAGCGATGGCCACGTTCGTCTTCAAGGCGATGGATCTGGCCGGCGTGCCGGCCCAGGGAGAGGTCGAGGCCGTCTCCAAGCAGGACGTCGCCGACCAGCTCAAGCAGCGCGGACTGGTCGTAGTCGATATCGCCGGCAAGTACCGCTCCAAGGAGCTCAACCTCGAGCTGTTCGCGCGCGTCAAGCCGAAGGATCTGGCGGTGGCCTCCCGGCAGCTCGCGACGATGGTCACATCCGGGATGTCGATCCTGAGGGCGCTCTACGTCCTCGAGACCCAGACGGAATCGAAGCTTCTCAGCTCGACGATCGTGCAGGTCCGACAGGACGTCGAGGCCGGGCTCCTCCTCTCCGACGCGCTCGCCCGTCATCCCAAGGTCTTCGGTCCGCTGTACGTCGCGATGGTGCGGGCCGGTGAGGCGGGAGGCGTGCTCGAGGAATGCCTGATGCGCACGGCCGACCAGCTCGAGAAGGACGCCGCGCTGAAGCGCCAGGTGCGCGCGGCGATGATCTATCCAACGCTCGTGATCAGCTTCGCGGTGATCGTTCTGCTCGCGCTCGTGGCCTTCTTGATCCCCGTCTTCGAAGGGGTGTTCAAGCAGTTCCCCGGCAAGCTGCCGGCGCTCAGCCAGGTCATGGTCAACTTCTCCCACCTGCTCACGAAGCAGTGGTACATACTGATCGTCTTCGTCGTCGCGGTGGTGAGCACGTTCGTCTACGTCAAGCGCTCCTCCTGGGGACGCCCGCGCTGGGATGCGTTCAAGCTGAGGATCCCGATGAAGATCGGCGACGTCGTCCAGAAGGTGGCGATCGCGCGGTGGTCTCGGACCTTCTCCTCGCTCACCACCGCCGGCGTGCCGATCCTGCAAGCGATCGAGATCACCGGCAAGACAGCCGGCAACGCCGTGGTCGAGAAGTCGATGAGCGACGTGATCGCCTCCGTCAAGGCCGGCGGGACGATCGCCGCGCCTCTACGCGAGGCCAGCGTCTTCCCCCCGATGGTCTCCCACATGGTGGGCGTGGGCGAGGAGACCGGCGCGCTCGACACCATGCTGAGCAAGATCGCTGACTTCTACGACGATGAGGTCGCCGCCGCCGTCAAGGCTCTCACCTCGATCATGGAGCCGGTGATGATCATCCTCGTCGGCGGCATCGTCGGCGTGATCGTGGTGTCGATGTACCTCCCGCTGTTCAGCGTTTACAACAGCATCAAGTAGCCCCGTCCCGACCGGCTATCGTCCCCGTCCGTGATTCTCACCGACGCCGTCAGCTCGTACCTAGAGACGCTGCAAGCCCCAGCGGACGACGTTCTCGCCGAGATGCAGGAGCATGGCCGGCGTGAGGGCATCCCGATCGTGGTTCCGGAAACCGGCGCTCTGCTTCATCTGCTGGCGCGCGCGGCGCACGCCCAGCGGATCGTCGAGGTCGGAACCGCGATCGGCGTATCGACGCTGTGCCTGGCCCGCGCGCTCGACCCGGGCGGAACCGTCGTCTCGTTCGAGGTCGACGCTGAGCGTCACGTCGCGGCTGAGTCCTACCTCGCGCGCGCCGGCGTGGCGGACCGTGCCGACCTGCGGCTCCAGGACGCACGGGAGGGCCTCGCATCGCTTGAAGGCTCGTTCGACTTCGCGTTCATCGACGGCGTCAAGGCGCAGTACGACGACTACCTGGGACTACTGCTCCCGCGCTTGACCGCCGGCGCCGTGTTGACGGTCGACAACGTGCTGATGTCCGGGACGGTCGCCGAAGGACGGACCGACGGTCACTGGACCGACGAACAGATCAGGCAGATGCGGGCGTTCACCCAGCGCGTGCTGTCGCTGCCGGAGCTCAAGTGCACCGTTCTGCCGGTCGGAGACGGTGTTCTCGTGGCGGTTCGGTCATGACGCCACCGGACGACGAGCCTGGGCGGGAGACCGCGGATCGCTCAGCCTGCACCCCGTGTCGGGGCACCGGGACCGTCGTCTCGGGCTTGGGAGGGTCACCCCACAACGTCACATGTCCGTGGTGCGGGGGGTCGGGCGTGTTCGGACCCGGGACCGATGCCCAGCAGCAAGGGCCGGCGGAGCCAAGCGCCGACTAGCACAAACGTCCAGCACGGCTAAACGTGTCCGGGTTCTGACCCGATAGGGAATGTGCCAGAGCCATTAGGTGCCAGAGGCAAACCGTTCGCAAGGGCGGGACGCAAAGCCACGGGTCTTCGATTTTGAAGGCAGCCGGGCTACCACCAGGCTCAATGCTGTCGTAGCCAAGGAGGCAACGGCCCCGGGGATCTGGCGAATTGACCCAATCACCAGATCCTAGGAGGATCCATGCTCTACAAGTTGCGTCGCCGAGCCGAGCAGGAGAAGGGTTTCACCCTGATCGAGCTCCTCGTGGTCATTCTGATCATCGGCATTCTGGCCGCGATCGCGATTCCGTCGTTCCTGAACCAGAAGTCCAAGGCGAATGACGCCTCGGCGAAGGAACTGGCGCGGACCGCACAGACCACGGCCGAGACCGTCGCCACCGATCACAACGGCGACTACACGACAGTCAGCCCGACGACCCTGAATGCGGCGGAAGCGTCGATTCCGATCGCCAGCGGTAACAACGCCTGGCTGAGCGCAGCGTCCGGTACGACCACCGGTTACGTCGTCACCACAACCTCGGTCCCGACGAACAACACGTTCACGATCACCAACACGGCCGGCGTGGTCACACGCACGTGTACCGGTACCACCGGCGGCTGCGTGAGCGGCAGCTGGTAGCCAGGAGAGCGGTTAGACCTCCCGCTTGAAACGCTCGCAGTAGGGATGGGGTGGCCTCAGCGCCACCCCATCGCCGTTAAGCCCAAGGCTAAATATCGAAAGCCCTGCGGCCGATAGACAAGTCGTGAGCTCACACGGTCTCAAGCCCTTCACGGACCGCCTGGCCGGGTCCTCACGTGGTCCTGTGCTCGCGGTCGCCGTCGCCCTCGCCGGAGGCGCTGCCGTGACGCAGTTGACGCTGACCTCCGCCGGGATGGGCGACTACGCGAGCAACCGCCCCGTCGCCGGCGACAACGCGGGTCCCGCGATCGATGCCCTCATCCACGGGCACATCTCCAGCTTCGTCTCCCACCAGCCGCTGATGGGACTCACCTCGTTGATCCTGCGGGCGCCGTTCGCCGGTGCGGCGGCGCTGCTCGGCGGAGGCTCTCAACTGGCCTACGGGCTCGGTGCCCTGGCGTGCGTGCTGCCGCTCGCTCTGCTGGCGGCCTGGATCGTCGGCCGGCGCGGGCTCACCAACCCGCAACGGCTCGCGGGCGCGATTGCGGCGGGGATGATGCTCGTCGGCCCAGCGACCGCGGAGGCCGCGCACATCGGCCACCCCGAGGAGGTATTGGCGGCAACGCTGGCCACCGCCGCCGTGCTCGTCGCCCTGCGAGGCCGGACGGGCTGGAGCTGGCTGCTGCTCGGACTTGCGGTCGGAACCAAGCAATGGGCGCTGCTCGCCGCACCGTGCGTCCTGCTGGCCCTCCCGGAGCGCAGGGTCGCGACCGCCATCAAGGCCGGAGCGCTGGCGCTCGTTC
>DATCPD010000169.1:0-21733 GCA_036564325.1 Solirubrobacteraceae bacterium | reverse complement strand
CGTTGGGCATCCCCACGATCCCGACCTTCATCATGCCTCGCTCCCGGGAACGTCGGGCCAAGCCGCCGCCACGGCCGTTCCCAGCGCCGCCCCGGCCAGGACATCGGTTGGGTAATGCACGCCGAGATATGGGCGGCTCACGGCGAACGCCGCCGCCGCCAGGTACAGCATCCAGCCCGGGAGCAGTCCTCCGAACGCCCGCGCGGCGGCAAACGACGAGGTGGCGTGTGCGCTCGGCAGCGACAATCCTGACACCGTCCCGGTCAGCGGCGGCAGACTCGGCAGCTCCGGGCGCCGTCGATGCACCGTGACCTTGACGAGGTAGTTGAGCGCGTAGGAGGAGACCACCACGCGCAGCCCGCGCCGCCACCGCGCCCGCCGCCCGGCGTCGCGGCCCGCCAGCGCTCCGGCCACGCCCAGCGCGAGCCAGCACGCCGCGTGCTCGCCGGTCCGGGAATAAGCGGCCACCGCCCGTTCCACGCGCGGGTCGTGGCCCCGCGTGCGGAGCACCAGCAGCGCGCGGCGGTCAAGCCTCAGTAGCGGCGCGAGCAAGCCGCCGCTCAGGTCCCGAAGCCGACCCGGTGACCCTCGTGGTCGACGAGCACGTAGACGACCTTGCTCAGGTCGAGCGCGACCGTGCCGTCCTCGGCCGTGAGCTCGTGCCAGCCCTCCGACCCGAGCGCATTGCGCAGGCGTGTGAGCTCCCCGGGCGCGACGCGCGCGCTCAGGATCTGGCTCCCGACGAATCCGATATTGATCTTCTGCGGCTTGTCATCTGCCATGTCTATCCTCGGCGGCTGGCTGGACTAGTTCAGTAAGGACGCCGCCCAATGATGCCGGGTGCAGGAAGGCCACCTGTGAGCCACGGATTCCGACGCGCGGGTGCTCGTCGATCAGCCGCAGCCCGGCCGCCGACAGCTGTCGCAGCGTCTCCTCGACGTCCGCCACCCGGTAGGCCACGTGATGAAGGCCCGGTCCGCGCCGCGCGAGGAACTTGCCCACGGCGGTGTCAGGTCCGAGCGGCTGCAGCAGCTCGACGTGAGCATCGCCGACGCCGAGCAGGACGGCGTCCACTCCCTGCTCGGTGAGCGTCTCCCGATGGACCTGCGGCATTCCCAGGCCATCGCGATACAGCACGAGCGCCGCGTCGATGTCCTCGACCGCGACGCCCACATGGTCGATTGTGGACAGCATCGGCGGCGGAGGATACTGAGCCGCTACGGGCGCCGGTCCGGCCGCGGGGCCGGGTGCATCGCGCTGGCGGCGGCAATCCCCATCTCGCCGCCTCCGATTCGCCGAGGCGCGGCCATCGGAACCCCGCCCATGATCTGTTCGATGTCGTCGCGCTCGAGCACCTCGTTGGCGAGCAGCGTCGTGGCCAGCCGGTCGAGCTCCGGGCGGTGTGAGTCGATGATGGCGAGCGCGGCGCGCAACGCCTCGTCGGCCAGCTCCCGGACCTCTTCGTCGTTGACGCGCCGCGTGGCCTCGGCGGCGCCGTCGGAGGTGATGCGCAGCGAGCCGGTGCCCGTCCCCATGGCGTAATCGTGGACCATCGCATGCCCGATCTCGGCGACGCGCTTGAGATCGTCAGAGGCGCCGGTGGTGATTGAGCCGAACACCAGCTGCTCGGCCGCGCGGCCGCCGAGCAGCATCGTCATGAAGTCGATCAGCTCCTCGCGCGTTTTCAGGTAGCGATCCTCGTCAGGAAGGTTCAGGGTGAAGCCGAGCGCGTTGCCGCGGGGGACGATCGAGATCCGGTGCACGCGGTCGACGGAGGTGAGCAGCTCTCCGCACAGAGCGTGCCCGGCCTCGTGATAGGCGACCACTCGCTTCTCGTGCTCGGTCAAGCGCCGCCGTGACTGCATGCCGGCCACGACGCGCTCGAGCGCCGAGTCGAAGTCCCCCATGGCGACGGTGGGTGCGCGCCGGCGGGCGGCAAAGATCGCCGCCTCGTTGCAGATGTTCGCGAGATCGGCTCCGGTCAGCCCGGAGGTCTGGCGGGCCAGGAGTCGCATGTCGACGTCGTCGGCGAGCGGCTTGTTGCGCGCGTGAACGCCAAGGATCCGCTCGCGGCCGACCACATCGGGAGGGCTGACGTAGATCTGACGATCGAAGCGGCCCGGGCGCAGCAGCGCCGGATCGAGCTTGTCGAGGAGGTTGGACGCGGCGATCACCACGACGTCCTTCTTGGGGGAGTTGAAGCCGTCCATCTCGACGAGGAGCTGGTTCAGCGTCTGGTCGCGCTCACCGGAGATGTCCATCCCGCGGCGACCACCGACGGCGTCGAGCTCATCGATGAAGACGATGGCTGGGGCGTTCTTGCGCGCGATCCGGAACAACCGGCGGATCCGGGCGGCGCCGAGCCCCGCGAACATCTCGACGAACGAGGCCGCCGACTGCGAGTAGAAGGTCGCGCCGGACTCGTGGGCCACCGCCTTGGCCAGCAGCGTCTTGCCGGTCCCCGGAGGCCCGTGGAGCAGGATTCCCTTCGGCACCTTCGCGCCCAGGGCACGGAAGCGCCTGGGATCACGGAGGTACTCGACCACCTCCTGGAGTTCCTCCTTGGCCTCCTCGGCGCCGGCGATCTCCCCCCATCCGATCGAGGGCGACGCCTCGGGCTTGATCTCGACCGGCTTGGTCTTCGGCATGTGGCGCATGAGCGCGAAAACCGCCACGACCAGCAGGCCCATGAACAAGATGGGCAGCCAATGGAGCATGAACGTCTGGACGTCTGGCTCCCAGAGGAAATTCGCGAAAGTCATGCCTGAGACTCAACCATCGGCACGCAACGAGGATCACTCAACCCTTTCTAAACGGAGATTCGGCATCAGGTGCCGTCCCACCTTCGAGCAGGGGCGTCCGTCGACAATCACCACGTCGGCCGTGAAGTCGTTCTCCCCCTGGATCAGCGAGGAGCCGACGCCGTACGCATCTACGGGAACGCCCGCGCTCTCGAACTCCTCGATCCGCGCCGCGGTGAAGCCGCCGCTGGCCACGATCCGCACCTGCTGGAACCCCTCGGCGTCGAGCGCCGCTCGCACCTTCTCGACCAGCCGCGGGTTCACGCCGGTTGGTTTGAAGTCGCCCATCTCGTCCTGCAGCGCGCGGTCGACCAGCAGCTCCGAGGTGTCCAGGCGCACTCCCCAGAGATCGGAACCGAGCGCACGCGCCACGTCCAGGGCGGTCTGGACCGAGTCGTTGGACCAGTCGACCAGCACCGTGATCGTCATCTCGTCGCGGTAGCGCCGGGCGAACGCCTCCGCGGCCCGGACGGTGTCCCCGCCGTAGGCGGCGATCAGCCCGTGCGGCACCGTCCCGATCCCGGTCCCGCCCCACCATGAGGCCTGGGCAGCGGTGGAGACACCGATCGCGCCGGCGACGTGCGCGCTCCAGCCGTCGCCGGTCTGCACCAGCCAATGGTCGTGGCGGGCGGGGAAGTAGAAGATCTGCTTGCCGCGAGCGGCCTGGACGACCTCGGCGACGTTGTGCATGATCAGCGACCGGCGCGCCATCACGCCGAGATACACGGTCTCCAGGTGCGCGAACAGGCTGTAGTCACCTTCGATCGTCATCACCGTCTCGCGCGGGGCGATCGGGTCACCCTCGTGCAGGGCGTGGACCACGAGCGAGTCCCAGCCGGGCACCCACCGACCGTCCTCGTCGTGACCAGCGCAGAGCCTCAGCACCGCTATCGCCTCGTCGATCCCCCCGAGCAGTGACTGCTGCTTCTGGAAGACCTGCGTCGTCACGCGCGGGTGATGGTTCTCCTCCTCGAGCAGCTGCTTCGTGTACACGAAATAGGCGTCGGAGTAATAGCCGTTGCGAATCCTCTCGACCGGGAGCCGGAAGATCTGGGGGTCGAGGCGGCTCGCCATGGCGGGAGTCTATTTAGGGGGCGGCTCCGCCGCCCTGGTTTGGGCTGCGCGCAGGCCCGACCGCCGCTGCCGTCGTGGTAGGGTCGCGCAGGCTTGGCACAGAAGGAATTCCCGCACGCGTCGCTGGTGGAAGGGCTGCGATTCACGGCGCAGGTCGCGGTCCCGAATGTGATCCAGGGCCTGTTTCGCCGGCGCCGGACCGCCGTCGCCGCGGCGACCAAGGCGGGCGCCGACGGCCTCGCCGTGTCGTTCATCGGCGGCCTGCTCCGAAGCTACGGCGAGGGCCCGCTGTGGATCCGCGTGGTCAAGGACGAGGCGCTGCTGTTGCTCGGACGCGACGCGATCCGGCACGGGCTCGAGGGGTCGCCAGATCCCTTCGCCGCCGACCCGGAGCCCAAGAAGAGCGCAATGGAACGCTTCCAGCCGGACGCCCTGACGATCTCACGTGACCCGGAGTGGTCCGATCGCCGCCGGTTCGCCGAGGCCGTGCTCGACACGGACCGCCCGGTGCACCGGCTCGGCGATCGCTTTGCCGGCGTCGCGGTGGAGGCGGCGCAGGCGCTCCCGGCACAGCTCGATTGGGACCCCTGGAACGCCGCGGTCCGCCGGGTGGCGCGGGAGGTCATCCTCGGCCCGGGGGCCGCGGATGACGACGAGCTCTCGCAGATGCTCGGGGAGCTGATGGACAAATCCAATCCGCCCGGGCGCGGTGACTCGGCGCTGCTCGAGCGCTACACGGAACGCCTGCAGGGCTACGTCGACGCCGCGCAGGAAGGCAGTCTGGTGGGGCTGTTCCCGCAGGCGCCCAGCACCGAGCTGACCAGGCCGGCGCGGCAGGTGACCCATTGGCTGTTCGCCCTCGGCGACACGCTCGCCATCAACGCGTTCCGCTGCCTCGCGCTCCTGGCCGTACATGACGCCGAGCGTGCCCGGACCGTTGATGACGACGCATTTCTCGGCGCCTGCCTGCAGGAGGCGATGCGCCTGTGGCCGACCACCCCGATGCTGTCCCGGGTGACCGCGCACGACACCGAGTGGGATGGGGTCACGGTCCCTAAGGGAACGCAGCTGCTGATCGTCAACACGTTCAACCACCGCGACCGGGAAGCGGTCGAGTTCGCCGACCGCTTCGACCCTGAGCAGTGGCTGAGCGGGGAGGCCGGCGGCGACTGGCAGTTCAACCACTTCAGCCACGGCCCTCAGGGTTGCCCCGGGGCGGGTTTGTCGCTGCTCGTTGGCCAGGCAATGCTCGGGACGGTGCTGCGCGAGCGGCTCGTGCGGCTCGAGCAACCTGGGCTCGACCCCGACAAGCCGCTGCCCCACATGCTCGACTTCTTCGCGCTGAAGTTCGAGCTCTCGCCGCCCGCCTGACGGGCTTGCCTTCGGGCAACCGGCTTCGATGAGCGCCTATCTGCGCGTCCTGCGCTACGAGAATTTCCGATACCTGTTCCTCGGGCAGGCCGCGAGCGCGATCGGCGACCAGGTCGTGGTCGTCGCCCTGGCGCTGTTCATCACCCAGCGCACCGGCTCGCCGACCGATCTCGGGCTCGTGCTCGGCGCGCAGTCGCTGACGCTTGTGACCCTGATCCTGTTCGGGGGGGTGTGGGCGGATCGCCTACCGCGCCACCGGATCATGATCGTCACCGACGCCATCCGGTGCGCGCTGCACCTGATCGTGGCGAGCCTGATCTTCACCGACGCGGTGCAGATCTGGCAGCTGGTCGTGACCGAGGCCCTGTTCGGCGCCGCGCAGGCATTCTTCCAGCCCGCCTATACGGGACTGATCCCCCAGACCGTCCCCGAGGAGCTGATCCAGGATGCGCGCGCGCTCACCGAGTCCACGACCAACGTGGCCGTTCTCGTCGGCCCAGCGCTGGCCACCGCACTGGTCCTCGGTGTCGGCGCCGGCGAGGCGTTCTTGTTCGATGCGGGGACGTTCCTGCTCAGCGCGCTGCTGTTGCTCCGCGTCCACCCGCGACCGCGCGGGGAGCCGGAGCCGGCGGCGCCGATGTGGGCGGAGCTGCGCTCCGGCTGGCGTGAGGTGCGCTCGCGTGCCTGGGTGTGGGTCACGATCCTCGTCTTCACCGGCGCCGTGCTGTGCGTGTATGCGCAGTGGTACGCGTTGGCTCCGGCGATCGCCCGCGATCTCTACGGCAGCGCCGGCGTGTTCGGGCTGCTGGAGAGCCTGGCCGGCGCCGGTGCGGTGTGCGGAGCGGTGGTTGGTCTGCGCTGGCGACCGACGCATCCGCTGCGCGCGGGGATGCTCCTGGTCCTCGCCTGGCCCCTGCAGAACGGGACGCTCGCCCTGGGGGCGCCGGCGGAGCTGGTGGCGATGTTCGCCTTCATCACCGGGTTCTCGTTCTCGTTGCTGATGATCTGGTGGGAGACCGCGCTTGCCCACCACATCCCGGCGGCCGCGCTGTCACGTGTCAGCGCGTGGGACTGGATGGGCTCACTCGCCCTGATGCCGGTGGGGTTCTTTGTGGCGGGCCCGCTCGCCGCCAGCCTCGGCGCGCGCAGCGTGCTCGGCCTGGGGGCGGTGATCGGCCTCGTCCTGCTGGCCGCAGGGCTGATCCCGCGGGCGACGCGCCAGCTCCGCGCTGCGCCTTCGCCTCAGCCCAGCAGTTCGGTGGCCAGGTCGGCGTAACAGGCCGCCGCGAAGCCGAGGTCGCGCACATCGATCCGCTCGTCGGCGTTGTGGACCAGCGGCGCGGCCTCGAGCAGCGTCTGGTGGCGCTGGGGGAAGAAACCGTAGGCCACGCAATCGGGGAACGCCTCGCGGAACCAGCGGGAGTCCGAGAACCCCGGCAGGATCACCGGCAGGGTCGCGGCCCCGGGGTCGTTGGCCGCGATCCAGCGCTCGATCGTGTCCATCAGCGGCGTGTCGATCGCCGACTGGTTGCCCGTCACCGTCTCGGTGAACTGGATCTGCACCTGGTCGTGCAGCTCGCCCAGGACCTCCTTGATCCGGGCCCTGGCGGCATCCTCGCCCAAACCCGGCGGAACCCGGCAGTCGACCTTCACCGACGCCCGCGAGGGGATCACGTTCACCTTGTCGGAGGCGTGGGCCATCGTCGGGGTAAGCGTCACGCCGAGCATCGGCTCGAGGAAGGTCAGCAGCGCGGGTGCCTGCGCGCCGATCTGCTCGAGCGCCGCGGCCGGGTCCTCTGGATCCTGACCTAGGCCCCGTAGCAGCGCCGCCGGGCCGTCGGTGACGTTGAACGAGGACTCCGCGCCGGCCAGCGTCAGCAGCACGGGCCCCAGTTTCAACAGCGCGTTGTCGCCGGTCTTGGGCAGGGAGGCGTGTCCCGCCGCTCCGGTTGCGGTGATGGTGAAGCGGAAGATCCCCTTTTCGGCGCAGCAGACCCCGTAGCGGCGCTGTCCGTCGTATTCGAACACCTCGCCGCCACCCTCGTTGAGCAGCATGTCGCAGCGGACCTTGTCGGGATGCTGTTTGCACAGCCACTGGGCTCCGATTTCGCCCCCGGTCTCCTCGTCGGCCACGAACACGAGCCTCAGCGTTCCGCGCGCGGGCCGCCAGCCGGCGCGCGCCAGGGCGGCTCCGGCGACGGCCTCGGCCGCGACCTGGGACTTCATGTCGAGAGCTCCGCGTCCCCACAGAAAGCCATCCTCGACCTCGCCTGACCAGGGATCGTGCCGCCACTCGCTCGGATCCGCGAGAACGGTGTCGACGTGGCCGAGGAACACCAGCGTTGGACCGTCCGCCTCGGCGACCAGATTTGCGATCAGGTTCGGCCGTGACTCGCTGGTGCCGAGGATCTCGGTCTCGAAACCGGCTGCGGCGAGGTAGCGCTCGAGGTGCTCGATCGCGGGACGCTCGTTGCCGGGCGGGTTGACGGTGTTGAAGCGGACGAGCTCGCCCAGCACCTCGGTGGTCTCGTCCTGGAGCTCGGAGCTGTTCATGCGCAGAGCCTAGTGTGCACTGATGGGCAGCGACCGGAGCACGGGCCGCGGGCGTTTAGAGTCTCGCGACGTGGCCGCCGCCTCCGAGGACCTCGCGCTCGCGCTGGAGCTGGCCGATCTGGCCGACGAGCTCACGCTGCGCCGCTACCGCGCCGAGGACCTACTGATCGATACGAAGTCCGATCTGACGCCGGTGACCGAGGCCGATCGCGCGGTGGAGCAGGCAATCCGCGCTCGGCTGGCCGAAGTTCGCCCTGGGGACGCGGTGATCGGCGAGGAGTACGACGACGTGGCCGCGCCCGACACCGCCCGGCGCTGGATCATCGATCCCATCGACGGGACCAAGAGCTACGTCCGCGGGATGCCCACGTGGTCGACCCTGATTGCCCTGTCCGTGGAGACGGACATCACCGTCGGGGTCGTCTCTGCCCCCGCCGCGGGCCGGCGGTGGTGGGCCTCACGCGGAGCTGGCGCGTTTGCCGACGGCCGTCCGATCCGGGTATCCACCATCGCCAGCCTCGGCGACGCCCAGCTCGCCTGGGGCGGCATCGAGGATTGGGACGCCGTCGGGCGCCTGGACGCGCTCATCGAGCTCGGTCGAAGCTGCTGGCGCACGCGCGGCGTCGGCGACGCCTGGCAGTACATGCTCGTCGCCGAAGGAGCGGCCGAGATCGCAATCGACCCAGTTGTCTCGATCTGGGACCTGGCCGCGGTTCAGGTGGTGGTCGAGGAGGCCGGAGGCCGCTTCAGCGACCTCGCCGGAGTTCGCGGCCCCGGCGGCGGCGACGGTATCGCGACGAACGGCCTGGTGCACGACGCGGCGCTGGCCTTCGTCGGCCGCTGACCGTGCCGGCGAAGTCCGCATACTTCAGTCATGGAGCAGCTGTTCGACAGCGATGACACGCGCGGGGCGCCGCCGCCGCCTGATCCCTCGGCGCCGCTCGCGGCCCGGATGCGCCCGCGGACGCTTGACGAGTTCGTCGGCCAGGACCGGCTGCTCGCCGCGGGATCGGCCCTGCGGCGCGCACTCGAGGAGGGACACCCGCACTCGATGATCCTCCACGGGCCGCCGGGCACCGGCAAGACGACGCTGGCGCGTCTGGTTGCGGAAGCCTCCGATGCCGCGTTCGAGGAGGAGAGCGCGGTCCAGGCCGGCCGCGCCGAGGTCCGAGCCGTGCTCGAGCGCGCGCGCCAGCGACTGAGGACGGGCGGCAACCGGACGGTGTTCTTCCTGGATGAGATCCATCGCTTCAACAAGGCCCAGCAGGACGCGCTCCTGCCCGCGGTCGAGGAGGGTCTCATCACGCTGATCGGAGCCACCACCGAGAACCCGTACTTCGAGGTCAACTCGGCCCTCATCTCCCGCACCCACGTCTACGAGCTGGACGCGCTGACCGCGCAGGACATCACCGTGCTGCTCGAGCGAGCCATGGAGGGCGGTGAATGCGGGGCGGGAGCGGTTCTCGCTCCGGAGGCGCTGGAGTTCATCGCCGAGCGCTCAGCCGGCGACGCGCGGATGGCGTTGAATGCGCTGGAACTGGCGTGCGAGACCGCGGCCGGCGGCGAGGTCACCCTGGCGCAGGCTGAGGACGCGCTCCAGCGTCGGGCGCTGCTGTATGACCGTCAGGCCGATCGCCATTACGACACGATCTCGGCCTGGATCAAGGCCACGCGCGGATCCGATCCCGACGCGTCGCTCTACTACCTGGCCGTGATGCTCGAGGGTGGGGAGGATCCCCGGTTCATCGTGCGGCGGATGGTGGTGCTGGCCTCCGAGGACATTGGCAACGCCGACCCGCAGGCGCTCGTCGTGGCCACCGCCGCCGCGCAGGCAGTTGAGCACGTCGGGCTTCCCGAGTGCCAATTCGCACTCGCCCAGGCGGCAGTCTATTTGTCCCTGGCGCCGAAGTCCGATGCCGCCAAGAAGGCCGTGTTCGCGGCACGGGAGCACATCCGCGACCGGGGCGCATCGGCTCCGCCGGCCCACCTGCGCTCGTCCACGCGCAGCGACGGCGGCTATGACAACCCCCACCGGCGCCCGGGGCACATCTCGCCGCAGGAGTTGTTGCCCGACTCCGCCATCGGGCAGCGGTTCTACGTCCCGGACGAGGCCGAGGCAGCGTTGCTGGAGCGGCTCGAGCAGCTTCGACGGGCCCGCGGCCGAGGCTGAGCGGCTCATGAAAATTTACGACCACTTCACGGGCCGGCGAATCCAAGCTACTACCCTGTAGGAAGTGAATTCGAGCTTTGATCCCGGCGCGCTGCTGGCCAGTTCCTACCTGCTTCCACGCGGTCCCCGCGTGCGCCTGCGGCTGCCGCAGCTGCGAGACGCTCCGGCGATCCGGGAGCTGCTGCGCTCCCAGGGCCGCGGGCCCGAGGAGTTGGAAGCCGCCAGGCTCGTGCGCTTCGACCCGCGCCGGCGCCTGGTGATCTGCGCCACCGCGCTGATCGGCGCCCGGGAGACGGTCGTCGGGATCGGCGCCATCGACCTCGAGCCGGGGCGGCAGACCCAGCCCGACACGCTGGTGGTGGACCGCGAGCTGACCGACGGGCTTGACGGGCTTCTGGCCCGAGCCTTGATCGGCCGCGCCGCTGCCGTCGCGCGCACCCGCGCGGCTTAGTGAGTCGCGCCGTTCCGCTGGGGCCCACGAGCTGCCGAACGGTAATCTGCTCCGAGTGGTCGTCGCTGCCGTGGATCAGCTCGAGTCGTTCAACCCGGCCACCGGCGGGCGCGTCGGGGCTGTGCCGATCACGTCTCCCGATGAGGTCGCCTCGGTCGTCGACGAGGTGGCCAAGGTCCAGCGGTTCTGGGCTCAGCTGACGCTCGCGGATCGCGCGCGCTACCTCGAGCGGGCCGCCCAGGTGCTGATCGACGAATCCGATGAGATCCGGGACCTGATCGTCCGCGAGCAGGGAAAGCCCCGTAACGAGGCCTTCTCAATGGAGATCCTGCCGACCATCGACGCCCTGCACTGGATCGGCCACGCGGGTATCGAGATCCTCTCCGACGAGAAGATCCCCATGTCGCAGGTGTTCCTGAAGACCAAGAGCTCGGCCTTCACCTACGAGCCGCTGGGAGTGATCGGGATCATCTCGCCCTGGAACTACCCCTGGAGCATCCCGTTCGGCGAGGTGGCGCTGGCGCTGATGGCCGGCAACGGCGTCGTGCTCAAGCCAGCGTCCCTGACCCCGCTCCTCGGCGAGCGGATCGCCCGGGTGTTCGAGCGTGCCGGCCTGCCGGAGGGCCTCGTGCGGGTGATCCACGGTCCCGGCACCGGGCCGGCGCTGATCGACTCGCGGGTGGCGAAGGTCTTCTTCACGGGCTCTGTCGAAACGGGCCGTGGCGTCGGCGAGCGGTGCGCCAAACACCTCAAGGGCTCGATCCTGGAGCTCGGAGGCAAGGATCCGATGATCGTCCTGCCGGACTGCAACCTCGAGCACGCGATCGCCGGCGCGCTGTGGGGCGGGTTCGCCAACGCGGGCCAGACGTGCTCGGGAATCGAGCGGGTCTACGTGATGCGTGAGGTCGCCCAGCACTTCATCTCCGGCGTCGTCGCCGGGGCGCAGAAGCTCCGGGTCGGCGATCCGATCGCGTGGGACACGGAGATCGGCCCGATGGTCACGCGCGAGCAGTACGAGATCGTCCGCGAGCTCGTCGACGACGCGGTCGAGGCGGGCGCAACGTTGCGCTGCGGAGGCCCGGTCCAGGCGCCGGCGGGGCTCGAAGACGGAGCCTTCTACGCCCCGACCGTGCTCACCGAAGTCACTCACGACATGCGAATCATGCGCGAAGAGATCTTCGGGCCCGTGCTGCCGATCGTCGTCGTGGATTCCGAGGACGAAGCCGTCGCGCTGGCCAACGACAGCGACTTCGGGCTGGGCGCCTCCGTGTGGACCAGCGATCGCAGCAAGGGCGAACGGATCGCGAGGGAAATCGAGTCCGGGATGGTGTGGATCAACGATCACATGTTCAGCCACGGCGCCTGCCAGTGCTCGTGGGGCGGCGTCAAGGAGTCAGGGCTCGGGCGCACCCACTCCAAGTTCGGGCTCTACGAGTGCGTGAACATCAAGCTCCGGGTCTGGGAGCCCTCCACCGTGCGGAATGCCTGGTGGCACCCGTACGACGAGACGCTGGGCCAGGCGCTGCGGCAAACGGCGACGATCCTCTACGGGCGTCCGTCGATCCGCGCCGGAGCGCTCAAGGACGGGATCGGCCCGCTGCTGAAGGTCGGCGCGCGGCTCGCCCGCGACGCCGTCAAGCGGTAGGCGCCGGCCATCAGAGTTTCGGGCGGCGAGTCGGGGCGGGACCCTGGCTACCCTTAGGGGCGTGCCCGCCCAGGCCTATCTCGGCAAGGACTGCGTCTGCCAGCTCCGCAAGGGGATCTGCGACCAGTCGTGCGTCCGGGACATGCTCCAGACGCCGTTCTACATTGCCTGCCTGCGGCTCAAGGGCCGGCGCTGCCTGGTCGTCGGCGGTGGCGAGATCGGACTGGAGAAGGTAGAGGGGCTGCTGGCCTGCGACGCCGACGTGACGCTGGTCGCTCCCGAGGCCCATCCGGCCCTGGCCGAGCTCGCGAACGAGGGGTCGATCCGGTGGCAGCGGCGTGACTACGAGACCGGTGACCTCGACGGTTGCCTGATCGCGATCGCCGCGACCAGCGACACCGACGTCAACATCCGCGTGTTCGACGACGCCGAGCGCCGCGCGATGCTGGTCAACGTCGTCGACGTTCCGCCCCTGTGCAACTTCATCCTCCCGGCGATCGTGCGCACCGGACCTCTGGCCGTGGCGATCTCGACCGCCGGTGCCTCGCCGGCGCTGGCCAAGCGGATGAAGCGCGAGATCGGCGAGATGTTCGGCGAGCCGTACGCGATCCTCGCCGTGCTCCTCAACGACGTCCGCGGCTGGGCCAAGGCGACACTCCCGACCTATCAGGACCGCAAGGAGTTCTTCGAGTCGATCGTCAACGGCGAGCCGGACCCGGTCGAGCTGCTCCGGGCCGGCGACGCGCAGGCGGTGCGCGACCTGATCGAGGCCGCCCAGCGCACCCACGCCCCGGCGTGAGCGAAGAACCGCCTCAGCTGACGCACCTGGACAGCGCCGGCAGCGCCCGCATGGTCGATGTCGGGACCAAGCCGGCGACCGAGCGTCGCGCTGTCGCCCGTGCGATCGTCAGGGTCTCTCGTGCGACCGCGGACGCCGTGCTGGCCGGCGACGCCCCCAAGGGCGACGTGCTCGGGGTGGCCCGGATCGCCGGGATCCAGGCGGCCAAGCGGACCTCGGAGCTGATCCCGCTGTGCCACCCGCTCGCGCTGTCGTTCGTCGGCGTGGAGGGCTCGGTCGACGTCGAGGCGGGAGAGATCCGCCTCGTTGCCGAAGCCCGCACCACCGGTCCGACCGGCGTCGAGATGGAGGCGCTGACCGCCGCCAGCGTCGCGGCGCTGACGATCTACGACATGGTCAAGGGGATCGAGCGGGGCGCGGAGATCGCCGAGGTGGTGCTGGTCGAGAAGTCGGGCGGGAAGTCCGGGGACTGGCGGCGGCCCGAGTAGGGCACCGAGGCATGCGCGCGGCGATCCTTACGATCTCGACCTCGGTCGCCGCCGGCGGTTCCGAGGACACTTCGGGTGTTGCGCTGGCGGAGCGGGCGCGGGCCGCCGGCGCCACGGTGGTGGCACACGAGGTGGTGAGCGACGACCGCAGCCTGATCGAGGACGCGCTGCGCCGGTTCTCCGCTCCGCAGGAGGACATCTCGCTGATCTTCACTACTGGCGGCACCGGATTCACCTCGGACGACGTGACCCCCGAGGCAACGCGCGCGGTGATCGACCGCGACGCGCCCGGGTTCGCCGAGGCGATGCGCGCCGAGTCGCTGCGGCACACGCCGCTCGGGATCCTCACCCGCGGGGTCTCGGGCATTGCGGGGCGGACACTGATCATCAACTTCCCGGGCAACCCGAAGGCGATCGGCGAACTGTTTCCGGTGATCGCGCCGACGCTGGGGCACGTGGTGGCGACGCTGGGACGCGAGGGCGGACGCGAGGGCGGACGCGAGGGCCGGGGCGAGGGTGGGGGCGACGTCGGCCACGAGAGCGGCCATGACACCGGCCGCCTCCACTAGCGCCTAACCCGCCCGGCTGGCATCTGGCCGAAACGACCAAAACGCGCCAACCGTGGTCGGGCTCCGGAACGCCATGTGCGTTGTGGCCGTCATACGACCAAACTGCTCCACGGGTCGCGAGGAGCATCCGCCGATGTCGCGCTTTGGTCGTTCGGACGCGTCCGCGGACCTGCACAGCACGACAATCGCGGCAGATTTCCCCCCGGGCTGGCGTGCTGTCCACGCATGGGATGAACAACGCGTCAGACCGGCTCCGGGATGAGCGCGAATGTCGTGTTGTTCACAGCGCGGCGAGCGAATCGCGAAAAACTGCGCATCGAGAGAGTGTCTGCTGGTGCCCGAGCGCCCTGCGGCCGTCCGTCGCCGGCACTCGTGCATCAAGACGCCCGGCCACCGCGGAGCCGCACACTTCGATGCGCAGTTTGCTGTTCGTCGTCGACCTGGCCGCCGCCGCCCCCACCAGCCCCGCCTATGCTGTCGCGCGCCATGCGAATCGACGCAGCGTCACGGTGTGCCCGACCCGCCCGCGGTTGAACTGCGCGGCCTCACGCGCCACTTTGGCGAGCGGACTGCGCTGAGAGACGTCTCGCTGCAGCTGCCGGCGGGCGCGACGCTCGCGGTACTCGGACGCAACGGCGCCGGGAAATCAACGCTGCTGCGGATCCTGGCCACCCTCCTGCGACCTCACGCCGGTGAGGTCGACGTGTTCGGCGAGGCGCTGCCGAAACGGGCGTTCGCGATCAGGGCGAGGCTGGGCCTGCTCGCGCACGAGCCGCTGCTGTACCGCGACCTGACCGCCCGGGAGAACCTCCGCTACCACGCGAGACTGCACAACGCTCCCGAGACCCGCATTGAGGAGCTGCTGGACGCGGTGCACATGGGGCGGCGCGGAAACGAGCCGGTAAGGCTGCTCAGCCGCGGCATGGTGCAGCGGGTGGCGGTTTGCCGCGCGGTTCTGCATTCCCCGGAACTGCTGCTCCTCGACGAGCCGCGGGCGAATCTCGACCCCGGCGCCGGCGATCTGGTTGAGCCGCTGATCGGGCGCCCCAGCGGCTGCACGCGAGTGATCACGACGCACGATCCGCGGGCCGCGCTGGCCGAGGCCGACCTCGTGCTGGGACTGAAGGACGGGCGCACCGCGTTCGTCGGCGCTCCGCGGGAGCTGAGTGACGACGTGCTCAAGGAGCTGTACGCGTGAAGACCGCGCTCACGGTTCTGCGCAAGGATCTGCTCCTGGAGCTGCGGACCTTCGAGACGGTGCCGGCGATGGCGCTGTTCTCCCTCAGCAGCTTCGTGATCTTCCACTTCGCCCTGAACCGCGCGAGTGTCGACGGCCAGCTGGCCGCCGGGGTGCTGACCGCGACGCTGCTGTTCGCCGCGATGCTCGGGATCAACCGCCTGTTCGTGGCCGAGCGAGAGCAGGGGGGCTTTGACGCGTTCCTGCTCGCCCCGGTGGATCGGAGCGCGATGCTGCTGGCCAAGGCCACGGCCCTGTTCACGTTCCTGGTCGTGCTCGAGGTGATCGCCGTCCCGGCCTTCGGGCTGCTGCTGCTCGGCCCCCCGCTCGGACCTCCCCTGCTCGGCCTGATCGCGGTCCTCGCGCTGTCGAACCTGGCGTTTGCCGTGATCGGCACGCTGGTCAGCGCGATCGCCGTCCACACGCGCGCCCGCGATCTGATCGGGCCGATCATCGGACTGCCGCTGCTGATCCCGGCGCTGATCGGCACCGCCCGGGCCGCCGGCCCGCTGCTGGCGGTCCACGGTTCCGGGTCGCCTCCAGGCAAGTGGCTGGCCATCCTCGCGCTCTATGATCTGGTGTTCGCCCTGTTGGCCTACGCGGTTTTCGATTTCCTCCTGGAGGACTAGCAAAAGTGATCACCCACGGGCGCGGCCTGCGCGGCCTGTCCCTCGCCACCGTCGCCTTCATCAGCCTCGCGTTAGCGCTGGTGTTCTTCTATGCGCCGCTTGACGCCGATCAGGGCTTCGTGCAGAAGATCTTCTACATCCACGTGCCGCTGGCGATCGTGTCGCTGTGCGGATTCGTGCTGGCGGCGCTGATGGCGATCGGGCACCTGCGCACGGGCGACCGCCGATGGGACATGCGGGCCTATGTCGCGATCCACATGGCACTGATCTTCTCCGTGGGTGCGCTGATCACCGGCTCGATCTGGGCCAAGGCCTCGTGGGGGCACTGGTGGGTCTGGAACGAGCCGACGCTGGTGTCGTTCTTGATCGTCGTGCTGATGTTCGCCACCTACCAGCCGCTGCGCTTCTCGATCGAGGATCCGGAGCGCCAGGCGCGCTACGCCAGCGTGTTCGCGATCATCGCGGGGGCGTTCGTGCCGCTGAACTTCATCGCCGTCCGGCTGGCCCAGGGGTTCGTGCACCCGCGCGTGCTCACGCTCGGCGGCGGCAACCTCCCGGCCTCGATGCAGCTGGTGTTCATGATCTCGCTGATCGGCGTAGCGCTGCTCTACGTAACCCTGTGGAAGTACGAGATGACGGCCAAGAACGCACGCATGCAGACCCGGGCGCTGCGCCGGATGATCCTCGGGGAGGACGAGCTTCGGCCGCTGCGCCGGAGCGCGTCACCGTCATGAACGTGATCTTCGCCGCCGCTCCCGCGCTCCCGCTGCACACGGCCGGCAAGTACGTGGCGGCCGCCTACATCGTGTTCGTGCTGCTGCTGCTGGTCTATGTCGCGATCATGGCGGTCAGGCTGGGCCGAACCGAGCGTGAGCTCGCCGAGCTGGCACGCGACGTGCAGGCTCGCCGTCCGGCCGCGGCGACCGAGGACCGTGAAGTGGAGCCGGTCGGATGAGTGAGCTGCTCGCCATCGGCGTCTCGCACAAGACCGCGCCGGTTGAGGTGCGCGAGCGTCTGGCGCTACCCGAGGCGCGGGCCGGCGACTTCGTGCGGGATCTGCGTGGAGCGGCCGAGGTGCACGAGGCGGTGGCGATCTCCACCTGCAACCGGACCGAGCTCTACCTGGTCGTCGGCGACCCGGTAGAGGGGGAGAGCACGGTGCTGGCGATGCTGGCCAGCCAGGCCGGGATCAGGCCGACCGAGCTCGCGTCGGCGATCTACTCCCACCGCAACTGCGAGGCGGCACGCCATCTGTACCGGGTCACGGCCGGGCTCGAGTCGATGATCGTCGGGGAAGCCGAGATCCAGGGCCAGATCAAGCGCGCCTACGACTCCGCGCTGGCCAAGGACGCCGTCGGGCCGCTGACCAACCATCTGTTCAAGGCGGCGCTCGCGGCGGGCAAGCGGGTGCGCACGGAAACGGCGATCGGCGAGCGCCAGCTCAGCCTTCCGGGGGTCGCGGTGGCGCTGGCTCGCGAGCGCCTCGGCGCGCTCGAGGGCCGTGAGGTGGTGATCGTCGGCACCGGAGAGACGAGCGAGCTGACCGCCCGCGCCCTGGCGGACAGCGGCGGCCAGACGGTGTTCGTGGCCACCCGGCGCCGGGACCGGGCGGTAAGCCTGGCCAAGCGCTACGGAGGGCGCAGCGTCAGCTTCGACGAGTTGCCCCAGGCGCTCGAGCAGGCCGACATCGTCGTGGCGGCGACGGCCTCGCCCCACCTGCTGCTGGAGGCCCGTGAGCTGGCCGAGGTGATGGCGCTGCGCGGCGGATCGCCGATGCTGCTGATCGACCTGGCGGTGCCGCGTGACATCGACGCCTCGTGCGCCGAGATCCCCGGGATCTCGCTGTTCGACATCGACGACCTGGAGGCCGTGATCGCGCGTAACCGTAAGGTGCGCCAGGCGGAGGCCCGTAAGGCCGAGGGAATCATCGAGGAGGAGATCCAGCATTTCGCCGGCTGGATGGGGTCGCTGGAGGTCCTCCCGACGCTGGCCGCGCTGCGAACCCACGCCAACGAGATCGCCGATCAGGTGGTTCGGGAGAACGCGGGAAAGTGGGATTCCGCGTCTCCCCGTGACCTCGACCGGGTGGACGCGCTCGCCCGTGCGGTGGTCAACCGGCTGCTTCACGAGCCGACGCTGCGGATGAAGGAGCTCCGTGATGACCGCGTCCACGCACGGATGGCGCTCGTCCGCGATCTGTTCAACCTCGCCGAGCGCGAGTCCGGGTTCGGTGAGGAGGAGCCGGCCGAGGAGGCGCCGGCGGCGCTCGCCGAGGTGCGGGCACTCCCACAGCGACGGCGCTGATGCGGATCGGCACGCGCGGCAGCGCGCTTGCGCTCGCGCAGGCGGACTGGGTCGCGCAGCGGCTGCCGGGTGACACCGAGATCGTCACGATCACCACCACCGGCGATCGCCAGCAAGCCATCGGGGACAAGTCCCGGTGGGTCTCCGAGCTCGAGCAGGCGCTGCTCGAGGACCGGATCGACCTCGCCGTGCACTCCGCCAAGGATGTGCCCGCCGAGCTCGCCGAAGGTCTCGAGCTGGTGGCGATTCCGCGGCGCGCCGATCCCCGCGACGCAATCTGCGGGGTCGCCTCGCTGGCGAGCATGGACGCCGGGGACCGGGTGGGAACCAGCAGCCTGCGTCGCGCCGCGCAGATCCGCTCGGTCCGGGATGACCTGGAGGTCGTGGAGATCCGCGGCAACGTCGACACGCGCCTGCGCAAGCTGGCGCAGGGCGAGGTCGACGCGCTCGTGCTGGCGTACGCGGGGTTACAGCGGCTCGGGCGCGCAGAGGAGGCCTCGGGCATCCTCGACGACCTGGTTCCGGCCGCCGGTCAGGGGGCACTGGCGCTGGAGGGCCGCGCCGGCGCGGTCACCGCCGAGCAGCTGAGCGAGCTCCGCGACCCCGAGGCAACGGCCTGCGTACTGACCGAGCGCGAGCTGACGAGGGCGCTGGAGGCGTCCTGCAACACCTCGGTCGGGGCCCACGCGCGAATCCTCGGGGAGGGCCGAATCGAGCTGCGCGCGTGGGTGGGTCTGCCCGACGGATCCGCCTGGTGCCGCGATACCGCGCAGGGTGAGCAGCCGGGACTGGGGACACTCGTCGCGGAGCGGATGCTCGCGGCTGGGGCCGGCGAGCTGTTGCGCGAAGCCGAGCGCGTCGGGTGACCGTCTACCTGGTGGGCGCGGGCCCGGGCGACCCGGGCCTCCTGACCGCTCGCGCGCTCGAGTTGATCGCCGCCGCCGACGTGATCGTCTATGACCGGCTGATCCCGGTCTCGGCGCTCGAGCGCGCACGCGAGGACGCGACGCTGATCTACGCCGGCAAGGAGGGAGGCGGCCCCTCGATGCCCCAGGCGGAGATCGAGCAGCTGCTGCTCGAGCATGGCGCCCAGGGCCGAGAGGTGGTGCGCCTGAAGGGCGGCGATCCGTATGTCTTCGGGCGCGGCGGCGAGGAGGCCGAGACCCTGCGCGCGGCCGAGATCCCATTCGAGGTGGTGCCGGGGATCACGGCCGGCGTCGCGGCCGCCGCCTACGCCGGCATCCCCGTGACCCATCGCGACGCCGCCAGCGCGGTTGCGTTCGTGACCGGCCACGAGGATCTGAGCAAGCCGGAGTCCGCCCTCGACTGGGAGGCGCTGGCTCGGTTTCCCGGGACGCTGGTCGTGTACATGGGCGTCCGCCAGCTGGAGGCGATAGCCGAGCGGCTGATCGCCGGTGGGCGCCCGGAGTCAGAGCCGGCCGCGCTCGTGCAGCGCGGCACCCTGCCGGACCAGCGATCGGTCAAGGGGACGCTGGGCACGATCGCCGCGGTGGCGCAAGCGGAGAAGATCAGGGCACCGGCGATCGCGATCTTCGGTCCGGTTGCCGCCCTGGGCGCTCGCCTGAGCTGGTTCACGCCCCCGCCACTGGCCGGCCGGGTCGTCGCGGTGACGCGCGCACGCGCTCAGGCCAGCGGCCTGGCCTCCCGACTGCGGGCGCTGGGGGCGGAGGTCGTCGAGGCGCCGTCGATCCGGATCGTCCCGCTTGAGGGGCCGCTGCCGGACCTTGGCGGATACGACCTGCTGTGCCTGACCAGCCCGAACGGGGTGCGAATCCTGTTCGACCGTCTCGCCGGCGCCGGCCAGGATGCCCGCGCGCTCGCCGGCCTGACGATCGCGGCGATCGGCCCCGGCACCGCCAGGGCCCTGGCCGAGCACGGGATCGTGGCCGACATCGTGCCCGAGCGGTTCGTCGCCGAAGGACTCGTGGAGGCGCTGGCGGAGGTGCCGGTCAGCCGCGCGCTGATCGCGCGGGCGGCCGACGCCCGCGACGTGCTGCCCCAGGCGCTCCGCGACCGCGGCGCCGTCGTCAACGTGATGGCGCTGTACGAGACGGTCGCCGAGCCGCTGGCCGATAGCGAGCTCGAGGCCGTCGGGAGAGCGGACTTCGTGACCTTCACCTCATCCTCGACCGTCCGGTTCTTTCTTGACGCGGCCGGCAGCCGGCTGTCGGCCCAGACCCGGCTCGTCAGCATCGGACCGGTCACGAGCGCCGCACTCCGAGAGCGCGGTCACGAGCCGCACGTGGAGGCGAGCCGCCACGACATCGACGGACTCGTGCAGGCGCTGGTGGCGGACGCCGACGGCGGGTAGGGACGATGGCGGCTGCGCTCATCACGTTCCTCTCCGACTACGGCCTCGAGGACGACTTCGTCGGCGTGTGCCATGGGGTGATAGCGAGGATCTGCCCGGAGGCCAGGGTGATCGACCTCGGCCACGGCATCGGCCGTCATGACGTCCGCGCCGGCGCGATCCTGCTCCAAGGGGCACTGCCGTACACGCCGGCCGGCGTCCATCTCGCGATAGTCGACCCGGACGTCGGCGCGGAACGACGGGCGGTGGCTCTGCGGCTGGCGGATGGCCGGCTGCTCGTGGGACCGGACAACGGCCTGCTGTCGCTGGCCGCCCACGACTCCGGGGGAGTGACCGAGGCAGTTGATCTGATCCGTTCCCGATTCCGCCTGCAACCGGTCTCCGCGACCTTCCACGGGCGAGACATCTTCGCTCCGGTGGCGGCCCATCTGGCCGCGGGCGTCGAGCTGCCCGAGATGGGCGATCCCTGTGACCCCCGGGATCTGGTGAGGCTTCAGCTGCCCGAGGCCCGGTTCGAGGCCGGGGGGCTCGTGGCCCATGCCATCCGGGTCGACCGGTTCGGCAACGTGCAGCTCGACGCGGTGCACGAGCAGCTGGCGCAGACCGGTCTGAGGCTGGGGCGCGGCATCGAGGTGCAGAGCGCAGCGGGGGCGTCCCACCGGGCGGCCTATGGCCGGACCTTCGCCGACGTGGCCCCGGGTGAGCTGCTCGTCTACGAGGATTCCTCCCGGCGTCTCGCCCTGGCCATCAGCCATGGCGATGCCGCCGCGCGGCTGGGGATCGACATCGACGACGAGCTGCGGCTCTCGCCGGCGTGAGCGCGCTGGGATCGCCGCGGCTGCATCTGCGCCGCACTTCATCCACCAACCAGCGTGCGCGCGAGCTCGCCGGCGCCGGCGCACCGCATGGCACGCTGGTCACGGCCGGGGAGCAGACGGCTGGGCGAGGGCGCCAGGGACGCACCTGGGTGGCCCCGGCCGGCCGCGCGCTGCTGATGTCGTTGGTGCTGCACCACCCCCGGCGGTTGCTGCCGCTGGCCGCGGGCGTCGCGGTCGCCGAGCTGGCCGGGTCGCAGGCGATGGTGAAATGGCCCAACGACGTGCTCGTGAACGGCCGCAAGGTCGCCGGCATCCTCGTCGAGGGACGGCCGCAGGAGGGATGGGCGGTCCTCGGGATCGGGTTGAACGTCGCGGTCGCGACCGAGGACTTCCCGCCCGACCTGCGCGCGACGGCGGGAACCCTGGGCCTCGAGCCGGAGGCACTCGAGCCGACTCTGGAGCGCCTGCTGGATCAGCTCGGGCAGTGGCTGC
>DATCPD010000164.1:0-4054 GCA_036564325.1 Solirubrobacteraceae bacterium | reverse complement strand
GCCTCGCCGAGCGGCGGCTCGCCCAGACCGAGCTTTGCCGCCAGGACCTTGAGGTGGCCGCGGACCTCGCTGATCGAGAGGATCAGGTCCTCCGCGATCTGCTCATCGGTGGCCGGGCTGGCGAATCCGCTGCGACCCTTGTACGGCCGGCACAGGGAGACGAGAACGCGGTACTGCGTGCTCGAGAGCGCCACGGAGGGCGCCGGCGGAACCGGCTCCACCGGCGGGGCCGGAGCCGGTGCGGGCGGCTCCACCGGGACGCCCGGCGGGACGCGCGACTCGCCAGATTCCCGGCGCTCGGGCGTGGGACTGTGAAACGCCACCTCGGTGGTGGCGAATCGGATCGCGTCGCCGTCGGTGAGGCGATGCCGGCCGGTGACGCGGGAACCGTTGACGAAGGTGCCGTTACGCGACGGCGCGTCTTCCACAACCGCCCAACCGTCCGCATCGGGTTCAAGCCGAGCGTGCCGGCGCGAGACCTGGCTGTCCCAGTCGAGCACGAAGCCCGCCGACGGGTCGCGGCCGACCACGAGCGCGCCGGATCCGGGGTCGAGGAACACGACCTGCTGCTTGCCGTCCCCGCCGTAGAACAGCAGGAACGGACGGCCCGATCGCTCGGCCTTGATGAAGGCCTTCAGATCGGAAACGGGCTGGGCGTCTGCGGAAGGGTTCACTATCCGCACCCATTATCTACCGGACGCAGAGCGCCGTCGAGCGGCCGGGCCGCCCTGGCGGAGAGCAGCCGGCACGCGTTAGGCTTCGAAGTGGATGGCCGGCGAGCAGCTACGCGTGACCGACGGCGAGGAGACCGGGATGCTTCTGAGCGTGGAGGCCGAACTGCCGATCGGCCGCGTGGCCCCCGTCGATGAGGGTCGGCTCGGTGGCGATCCGGAGATCTCGCGGCGTCATGCCCGCGTCTCACGCCGGGCCGATGGCGCCCTGGAGATCGAGGATCTCGGCTCCGCCAACGGGACGTTCGTCAACCACGAGCGGCTCACCGCCCCACGGACGCTCGAACCCGGCGACGTGATCAGGATCGGAAGAACGGTGATGGAGGTGACGGCTGCGCCCGCCCCCGCTCCACCCTTGGAGGTGGTCGTCCTCATCACTCCCGTGAGCGGCGGGAGTCGCCGGGTCACCGTGCGCGACGAGCTGACCATCGGACGCGACGTGAGCGGCGAAGGACGGCTCGCCGACGATCCTCAGCTGTCCCGGCGCCATGCGCGCGTGGGCCGCGATGAGCAGGGGCGGGCGACGATCGAAGACCTCGGCTCGGCCAACGGGACATTCGTCAACGGTGGGCGCGTCAATGTAGTGCGAGCGCTCGGACCAGGCGACGTCGTCCAGATCGGCTCCACGACCCTGCGGCTCGCCGATGCAATCCGAGTGCCGGCCGATCCCCCACCCGCAGCCGCCGCGGCTGCCGGGCCACCAATCAAGTCACCCGCCCCCGCCCCGCCAGCGCGACCTCCCGCCCCGGAAGCGCGACCTGCCGCCGCGCCAGCGCGAGCTCCCGCCCCGCGAGCGGTTCAAGCGCCGGATCGCGCCGGCATCGGTGCGATTCAGCTGCCGGTGGGATCTGTGTTCGCCAAATGCCGAGTCGAGGACGTGATCGGCCACGGCGACATGGGGGTCGTGTACCGGGCCGAGGAGCTGGCCCTGCAGCGGCCGGTGGCCCTCAAGCTCATCCTGCCCGAGTATTCCGATGACGCTCGCTTCCGCGAACGGTTTCGCCGCGAGTCGCGGATCGCAGCCGCAATCGACCACCAGAACGTCATCCCCGTCTTCGATGCGGGCGACGAGGCCGGGGTGCTCTACATCATGATGCGCCTCGTCGAGGGCACCGATCTGCGCACGCTGATCGCCGCGGAGGGGAGCCTCGAGCCGCGCCGGGCGGCCCGGATCGCGCGCCAGGTCGGCGCAGCGCTCGACGCAGCCCATGCTCGCGGGATGCTCCACCGGGATGTGAAGCCATCGAATGTCCTGCTCACTCGGCGCGACCACGTGTACCTGAGCGACTTCGGGCTGGCGAAGGAGGCGAGCTCGGACAGGGGATTGACGCGGCAGCGGACGGTGATCGCACGGGCCGAGTACGTGGCTCCGGAGCAGATCCTCAATCAGCCGGTCGATTCCCGCGCGGACACATACGCGCTCGGGTGCCTGCTGTTCGAGGCGCTCACCGGCGAGCCGCCGTTCGCCAGGTGGACCGAAGGGCCTGGCGCCCTGGCTCACCTCGAGGGACCACGTCCCTCCCCGCTGGAGCTGCGGCCCGACCTCCCGCGCGAGTTCGACGAGGTCGTCCGCCGCGCGATGGCCACGGATCCGCGTGACCGCTACCCATCGGCCGGCGATCTGGGGCGGGCCGCCATGCTCGCGGTCGGGGGGCGGCGTAGGGCGGGACCGTGGTCCGTCGTTGCCACCGGCCCTGCCGCTCCGATCGCCGATGCTCGGAACGCGCCCGCGCCGCAGCGCGGGCTTTCCGAACCGTCGACGCCGGATCCGGAGAGCGATCGCGGCCAACGCCAGGATCTTCTGCGCTGGGTCATCGCCGCGGCCGGACTCGTGCTCGTCGCCGTGGGGATGGTCAGCGCGCTGCACGGGATCTCAACGCTCTGACGATGCCGTCGTTCCCGCCGGTTGGCGCTACGCGCCCGGCGGCGGAGGGGCGACCAGACCGGCGAGATAGCGCTTGAGGAACGCGCCGTAGCGGTGCGCCGGGCTGCCGTTGTAGTTGCTGATCAGCGCATGGCAGTTCTTCCAGGTGTCCCACGTCCAGGCGGCATATCCGACGGCGTGGCTGTCGGCCCAGTGCAGAAAGGTGGATGTGTTGGAGGAGCCGCAGCTCGAGGCGTCGTAGGTCTCGCCGGTTTCGCCAAAGATGAGCGGGACCTGCTGCGCGACCGGCGCCATCGTCTGGTCGAAGCAGGATACGGAGCTGCAGGTGTTCTTTCCGTAGACGTGGGCCTCGGCAATCAGCTGGTGCAAGGGATCCCGGGGTTCGTAGGCCAGCCATTGAGAGAGGTTGTTGGCGTAGCTGATCCCCGGGATCGCGATCGGACCGGCGTATCCGGCGGCCCGCATCACGTTCACGGCCTGCTGCATCCCGGCCGTTCGATACAGCGGCTTCGTTCGGGCCGACGTCGTGGAGCAGGAACTGCCGCCTCGCAGCAAACAGTGCGCGTTCACCTGCGGCTCGCCCCACGGCGCGAGCACGGTATCGGGATCGTTCTTGAACGTCGCCGCCATGCTCGCCCACATCTTGGGCGAGTGATCCGCGTCCGGGGCGCCCGGCTGATTGGTCGCCCGGCGGCGGCCGGGGGCGGCCCAGATCAGGGAGATCTCCGTGTAGATGCCGTGCTGGTGTAGCCGCCGGACGTAGTCGACGATCGCCTGCCGATACCTCGCGCCGCGGTACGCCGGCTTGATCCCGTTGATGCCGAGCCAGCAGTCCTCGTTGAGGAGGACTCGGACGAAGTTGATGTGCCATGACGCGATCGCTCGCGCCGAGGCATCGCTACTGGGTCCGTCGAAGATGCCCCACCCCTGGACGCACGCGTATTCCGTGCCCGCGCGGTTGACGCCGCGCAGGATCACCGGCTTGCCGCCGTCGTCGAGCACCTGATGACCTACCACGTGCAGCCCGGGCAGCGGTGCCGCCGCAGCGGCGCTCCGCGCGCACCACGCCGAACCTGCGAGCAGCACGACGAGCGTCACGCACGCCCGCAGAAACGTCATCTCGAGGATCACTGGCCGTGCGCGACGTGTGGGAACGGTGGGCATCTGATGTCTCCGGTCAGGAACCCGGCACGATGATTCTCCACACTCGGACGCGCCACGTCCAGCGGCCCTAGGGGTGGCCGGGCCACCACCTCGCGGGCGGCGCGGAACTTTCGGGAGTCGGTGACGGGTCGTGGGATACGGCGAAATCGGCGTGATGTCGGCGTCAAAACGCGCCGCGCTAGCCTCGCCGACGACGTTTGACGACGTTTGACGACGTTTGACGACGTTTGACGACGTTTGATCCGGCTTCACCTCGTCGGCCGGGCGGGGGGGG
>DATCPD010000156.1:0-2674 GCA_036564325.1 Solirubrobacteraceae bacterium | reverse complement strand
CTCGACCAGCTCATCGGCCGCGATGAACTCGATCGCGGATTCCAGGGTCATCTCGCGCGGCGGCGTCAGGCGGAGCGCCTCGTCATGCGCGTGCGTGCGCATGTTGGTGAGCTTCTTCTCCTTGGTGGGGTTCACGTCGAGGTCGCCGGTGCGGGCGTTCTCGCCGACGATCATCCCCTCGTAGACCTCCACGCCGGTACCGATGAAGAACTCGCTGCGCTCCTGAAGTGCAAAGATCGCGAAGGAGTTCGAGGCCCCCGCCCGGTCGCTGACCAGCACACCCGAGGTCCGATGCGTGACCTCGCCGGCCCACGGGCCGTTCCCCTCGGCGATCTGGTGCATCAGCGCGGTGCCGCGTGTCTCGGTCAGCAGCTGCCCGCGATAGCCGATCAGCCCGCGCACCGGGAGCACGAACTCGAGGCGGACGCGGCCATCGGCATCGGTCGACATCTGCTCGAGCTTCGCCTTGCGTCCGGCCAGCGCCGCTTGCACCTCGCCGATGAACTCGGGCGGGATGTCGACGGTGATCCGCTCGTACGGCTCGAGGGTCTGCCCGTCGACGGTGGTGAGGATCACCTCGGGCCGGCTCACCTGCAGCTCGAACCCCTCGCGCCGCATCTGCTCGACCAGCACGGCCAGCTGCAGCTCCCCGCGGCCGCGCACCTCGAACGTGTCGCCGCTCTCGGTCGGGTAGACCTCGATCGAGACGTTGCCGAGCACCTCCTTGTCGAGGCGCGCCTTGATCTGGCGGCTCGTCACGTAGCGGCCGTCGCGACCGGAGAGCGGCGAGGTGTTGACCCCCAGCGTCATGCGCAGCGTGGGCGCATCCACGTCCAGTCGCGGGAGCGGGCGGGGGTCCGCGGGGTCGGTGATGGTGTCGCCGATCGTGACCTCCGGGATCCCGGCCAGCGCCACGATGTCGCCCGGACCCGCCTCCTCCATGTCGACCCGCTCGATCCCACGAGCGGTGGTCAGGCTCGTCACGGTCCCGCTCAGCGTCACCGTCCGGCCCGGCTCGACCGAGCCATCGCTTCCCTCCGGCTCCTCGCGCACGATCGTGACGCGCTGTCCCGGCCGCACCGTCCCGCTCCAGACGCGGCCGACCGCCATGCGGCCGACGTAGTCGTTGGCGGCAAGGTTCGTGACGAGCAGCTGGAGCGGGGTGTCCGGGACGTAGGAGGGCGGCGGGGTGACCTCGACCAGCAGGTCGAGCAGCGGCAGGAGGTCGGTGCCCGGCCGCGCGAGGTCGCGGGTCGCCGTCCCGAGCTTGGCATTGGTGTAGACGACCGGGAACTCGATCTGGGCATCGGTCGCACCGAGGTCCATGAAGAGCTCGTAGATCGCGTCGAGCACCTCGGCCGGCCGCGCGTCGGATCGGTCGATCTTGTTGATGCACACGATCACCGGCAGGTGGCGGGCCATCGCCTTGGAGAGGACGTAGCGGGTCTGGGGCAGCGGCCCCTCCGCGGCGTCCACCAGCAGCAGGACGGCGTCGACCATGAGCAGGCTGCGCTCGACCTCGCCGCCGAAGTCGGCGTGGCCGGGGGTGTCGACGATGTTCAGGTGGATCCCGCCGTGGTCGACCGTCGTCTGCTTGGCGAGGATGGTGATCCCCTTCTCGCGCTCGAGGTCGCCGGAGTCAAGGACCCGATCGACCAGGGCCTGGTTGGCGCGGAACGCTCCCGTCTGGCGGAGCAGGGCGTCGACCAGCGTCGTCTTGCCGTGGTCGACGTGCGCGACGATGGCCAGGTTGCGCAGATCGGGGCGCGTGAGGCTGGCCGGTGTGTCGGCGGCGGGCGTGGCGAGAGAGGGCTGAGTCGTCATGGGACGCCCCGATTGTCGCACAGCAGCTCGACCTCGCCCTTGTTCCACCAGTCCCGGCCAGCGGGACTAACAGCGAAGAAGATGAGATTCCTGCGCCTGTGGGGCCATCAAGTGGCCCGGATACGCATCCATCACGCACGACAAGCCAACCCTTGCACTCCAGAATCGGCGTCCGGGCGGGCTACCTCCCCGATAGTCCCGCCGGGCGGGAATGACGGGGCGGGGCTCAGGCGGCAGGCAAGCCCAGGTCGGCGGCGACCGAGTGGCGGAGCACGGAGAGCGGCAGCGCGCCGTGGCTGAGCACGGCGTCGTGGAAGCGGCGGATGTCGAACGAGGCACCGAGCGCCGCCTCTGCCTCCGCGCGCAGCCGGCGGATCTCGAGCTGGCCGATCTTGTAGGCCAGGGCCTGGCCGGGCCAGCCGATGTATCGGTCCACCTCGTTGGCGATGTTGTTCGGCGCCAGGGCGGTGTGAGCGGTCATGAACTCGATCGCCTCGCCGCGTGACCAGGCCAGGGCGTGCATCCCGGTGTCGACCACGAGTCGCGAGGCGCGCCACGCGTCATACGAGAGCATCCCGATTCGGTCCAGGTCGCCGGAGTAGAGGCCCATCTCGTTGGCGAGGCGCTCGGAGTACAGGCCCCAGCCCTCGACGAAGGCGGTGAAGTCCCCGTGACGCCGAAAGGCGGGCAGGTGCTCGAGCTCCTGGCCGATGGCGACCTGGAGATGATGCCCCGGCACCGACTCGTGGAAGGCGAGCGCCTCCGCCTCGTAGCGCGGCCGCGTCTCGGGAGCGTAGGTGTTGATGTAGTAGCGCCCGGGACGGCTGCCGTCCAGCGGCGGCTCACGGTA
>DATCPD010000131.1:0-3455 GCA_036564325.1 Solirubrobacteraceae bacterium | reverse complement strand
CGCCGGCGTGTACGGGATGATCTCGCTGGTCGTCTGGACGATCGTCCTGGTCGTCTCGGTGAAGTACGTGGCGTTCGTGATGCGCGCCGACAACCAGGGCGAGGGCGGGATCATGGCGCTGGTTGCACTCGTCCGGGAGCTGCCGGTGAAGGACCGCCGGGTCAAGGCGATCCTCGTCGCGATCGGGATCTTCGGGGTGGCCCTGTTCTTCGGCGATGGGACGGTCACGCCCGCGATCAGCGTGATCTCGTCGGTCGAGGGGCTAAAGGTGGCGGTGCCGGGAGTGAGCTCGCTCGTGGTGCCGATCACGGTCGCCCTGCTCACGCTGCTGTTCGCGTATCAGCGGTTCGGGACGCACGCGATCGGGCGCCTGTTCGGCCCGATGATGGCCGTGTGGTTCGCGCTGCTCGCCGTCACCGGCCTGGCCAAGGTCGCGCAGAGCCCCGCGGTCCTGAAGGCCCTGTCCCCCACCTACGGGATCTCGTTCTTCGCCGACCACCCGGGCGTCGGCTTCCTGTCCCTCGGGGCCGTGGTGCTCGTGGTCACCGGCGCCGAGGCGCTCTACGCCGACCTCGGCCAGTTCGACCGGCCGTCGATCCGGCGCGGGTGGTTCTTCGTCGCGTTCCCGGCTCTGCTTATCAACTACCTCGGGCAGGGCGCTCTGATCCTCGCAGACCCCAAGGCGGTCGCGACCCCGTTCTTTGGGCTGATGCCGAAATGGGCGCAGGTGCCGATGGTGGTGGTGGCCGTGCTGGCCACGATGATCGCCTCCCAGGCGGTGATCACCGGCGCGTTCTCCGTCACCCGCCAGGCGGTGCAACTGGGCTTCGTGCCCCGGATGCAGATCCGTCACAAGTCCGGGTCAGAGGGGCAGGTCTACGTTCCTGCCACCAACTGGCTGCTGTACGTCGCCGTGGTCGGGCTCGTGATCGGGTTCGGCTCCTCCACGGCGCTGGCGTCCGCCTACGGCATCGCCGTCACCGGAACGTTCGTGACTACCACCCTCCTGTTCTTCGCGATCGTGCGGATGCGCTGGCACAAGCCACGGTGGATCGTGCTGCCGGGAGCCGCGGTGTTCCTCGTCATCGACCTCACCTTCTTCTCGGCGAACCTGACCAAGGTCGCCTCCGGCGGTTGGTTCCCGCTCACCGTCGGGCTGGCGATCTTCACGGTCCTCACGACCTGGCAGCGCGGCCGGGGGCTCGTCACGGCCAAGCGCTCGGAGGCCGAGGGGTTGCTGAGCGATTTCATCGACGAGATCGCGACGATGGACCCGCCGCCGTACCGCGCGCCGGGCACGGCCGTCTGCCTTTCCGCCGGCAAGCAGACGACACCCCTCGCCCTGCGCGACAACCTGCAGTACAACCACGTGCTGCACGAGCACGTCGTGATCGTGTCCGTCGGGACCGGGACGGTCCCCCACGCCGATCCCTCCGAACAGGTCGTCGTCGACGACCTCGACTACACCGGCGAGGACATCGTCTATCTGACGATCCAATACGGGTTCCAGGACAAGCAGGACGTGCCGGCCGCGCTGCGTCGTGCTGCCGAGCAGGGGATGCTCGGGGATTTCGATGTCGAGGACGCGATCTACTTAGTCTCCGAGATCACGCTCGTCCGCGGCGATGATCCGGGCCTGCGGCCGTGGCGCAAGCGTTTGTTCCTGTTGCTCGCGCGCACTTCGAGGAGCCCGGTCGACTCCTTCCACCTGCCAAAGCACCGGATCGTGACGATGGGCTCCTACATCGAGCTCTGAGCGCGCGACAGCGGGACCTGCGGAACACCATTGGGACCAGCTCAACGGCTGCTTCGACTCGTCGCTGGTTTGCCGCTAACGCGGCCATGTCGCGCGCCGACGTCTGACTGCTGGTCCCGGCGGAAGGCAGCCACCAGGTCGACTCCGAACAGACGGCCGGGATTGGTGCGATGCGGTAGTCAGGGCCGGGAGGTCCGACCTGAATACCGACTCTCGCATCCCCCAGGGTAAGCGAGCGTCTCGTCGCCGCGAAATCGATCACGCTCGGAGCCGTTCCGGACCGGTACTGTGGTGGGGCTGGGTTGCGCGGCCGGACACTGCTGGAGTCGGCGGGATGGACGGGTCCGCCAAGCGTGGGATCCTGCTTCGCAGCGTCCGTGGAGTCCAGGCTGGCTCGGTGTGAGCGACGGGGTGGGCGCTGGTGTCTGCGGGGTCGCGCCGTCTACTTCGTGCTGTAGCCGCGTGATGCCTTTTGATCTCGCCGGACTTCGCGAGCTGGGTCAGGCGGGATGAGACACTTCCGGGATTGAGGTTCAGGCCCTTAGCGAGATCACCAGCGGTGCTCCCCGGATGCTGGGCGAGGAAGTCGATGATGCTCGCCTTGGTGTCGCCCTGACGGTTGCGCGCGGTTGCACGCCGAGTGCTCGCGCGCCGCGCAGTCGCACGGCGCACGGAGCGAGCCGGAGCGACCGCAGCTGAGCCGCCACTGTAGGCGTGGAACTCCTTGATCTGCTGCTCGATCCAAGCCAGATGCTGCTGGACTTCAGCGCGCTCAGCCTCGAGTGTGTCTATGACCTGCTGAATACGAGACAAGGGCGTCTCCTCACATAGCGGGGACTTCGAGATCTAGCATCGACGCCTAGCGGAGTCCAGGCTCTTTCGTGCGACCCGAGTGGCGCCCGCGTGCGCACATAAGCTGCGTAGCCCGCGCTTTGAGGAATGGTATCCCGAGATGTAATGGAGTACGCGCCTTCGGCTGCCGCTGCGCGTGCGTGGTCTGGATCGAGTCCGGCTGTACGCTGATCTCACGATCCTCGCCAAGCTCTCCTGCGCTCGCCGGTCGTCGTTGACGCGGTGCCCGCCGTCGTACTGGTGGTCCGGCTGCGGGCAACGGGTGCCGATCGAGTCGAGCCCGCGCCTGGAGTGCCGTCGAACTTTCGACTCACGGGACGAGTCGAGCACGGGGGGCCGCCGGGGGGCTCGCACGGTCGGGGACTATGCTCGTCCTTCGAGGGCGTCAACCGAAAGGGGATCCCTTGCCCCACGTTCGTCCGTCCAGGCCGCCCGGCGCCACCGCGTCGCATGGCGCCAGATCGCCGGAGCGCGGGGCGAGCACCCAGGTTCCGGAGGAGGAGGGCGTCGAGTTGCGTCGCACGGCCGACGGTAAGGGCGATGGGGTGATGGCCACACGCCCGTTCGCGGTCGGCGAGACCGTGATGGTTGGCTTCTTGGTCGGGGGGTTGACGGGCAACGACTCGCACGCGACGCAGGTGGGTCCCGGTCGCTGGGCGCTCCACGGCGGCTTGGGACCGAAGGTCAACCACTCCTGCGACCCCAACTGCGGTGTCCGTCTCAACGACGTGCAGGCGTTCGACTTCGTCGCCCGCGGGTCGATCGCCGCCGGGCAGGAGCTGACGTTTGACTACGCGATGCGCAATTTCACGATCGACCACTTCCCGGTCGTGTGCCTGTGCGGCGC
>DATCPD010000119.1:0-9245 GCA_036564325.1 Solirubrobacteraceae bacterium | reverse complement strand
CCCCGACGCATCGCTCGCCGGAGCCGGGTCTCGAGCGCGCCGCTCGGCGCGCGTGTCCTCACCCGGATCCGCGCCCTCCCGGACCATCCGCTGCTTGACAAGCTGATCCGCGGCCGGGCCTGGATCCCGGTGCTCGGCGTGATGCTGGCCGGGATCGTGGCCATGCAGGTCGAGGTGCTGAAGCTCGGCGCCAGCATGGGCCGCGCGATCGAGCGGGGAACGGCGCTCCAGAGCACCAACGAGCTCCTGCGAGCCAGCGTCGCCACGCTGGCCGACGACCAGCGCATCGAACGGATCGCCGCGTCGCGCGGGATGGTGATGCCGTCCCCGGCCGGCGTCGGGTTCCTCTCCGCTCGCTCCGCAGCCAACGCCCAGCAGGCGGTCACGAACATCCACGCCCCGAGCCCGACGAGCTTCATGGCGCTGACGACGGCCAACGGAGCCGTCGCGACGATCCAGAACGCTGGTCTCCAAACCGCCGCTCCGCCCGCTTCCGGGACGGGCGCGACGAGCGTGACCCCGACGAGCCCGACAGGCATTTCGCCGGGCGCCCCGACGAGCGTCACCCCGACCGCCCCGACGAGCGTCACCCCGACAGCCCCGACGAGCGTCTCCGCAACCGGCACGACCGGCGCGGCGGTGGCCACCGCGCCCGCGTCCACCCAGACCAGCGGATCCGCCACCACGGCCTCGGCCAGTGGCGGGGCTGCGGTACCGAGCGGGGGCTAAGTGGCCCCCTTCGCAAATACGACTCCATTCGAGCGGCCCCCAGCGGCGCCTGGCTTTGTCCTCGGATGCTCATGTACCAGAGGTGCACATCGCATCCTGCGTCCTCGCCAGGCATCCACCGGTGGCCACTCTCGGTGTCGCCGTACTTACGAAGGGAGCCACTGAGTGGGCCTGATCGATCGGCGCATCGGGCTGCTGTTCCTGGCCTTTCTCTGCCTGCTCGGGATCGCGGTGGTGCGCGCCACCTATCTCGGCTCGATCCGCGCCGGATCGCTCCAGCGGGCCGCCCTCACGCAGCAGGTCAGCACCGAGACGCTTCCAGCCGAGCGAGGATCGATCACCGACCGCAACGGCGTCGAGCTGGCGATCAGCCAGTCAGCCGACAACATCGCGGCCGACCCGTACCTGATCAAGGATCCGCTGACCGTCGCGCGGCAGCTCTCGCCGCTGCTCGGCAAGTCGCAGACCACGCTCCTGACGCTGCTGACCAAGCGGCACACGGGATTCGTCTACCTGGCGCATCTCGTTCCGGGCGACCGCGCCGCTGCGGTCTCGAAGCTGCACATCAATGGTCTCTCGATGGTGCCGCAGATCAGGCGGGTCTATCCGCGCTCATGGGCGGCGTCTCAGGTCCTCGGCACCGTCGGTTGGGATGACCATGGCCTGAGCGGGGTGGAGTACCGATATGACCAGGCCCTGCGCGGACGTGACGGGATCCGTAAGGTCGTCAACGACGCGATCGGGCAGCCGATCTCCATCAACGATGTCCGGCCGACCCAGCCTGGGAAGGTTGTCCAGCTGACGATCGACGCGGCCCTGCAGGACGAGGTCGAGCAGGTGCTCGCCGGCGTCGGGGCGCAGTACTCGCCGCGAGGCGCCACCGCCATCGCGATGAACCCGAACACGGGAGAGATTCTCGCGCTGGCCAACTGGCCGCGGGTGAACGCCAACGACGTGGCCGGGGCTCCCTCGTACGCGAGCGAAGACCGGGCTGTCAGCTTCAACTACGAGCCCGGCTCGACGTTCAAGGCCTTCACCGTCGCCGGAGCCCTTCAGGACGGAGTGGTCAGTCCGAGCACTGTGTTCAACATCCCATCGGTGCTGCAGGTGGCCGATCGCCAGATCCACGACGCCGAGTTGCACGGCGATGAGACGCTCTCGGTGGCCGACATCTTGCGCAAGTCCAGCAACATCGGCGCCGACGAGATCGGGATGAAGGTGGGAGCCCAGCGATTCGACTACTGGGTGCACAAATTCGGTTTCGGCTCTCCGACGGGGGTGGATCTTCCGGGCGAGGAGCGGGGCATCGTCCTGCATGCCTCTCAGTACTCAGGCTCCTCGATGGGCAACCTGCCGATGGGCCAGGGCGAGTCGGTGACCCCGATTCAGATGGCCACCGCCTATTCCGCCATCGCCAACGGCGGCATCCTGAAGCGGCCGCACATCGTCAAGGCCATCGGTGGCAAGGCCACCAACACGGCTGCCGGGACGCGGATCATCTCGCCCGTCGCCGCTGCCCAGCTGCGGGAAATGCTGCGGGGCGTGCTCGCCGACGGCGGCACGGCGTCCGGGGCAGCCATCCCCGGCTACGACCTGGCCGGCAAGACCGGAACGGCGAACGTGGTCGTCCATGGCCAGTACTCGAGCAGCGCGTACATCGCGTCCTTCATCGGGTTCGTCCCGGCCAGCCACCCGCAGCTGCTGGTCGCCGTTATGGTCGACGAGCCGCAGGGGGCAATCTACGGCGGCTCGGTCGCCGCCCCGGCGTTCCAGAAGATCGTCGGCTGGGCCGTGCCGTACCTCGGGATCTCGCCGCGCTGACTATTTCCCGAGCTGGCGTTTGAGCACCCCCAGGCGCTCGTCCCACTGCGCCCCGACGTCCGCCATCCACGAGACGGCGTCCGACAGCGGCGCCGGGGTCACGCGGTAGCGAACTTCGCGCCCGGACCGCTCGCGATCGACGAGCCCGGCGTCGCCCAGCGCGGTCAGGTGCTTGAGCACCGCCTGGCGGGAGATCGGCAGCTCGGCCGCCAGCTCGGTGGCCGTGGTCTCCGGCTGCTCGGCGATGGCGGCCAGCAGCGCCCGACGCGTCGGATCGGCGAGCGCGCCGAACACGACGCCGGCGTCGTCAGGACCAGGGGACACGATTACGCCGCGACGAGCGCCGGTCCGAATGAGGGGCCGCTCACCCCGGGCAGCGGGATCCCGACGACGTCGAGCAGCTCGAGCGGACGCGTCTCGACGACCCGCAGCAGCGTTCTCTCCTGCGCGCGGCGGAGCGTCAGCTCCACTCGTGTCGCCGGCTCATCCTCGGCCGTCCACCAGAACGCGAGCCGGTGCGGCGCCCGTGCCTCCTCGACCCAGCCGGATTTCTCCTCCTCGGCCGAGCGGAAGCTCGCGTCGCCGCCCGGGTGAAGGTCAAGCAAAACCTCGTCGGCCAGCCAGCCGTCGGCGGTGACCATCGCCCAGACCTCCTCCGGGGTGGCTTCCAGCAACATCTCCCGCTCAATCTGCTCGCTCATCTCGGTCTCCTAGGCACGAGGCGCAACCGGTAGGTTGCGCATGTGGTACGTTCGAACGGTGCAACCAATCGGTTGCACTTTACCACTCGCCAAGGAGGCCTCATGCCACTTGTACCCATGGTCGTCGAGCAGACCGCACGCGGCGAGCGCTCGTTCGACATCTATTCCCGGCTGCTCAACGATCGCGTCGTGTTCCTCGGGGGCGAGGTCGACGAGGAGACCGCGAACCTGATCGTCGCCCAGCTCGTGCATCTCGAGTCCGACGACCCGGACAAGGACATCCACCTGTACATAAATTCCCCGGGCGGCTCGATCTACGCGGGCCTGGCCATCTACGACACGATGCAGTTCATCCGGCCCGATGTGCAGACCATCTGCTACGGAGTCGCGATGTCGATGGGGTCGCTGCTGCTGGCCGGCGGTGCGCAGGGGAAACGGCTGTCACTTCCCAACAGCCGGATCCTCATCCATCAGCCCTCGGGTGGTTACCAGGGACAGACGAGCGATATCGAGATCCACGCTCGTGAGGTGCTCGCCCTCCGAGCCAGGGTCGACGAGATCTACGCCAAGCACACGTCCCAGTCGGTTGAGCGCGTCCATGCCGACATGGAGCGCGATCGCTACTTCACGGGGGACGAGGCGGTGGCCTACGGGCTCGTCGACCGGGTGATCGAGCGGCGGGATCTGGCCCGCGGCGCCAAGGGGTTCGGCCAGGGCTAGGCCCCCGGGGGCACGGCGCGCCACGGCGGCGGGCGATCGCCGTTTGCGCTAGTGGGTCGCGCCGTTTCGGTGGGGCCCACCAGTACGCTCTCGCTCGATGCGTTTGGATCAGGTGATCCCCGGGGCTCGGCGGCGCGCGGACGAGGTCGAGGTTACCTCGCTGGCCTACGACGCACGACAGGCAACCCCTGGCAGCCTGTTCTTCTGCGTCCCGGGTTTCACCCGCGACGGCCACGACTTCGCCCCCCAGGCGGTCGCCAACGGTGCCAGCGCCCTGGTCGTCGAGCGGGAGTTGCCGAACCTGGCGGAGGTCCCGCAGGTCAAGGTCGACAGCGTCCGCGCGGCCATGGCGCCCGCGGCCGCGAACTTCTACGGCGACCCCACGGCGACGCTGGAGACCGTTGGCATCACCGGCACCAATGGCAAGACCACCACGGCCTTCCTGGTCCGGGCCCTGCTCGAGGCCGACGGCCGCCCCACCGGCCTGCTCGGCACGGTCAAGAGCATCGTCGGCGGCATCGAGCACCAGGTCGAAAGGACGACGCCGGAGGCCATCGACCTCCAGCGAACCTTCCGCCAGATGCTCGACAGCGGCGACAGGGCCTCCGTCATCGAGGTCTCCTCCCACGCCCTCGAGCTCCACCGCGCAGACGCGATCCATTTCGCCGCCGCGGTGTTCACGAATCTGACCCAGGACCACCTGGACTTCCACCCGACGATGGAGGACTACTTCACGGCCAAGCGCATGCTGTTCACCGAGCTGGCGCCGCGGCGGCCGGTCATCAACCTCGACGATGCCTACGGCGAGCGCCTGGCCGGCGAGGTCGATGAGCCGATCACGTTTGCGCTGGGTCGCCCCGACGCCACCTACCGAGCCACGGAGGTGCGGACCAGCCTCGCCGGATCGCGCTTCACGGTGCAGACGCCGGACGGCCCGATCGACCTGACCTCGCCGCTGAGAGGCACCTTCAACGTCCTCAACGTGCTCGCCGCCTTCGCCACCGCCCGCGCTCTCGGCGTCGGGGCGCAGACCGCGGTCCGGGCGATCAGGACCGCCGGCCAGGTTCCCGGGCGCTTCGAGACCGTCGACGAGGGCCAGCCGTTTGCCGTCATCGTCGACTATGCCCACACGCCCGACTCCCTGGAAAACGTGCTCAGAACCGCGCGCGAGTTGTCTCAGAGCCGAGTCCACGTCGTGTTCGGAGCCGGCGGGGACCGCGACCGCACGAAGCGCCCGCTGATGGGGGAGATCGCCCAGCGACTTGCCGACCGGGTGATCGTCACCTCCGACAACCCCCGCTCCGAGGACCCTGAGGCGATCATCGAGGAGATCCTGGCCGGATCCGGCCGAGCGGTGGAGCACGATCCAGATCGGCGTGCCGCGATCGAATGCGCGATCGCCGAGGCGCAGGCCGGTGATGTGGTGGTGATCGCGGGGAAAGGCCACGAGCAGGGCCAGGAGTTCGAGAACGGCCGGAAGCTCCCGTTCGACGACGTCACGGTTGCGCGCGAGGCGCTTCGCTCGGCTGAACTGGCACGCTGAACGCTCTATCCGGAACCTCCGCGTGGCCAAGTACTCTGGGCGAGCCCGATGAGAGCTTGGACTCCGCAGCAGGTCGCCCAGGCCGCGGGTGCCCGCCTGGTCGCCCCGCCACCCACCGCCACAGGTCCCGAACGCGTGAGCATCGACTCCCGTGATGCCGGGCCCGGGACGCTGTTCGTCGGGCTGCGCGGCGCGAACACCGATGGCGGCACTCACGCCCCCGAGGCCCTCGCGGGTGGCGCCTGGGGCATCCTCACGACCGAAGCTCACGCCCAGGCCGCCCAGTGCGCTGCCCCGGGAGTGCTCCTCGCGGCGCCGGACCCCCTGAAAAGCCTTCAGTCCCTCGCCACGGCGTGGAGAAACCAACTGAACGCCAGCGTCATCGGCGTCACCGGTTCCACCGGCAAGACCTCGACCAAGGACCTGCTCAGGGCGATCCTCACGCCCCACCGGCGCACCGTCGCCTCACGCGCGAACTACAACACCGAGATCGGGCTGCCGTTGGAGGTCCTGAACGCGCCGGCCGAAACCGAGGTCCTGGTGCTGGAGATGGGGATGCGCGGACCGGGGCAGATCGCCGAGCTGGCCGAGATCGCCGAGCCCGACGTGGCGGTGATCGTCAGCATCGGCCCGGTTCACCTCGAGCTGCTGGGGACGATCGAGGCGATCGCCGCGGCCAAGGCCGAGCTGATCGTGGGGTTGAAGCCCCACGGCACGGCTGTGATCCCGGCCCGCGAGCCACTGCTCGAGCCGCACCGGCGCGCCGACGTCGCCACGATCACGTTCGGGGCCGGGGGCGACGTGGCGCTCACGGAGGCCGACGGGGATCACGTCACGATCGACCTCCAGGGTCAGGCGGTCGACCTCGAGGTCCCGTTCACCCAGGCTCATCTGCGCAACAACCTGCTCGCCGCCGTCGCGGCGGCCAAGGCCGTCGGCGTCGTCCCGAGCGGCCGGCTCGATCTCCAGCTCAGCCCCGGGCGCGGTCAGCGGCAACAGCTGGCCGAGAACATGATCCTGATCGATGACTGCTACAACGCCAACCCGATGTCGATGCGGGCGGCGCTGGACGATCTGAGAGCGACGGCGGCCCGGGCGCAGGACGGACGCCGCGTGGCCGTCCTCGGAGACATGCTGGAGCTCGGCCCCGGGGAGCGGGCCTTCCATGCCGAGATCGGCGAGCACGCCGGCGTGGCCGACGTGGATGTCCTGGTCACCGTCGGGCCGTTGGCTGCCGCCATGGCGGACCGCTACCGCGGCGAAATCCACGCCGTCGCAGACGCGGCCGAGGCTGCCGCGATCCTTCCCGAGCTGCTCCAGCCGGGGGATACGGTGCTGGTCAAGGGCTCACGCGGGGTTGGCCTCGAGCTCGTCTGCCAGGCGCTCACCTCGAGTGCCGGGGCACCCGCCTGATGGGGTCGATCTCCGGCCGCGTCCTGATCGCAGGCACCGCATCGCTGCTGCTCTGCGTGTTCCTCAGTCCGAAGTTCATCGAGTTCATCCGGCGCAACCAGTTCGGTCAGAACATCCGCGAGGAGGGACCCCAGGGCCATCACGCCAAGGCCGGGACTCCGACGCTCGGCGGAATCATCATCTTCAGCGCCTTCGCGATTCCGTTCCTGATCCTCTCCACCCGGGACTGGAAGTCGCTGGGGGTGTTCGGCGTGGCCGTGGCCTGCGCGCTGCTGGGCTTCGCCGACGACTACCGGAAGATCGTCAAGCGCAGGTCTCTGGGCCTACGGGCGAGGACCAAGCTGGTGGTCACGATCGCGATCTCCCTCGGGCTCTGGTGGGTGGCGACGCAGCAGGCCCACATCCCCCCGGACGTCAATCTGCGCTTCGTCGACGTGACGATCGATCTGGGCCCGCTGTTCCCCGTCTTCGTGTACCTCGTCGTGGCCGGTACGACCAGCGCTGTCAACCTGACCGACGGGCTCGACGGTCTGGCCGCCGGCTGCGCCGCGATCGTGCTGCTGGCCTATATCGGGATTACGTTCATCACCACAGGGGATCGGGATCTGACGATGCTCGCCGGATGCCTGGTCGGCGCCTGCATCGGGTTTCTGTGGTTCAACAGCTTCCCAGCGAGCATCTTCATGGGTGACACCGGGTCGCTCGGCCTGGGCGGGGCGATCGCCGGGCTGGCGGTGATGACGAGGACCGAGGTCCTGCTGATCCTGCTCGGGGGGATCTTCGTGATCGAGGCGCTGTCGGTGCTGATTCAGGTGTTCTCGTTTCAGACGTTCCGAAAACGCGTGTTCCTGATGGCGCCGATCCACCATCACTTCGAGCTCCAGGGCTGGTCGGAGACGAAGATCATCCTCCGGTTCTGGATCGTCGCCGCCGCCTGCGCCGCGATCGGCTTCACGGTGTACCAGCTGAGCATTCGTGGCTAAGTTCCGTCCGCCGCTGCCGCCGGGTCCGTACCTGGTGGTCGGGCTCGCGCGTTCGGGAGTTGCCGCGGCGCTCGCGCTCCGCGCCCGCGGGGAGGAGGTGATCGCATGTGATGCGGGTGCGCCTGATGTCGGAAGGCTTCGGGAGGCCGGCGTCGAAGTTCATCTCGATGCGTCAGGCGAGGCCCTTGCCGCCAGGGCCGGGACGCTCATCAAGAGCCCCGGTGTACCTCAAACCGCACCCGCGATCCTCGCGGCACGAAGCCGCGCGGCTCCCGTTCTGGGCGAGCTCGAGCTCGCTTGGCGGCTGCTGCCCAATGAGTTCATCGCTGTGACCGGAACCAACGGCAAGACCACCACGACCGAATGGATCGGTCACATCCATGATGGGATTGGATCGCCCGTGGAGGTGGGGGGAAACGTCGGCACGGCGCTGTCCTCGCTCGTGGGCCAGGTCTCCGCGGAGGCCACGATCGTGTGCGAGGCCTCGTCGTTCCAGCTCGAGGACACGGAGTTCTTCTCGCCCGAGTCTGCGGTGCTGCTGAACCTGGCCCCTGATCACCTCGACCGTCATCCGAGCTACGAGGACTACGTCTCGGCCAAGCTGCGCGTGTTCGCCCACCAGGGAAACGACGACATCGCGGTGGCGCCGGCCGACCTTCCAGTCGAGGATCTCGGCGGCTGCGCCCGCCGAGTGACGTTCGGCGAAGCGCCGGGGAGCGAGCTGTCAGCGCGCGCTGGCTACCTGTGGTGGGACGAGCGGCCGCTGCTGGCCACGGACGAGATCAGCCTCCCGGGCGCCCACAATCTTCAGAACGCGATGGCGGTGGCAGCGGTCTGTCTCGCCCGGGGCCTCGAGCCGGACGGTGTCGCCTCCGGTCTGCGGACCTTTCCCGGGGTGGCGCACCGGCTCGAGCGGATCGCGACCTTGGACGGGGTCGCGTTCGTCAACGACTCCAAGGCCACGAACGTGGCCAGCACGATCGTCGCGCTGCGCTCATATGAAAACGGAGTGCACCTGATCGCCGGCGGCCGGGGCAAGCAGCAGGACTTCTCGCCCCTGGCGCCGGTCGTGGCCGAGCGCTGCCGCGCGGTGTACCTGATCGGCGAGGCGGCGGACGAGATCGCCGGGGTACTACGCGACACGCACGTCGAGCTGCTGGGCTGCCACGACCTCGAGCGGGCGGTGGCGGCCGCCCGGGCGCGCGCGGCGGCGGGGGAGACCGTGCTGCTCTCGCCGGCCTGCGCCAGCTTTGACCAGTATCCGAACTTCGAGGCTCGCGGAGACCACTTTCGCGCGCTCGTGGAGAGCGCCTGATGGCGCGAGCCGCCACGGCG
>DATCPD010000107.1:0-14857 GCA_036564325.1 Solirubrobacteraceae bacterium | reverse complement strand
CGCTCGCCCGTTCCCGCCCGCGGGTTCCGTCTCCGGCGCGGCGCAGCCGGCGAACCCGATCCCACGCCCCCGCCGGCGCTGCGCGGGGTGCGGATCACCGCCGCGCCCTACCGAGAGCGACCGATCGGGATCCTGGCCGAGCGCTCGGGACGCCGGCTGACGGCTGTGCTGGCCTGCCGCGTGTCGTCGTTCTCGCTGCTCGACCCGGAGTCGCAGGAGCGACGTCTGGCGCGGTGGGGGCTCGTGCTCTCGGGTGCGTCAAGCACCGCGATCCGCAGGATCGGGTGGATCGAGCGAACCGCGCCCGCCCAGGGAGACGAGCTGGCGCGCTGGCTGCACGCCGAACACGACCCGGCCGTCCCGCTGCGCGGCACGCCGATGATCGAGTCCTACCTCGAGTTGATCGGGACGACGGCAAGGGTGACGCAGGAGCACGAGATCCTGGTCGCGGTGCAGGTGGACGCCCGGCGGGTCCGCGAGCGCGGCGCCGAGAGCGTCACCCGAGCGCTGGTGGAGGAGACCGAGCGCGTAGCGCAGGGTCTGGAGGCCGCCGAGGTGACCGTTCTCGGAGCCCTCAGCCCGGGGCAGCTCGCCCGCGCCCTGCGCACCGCCTTTGATCCGTACGCCCGGGCGGAGCTGACCACGCTGGAGACGGCCGATCCCGGCCGCGACGGGCTGGCTGAGGCGAATGCCTGGCCGGTGGGGGCCGTCGAGTCATGGGATCACTACCGCAGCGACGGCGCGCTGCACGCGACCTACTGGATCGGCGGTTGGCCCCGGGTGGATGTCTCTCCGATGTTCATGGACGCACTGCTCGGCCGCTCGAGCGTCGTGCGGACGGTGGCGGTGACCTTCGAGCCGATTCCCCCCGAGCGGTCGACTCGCGACGTCGAGGCCGCGATCACGCGGGACAGGGCCGACCGCGACCTGCGACAGCGCTTCGGCCAATCCGAGACGGCCCGCCAGCGCCAGGCCGAGGATGCGACCGTCCGGCGGGAGTCGGAGCTGGCGGCGGGCCATTGCGAGGTCCGGTTGGCGGGGTTCGTCACTGTCTCCGGCCGGGATGGCGAGGACCTCCGGCGAGCCAGCTCCGAGGTGCTCGAGCACGCGGCGCGGGCCCGGCTCGAGCTGCACAGAATGTACGGCCAGCAGGCGGAGGCGTTCGCCTTCACGCTGCCGCTCTGCCGGGGGCTGAAGTCATGAGCCTGCGGGCGGCGGAGCGGCCCGGCCATCGGGTGACGACCCGGCACGCGCAGGCGATCTACCCGTTCATGGCGCCGGGCGGATTGGGCGGCCGGGGGGTGTTCATCGGGCGGGACTCGGCGGGCGGTGCGTTCTGCTTCGACCCCTGGGTCCTGTACGGCGAAGGCACGCTCGATGACCCCAACGTGATCGTGCTGGGAAAGCTCGGCCAGGGCAAGAGTGCGCTGGTCAAGACGCTGCTGTGGCGGATGCTGCTGTTCGGCCGCCGGGCGTTCGTGCTGGACGTCAAGCGCGAGTACGGACCGCTGTGCGCGGCGGTGGGCGTCAAGCCGATCTCCCTTGTCCCGGGGGCGGGCGTCCGGCTGAATCCCCTCGCCTCCCGGCCGGAGGAGCACGCCCAGCTCGATCTCCTGCGGGCCGTGGCCGTGACGGCGGTGAGGGGACCGCTGACGCAGATCGAGGCGGCGGCGCTGCGCGAGGCGCTGAGAACGGTGCGAGCCCGCAGCGACGAGGAGCCTACGCTGCCCGAGATCGCGGCCCTGCTGTTCGCGCCCGTCAGCGAGATGGCGGATCGTCTGCGCACGAACGTCGAGCGGTTGGCGGGCGATGCTCGTCGCGCCGCGCTGGCCCTTCAGGATCTGTGCGAAGGACCCCTGCGGGGCATGTTCGACGGCCCCACGACCCCCGGTCTGGATCTGGATGCGAGGCTGCTCGTCCTCGATCTGCACGCCGTCCGCGACTCGCCTGCGGTCGGGATCCTGATGGCCTGTGCCACTGCCTGGATGAGCGCGCTGCTCGCGCGGATGGCCGAGCGCCCCGGCCGGGAGCGACTGGTCAACGTGGCGGACGAATCGTGGAAGATCGTCCAGCACACCGGTCTCGGCGAGTGGTTTCAGTCGAACTTCAAGCTGGCTCGGCAGTTCGGGGTGATGAATCTGGTCGTGCTCCACAAGCTCGCCGACCTCCAGGCAGCGGGCGATGCCGGCTCCCGAGCCGCGCGAATCGCCGAGGGCCTGATCGCCGATGCCTCCACCCGGATCGTCTACCACCAGGACGAGAGCCAGGTCCCGCTCACGCGCCAGCTGCTCGGCCTGTCCGAGACCGAGGCGCAGCTGATCTCCCTGCTGTCGGCCGGTCAGGCGCTGTGGCGCGTGGGCTCGCGCTCGTTCGTGGTTCAGCACTACCGCTCAGGAATGGAAACCGCATTCACGAACACCGACACCGGGATGCGGATCAGCGTGGAGGGCACAAATCGGCGATGAACCGGACACGTCCCGAGGGTATCTCCGACGTCGCCATGCTTGCCCTGATCGGCGTGATCGCGGGCCTCGCCGCGCTGGTCTGGTTGTGGGGCGGTATCGCGGGCGCGCTGTTCGGCAGGGGCTGGCCGAGCGTCGGCCTCGCGCAGCTGTTGGCGGTGCTGACCCGACTGCCAACCCGGCTGACCGATCCGGCCGCCGCCTGGCCGGCGATCGCCCGTCCGCGCCTTCCGGGTCCGGAGGGCTTCTACTCCGCCCTCGGACTGCTCCTTGGCGCCACCGCCGCGGGCTCGACGGCGCTGTCCCGCGCCGGCTGGCTCGCGTGGGGCCGCCGCGGCGCCGGCGGAGCCCGATGGGCCAGCGCGCGGGAGCTCCGACCCCTGCGCTCTCATTCGACCAGCGCGGCGCGGCTCACGCTGGGTCGCCATGGCGGTCGTCTCCTGCACGCCGAGCAGCGGCACGCCCTGGTGGCCTTCGGGCCGCCGCAGTCGGGCAAGTCAGCGGGACTGGCGATCCCGGCGCTGCTCGAGTGGAGCGGCCCGGCGGTTGCGTCGTCGATCAAGACCGACCTGCTCGGGGCCACGGCTCGGCGCCGGCATCAGCTCGGGCCGGTGTTCGTGTTCGACCCGTTCGGCCTGGCCGGTGTGCAGTCGCACACGTGGTCCCCCCTGCGCCAGGCGCGCACATGGGACGGAGCACTCGAGGTCGCCTGGAGGCTCGCTGCCGCGGGCGAGCTCGATCGGCGCAGTGTCGAAGGCGGCGACTTCTGGGCGCTCGCCGCCGAGCAGCGGCTCGCCCCCTTGCTGTACGCGGCGTCGGTGACCGGGGCCAAGATCGACACCGTCGTGCGCTGGGTCTACGGGCAGGGGAGCCGCGAGCTCGACGAGGCGCTGGCCCAGGCTGCCGGACAGGCGGCGGACGAGCACGAGCTTGCCGACGCACACGCCGCGTACGACGGCGTGCGGGCGTTCGAGATGCAGGCTGACCGCACCCGGTCGTCAATCGAGGCAACCGCGCAGGCGCTCCTGCGGGCCTATCGGTTCACGCGCGTGGCTCGCTCCGCGGCCTCGTGCGAAATCACCGCCGACCAGCTGCTCGACGAGGCCGCCACGCTGTACCTGATCGGCGATGCCAAGGCCTCGAAGCTGCTGAGGCCGATCTTTCTGGCGCTGCTCTCGGAGGTGGTCGACCGCGCCTACGAGCGGGCGACGCTGGCCGGCGGAGCGCTGGAGCGGCCACTGCTGCTGTGCCTGGACGAGGCCGGCAACGTCGCGCCGCTCCCGAACCTGGCCGAGATCGCCTCCACCGCGCCCAGCCACAACATCCAGCTCGTGTCGATCTTCCACGATCTCGCACAGGCGAGAACGCGCTACGGCCAGCAGACCGAGACGGTCGTCAACAGCCACCGCGCCAGGCTGCTGCTGCCCGGGGTCGCCGACCTCGAGACGCTGCGGTACTTCGCCGGGCTCGTCGGCGAGGAAGAGGCACGGGACTTCACCCGCACCACGGGGGCCGGTGGGACCACACGCTCCTCGGCACGGCGTCGCCGTCCGCTGATCGCCCCCGAGGCATTGCGCCAGCTTCCCCACGGACAGGCGCTCCTGCTCTACGGGCGGATTGCCCCGGCCATGATCCGCCTGCGCATGTGGTTTGCCGACCGGCGAATGGCGAGGCTCGGCGGCCCATGAGCTGGCAGGAGCCAGGGGACGACAGCTTTGATCCCCGCGAGGGTGACTGGACCGACACCGAGGGCCGGCGCTGGCCGCTCAGCTCGCACGGTCTGCTGCCGCGAGAGCGCTGGCTGTGGTTTGAACAGCTGTGGACCGATGTCTGCACGCTGCGGGCCCGCTACCGGTTGCCGGTCCGCTCAGGCTGGTGGGAGGACCAGATCCAGGTCGAGGCGCTCGCGGCAATCGCGGCGTGGACCGAGCGCTACGACTCAGGTGAGTGGGACGACCCCCCGGGAAAGCTCGCGCTGCTCTACGACCTCGAGCGAGTCGGCGCCCTGCTGAGAGACGGAAACGATCCGTTCCATCCAGATCGCGACCGGATGGCCTTCGCCCGCCACCTCGTGGACATCGGCTGCCAGCCCCCTCCGCTGGGATGACATCCTCGATGTGTGCCAGCCCCAGATCAGTATCCCGTCGGTGCGGGGGTCACCGTCGAGCAGCTCGACGCCGATCCGCATCCGCTGCTGGCCCGGCTGCGCGAACGCGAGCCCGTCTCGTGGATCCCCGTTCTCGAGGGCTGGCTCGTGACCCGTCACGACCTGGCGCTCGAGGCGATGCGGGACGCGAGCACGTTCACCGTCGACGATCCGCGATTCTCGACCGCTCGGGTGATCGGCCCGAGCATGCTGAGCCTCGACGGCGACGAGCACGCCCGCCACCGGGCGCCATTCGTGGCTCCGTTTCGCCCGGTCGCGGTCCGGGAACGGTTCGCGCGGGCCACCGCACACGAGGCGGGGAGGCTGGTCGACGGGCTGCGGCGAGAGGGCACCGAGGCCGAGCTCCGCCGCCGTTTTGCCGGCCCGCTGGCCGCGGCGATCGTGACGCGCGCGCTGGGCCTGGAGGCAGCCGAGGTCCCGGCGGTGCTGCGCTGGTACGAGGCAATCGTCTCGACGGTGACCGAGATCACGGCCGGGGCCGAGGTCGACCCCGCAGGGCGGGAGGCGTTCTCGGCGCTCAGCGAGCGCCTGCGCGGCGTGATCGAGGAGCCGGGCAGCGATTCATTGCTGGCGACTGCGGCCCAGAGCACCGAGCTCTCCCGGGAGCAGGTCGTCTCCAACGCCGCCGTACTCCTGTTCGGCGGGATCGAGACGACCGAGGGCATGATCGCCGGCGCGCTTGCGCAGTTGCTCCAGCGGCCGGACCAGCTGAACCTCGTGCGCAGCCAGCCGGAGCTGCTCGACGCGGCGATCGAAGAGTCACTGAGACTCGAGCCCGCTGCCGCGGTGATCGACCGCTACGCCACTCGCGGGACCACGCTCGGCAACGCGCGCATCGCCCGCGGCGAGCTGGTGCGCCTGTCGATCGCGGCCGCGAATCGGGACCCGGCCGTGTTCGAAGATCCCGACCGTTTCGAACTCCGGCGATCCAACGCCCGCCGGCATCTGGCCTTCGCGCATGGACCGCACGTGTGCGTGGGGGTGCACCTCGCCCGGCTGGAGACGCGGACGGGACTCGCCATCCTGCTCGAGGCCCTGCCGGGGCTGCGCCTGGACCCCGAGCGGCCTTCGGAGTTCCGGGGCCTTGTGTTCCGCAAGCCGCCGGCCTTGCACGTCAACTGGGATTAACGAGCTCTAGGCCTCCGGAGGATCCAGCCGCTTCTCGAAGATGATGATCTCGAACCGGCCCATCCGGCCGGTGCCGATCTTCGTGAACCCGCGCTCCTGATAGAGCGCCTGAGCCGCGGTCTGATCGGTCGTCGTATCCAGGCGCAGACGCCGGTAACCCAGCTCACGCGCGCGCGCCTCCAGTTCCGCGAGGATGCGGCTGCCGAATCCCTGGCGCTGGTAATTACGCTCGACCCGCATGCGCTTGATCTCGCCGCCGGCCGGCCCGGTTCGCAGCAGGGCACCCATCGCGACGAGCCTCCCATCCGCCTCGCCGACCAAGAACTCGCCGCCGGCCTCCAGATACACCTCACCGACGTTGCGAAGATCCTCATCCCCGGCTCCGTCGTCGCCGTAGCCGTCGAGCAGGTTCACGCTGTTTTTGTGCAGCGCCCAGACCGCCGCTTCGTCGGCCTGGGTGTAGCGCCGAACCTGCAGCGCTCCAGCCTGGTCGGATTCGTGCGAGATCGAGCGGGGCGGCTCGGAGGTCAGGGGATTCTCGGCAATCTGAGGACGTCGTTGCAAACTGACTTCACCGGTCCGCCCCCTTGTCGCTGTACAGGCCCGCGGCACCGGCCGCTTGGCTGACGGTACCACCTGCGCGATGATGCGGCCCACCCACCTACAAAACCAAGGAGTCCCCGTGGCGCTCAGCCCGCACGAAGGCCGCAACCGCCCGCATCGGGCTTCCACCGACCCAGCTCACCGCCCCGATTCGGCGCTCCAGATGCCGTTGGAGCGGTTGTCGGACAAGGGCCTCGGAGGCGAAACCTCCTACGAGCTGATCTCGAGCGAGCTGCTGCTCGACGGTCAGGCCCGGCTCAACCTGGCGACGTTCGTCACCACCTGGATGCCGTCCACCGCGGCCAGGCTGATGGCCGACACGGCCGACAAGAACATGATCGACAAGGACGAGTACCCGCAGACCGCAGCGATCGAGGCTCGGTGCGTCCGGATCATCGCGGACCTGTGGAACGCTCCCGAGCAGGATCAGGCGACCGGCTGCTCGACCACCGGATCCAGCGAGGCGGCAATGCTGGCCGGGATGGCGCTCAAGTGGCGCTGGCGCGAGCGGATGAGCAAAGCCGGCAAGCCGGCCGACCGTCCCAACCTGGTGATGGGGGCCAACGTCCAGGTGTGCTGGGAGAAGTTCTGCCGCTACTGGGAAGTCGAGCCGCGGATGGTGCCGATGGAAGGACAGCGGTTTCATCTCGGCGCCGAGGAGGCCGTCGCCCAGTGCGACGAGAACACGATCGGGGTGGTGGCCATCCTCGGTTCGACCTTCGACGGCAGCTATGAGCCGGTGCAGGAGATCGCCACGGCGCTCGACCGACTGGAGAGCGACAAGGGTCTCCACGTGCCGCTGCACGTGGACGCCGCCTCCGGAGGCTTCGTCGCCCCGTTCCTACAGCCCGAGCTCGAGTGGGACTTCCGGATCGACCGGGTCCAGTCGATCAATGCCAGTGGCCACAAATACGGGCTCGTATACCCGGGGGTGGGGTGGGCGCTGTGGCGCAACAAGGAAGCGCTGCCCAAGGAGCTGATCTTCGATGTCAACTACCTGGGCGGACACATGCCGACGTTCGCGCTCAACTTCTCCCGGCCCGGAAGCGAGGTGATCGCGCAGTACTTCATGTTCACCAGCCTCGGGCGGGAGGGGTACCGCCGCGTGATGCAGAACGCGCAGGATGTGGCCCAGCATCTGTCGGCCGGTATCGCTGAGATGGGGCCATATCAGCTGCTCAGCGAGGGGAGCGAGCTGCCGGTGTTCGCGTTTGCGATTGATCCGGAAATCCGAAACTACACGGTGTTCGATGTCTCCGATCGCCTGCGGGAACGGGGCTGGCTCGTTCCCGCCTATACGTTCCCAGCGAACCGGCAGGACCTGAGTGTGCTGCGAATCGTCGTGCGCGCGGGCATGAATCACGAGATGGCGAACCTGCTGCTCGATCATCTGAGTGAGCAGACCGAGTTCCTCCAGTCGCTCGAGGCGCCGCTGCCGGGGCCGAAGCCCGAGGTGCGCAAGGCCTTCGCGCACTGACGTTTTGCCCCTAAAGGTGCGTCCAGGGCCGCTCAAGCGCGCCAGAGCGCCCACCGATACACAGGCCCATGAGGAGGATGTCCTGCACCCTGCTCGCGTGCCTGAGCGCGCTGGCGGTCTCGCTCTGCACCTTGGTTGCGGGGCCGGCGCTCGGTGCCGCCCCGGCCAGCCGCTACCTCAACCCCTTCTCCGACCCGCGCTGGGCGCCGGGCCGGACCGACATGGGCATGGATTGGGCGCCCGCGGCCAAGCTGCCGGTGCTGGCCGTGGGGGACGCGGTGATCCTCGGCTCCGACAGCCACAGCGGTTGGCCGGGGGGTCATCTGATCTGGTACCGGCTGACGAGCGGCAGCCACGCCGGTGAGGTCATCTACGTGGCCGAGCACCTGACCAAGCTGGCCCCGGTCGGCAAGGTGGTCCGGGCCGGGGCGCAGATCGCGGTCGCCCTCCCCGGCTACCCCTACATCGAGATCGGATGGGCCGACGACTACGGCTCCCCGCGCGCCTACCCGTGTTACAAGGAGGGCAAGGCGACCAACTCGGGCCGCGAGATGGTGCGCTTCCTCGGCTCGCTCGGAGCACCGGCGGGAGGCCCCACCGGCTCCGGCCCGACCCATCCTGCCGGCAAGCTCTGCTGAGCCGACCGTCCGCGCCCGGCCGGTCGACCGCAGCGCGTGCCCCGCTGACGCGACAGCGTCCGCAGGCCCGTGGCCGCAAGCCGGCCGCCGGTCTGGAGAGGCGCCGCGCACATGAGTACAAGCGAGTGGCTGAAGCTGATCTCGATCCCGTTCTTCACGGGGGTGGTCGGCTGGCTGATCAACTGGACCGGGCTGATCATGCTGTTCAACCCGGTGCGCTTCCACGGGTTGAGGATCCCCGGACTGCAGGACCTCGCGACGCTGCTCCCGCGCAAGCTTCAGGAGATCCCGGGAATCATGCAGGGCGGGATCGGCTGGCAGGGGATCGTCCCGGCGCGGGCGGCGAAGATGGGCAGCATCTCCGTCGACAAGGCGATCGCCAAGCTCGGAACCCCGGGCGAGTTCTACCAGCAGCTCGATCCGGACGAGATCGCCGACCACATCGTGTCGATGTTCAAGCCAGAGGTGCCGGCGATCGTCGACCGCAACATGCGTCGCGAGCAGCCGGGGCTGTGGCAGAACGTGCCGCCGCGGGTCAAGCAGGCGGTGTACGAGCGCGTCCAGGAACAACTGCCGGGAATCGTGGGTCAGATCACCGACGAGATCGGGGAGTACATCGATCAGCTGCTCGATCCGAAGCTGATGGTGATCGACCATTTCGAACGCAATCCGGCCCTGGTCAACCGCGTGTTCAAGGACGTCGGCAAGAAGGAACTGCGACTGATGGTCCACTTCGGCTTCCTGTTCGGCTTCGTGTTCGGGATCCCGGTGGCGATCATCGACCACTTCGCCCACCAGTGGTGGCTGCTGCCGATCCTCGGCGTGTTCGTCGGCTGGACCACGAACCTGCTCGGGATGTGGGTGATCTTCGAGCCCGTCGATGTCCGCCGGTTCGGGCCGCTCAAGCTCCACGGCCTGTTCCTGCGCCGCCAGGATGAGGTGGCGGACGTGTATGCGGGCATCATCGCCGACGAGGTGGTGACGCTGGAGAACATCGGCAACTTTCTCCTCGACGGTCCGCGCGGCGACCGGACGCGCCAGATGCTCGAGGAGGCGATGGGACCGGCGATCGATCGGGCCGCCGGGCCGGCGCGAGGAGCGGTACGCGTCGCGGTCGGCGCCCGTGAGTACGACAGCATCCGTGACTCCGTCGCGCAGGAGGCCGTCGGCTACACGATGACCCCCTTCCGCGATCCTGATTTCAGCCGGCATCAGAGCGAGAAGATCCGGGAGATGTTCGCCGCCCGCACGCGCGAGCTGCCGTCCCGTGACTTCGTCGAGATGCTGCGCTCGGCGATCAAGGAGGACGAATGGATGCTGTACCTGCACGGAGCCGTGATGGGGCTCGGCGGCGGGATCATCCACCTACTGCTGTTCGGAACATGAGCGACGACTTTCAGCCGCCCTTAAGGGGCGATGAATACGACGGGCCGGAGGGATGGGATGCCGTTCCCGGGATGGCCCGGGTCGCCTTCACGGCCTGGTGGCATGCCACCGAATGGGCGGTCCGCAATTCGGTCGTGGTACCCGGGCGCGTGCTGGAGGTGGCGCGCTCGCCGCAGAAGGCACTGGATCTGGCGCGGGCCGTGAGTCGCTCGATTCCGGGCATGCCCGAGCCGACGGCGCCCGACCAGGACGCCGCGGCCGCGGCCGCGGCGGGAAACGGGCGACCCGAGAACCAATCCGAGCGAGTGGCTCGGACACTGCGCGAGGAGGGCGAGCTGCTGCTGCGCAAATCACGTGACGTGCGCTACGAGGACGAGGCCCACCCGGCCTACGAGCGGATCCTCTCCGAGCTCGCTCCGGACGAGGGCCGGATCCTGCGACTCCTGCTGCTCGAGGGGCCGCAGCCATCGATCGATGTCCGCACCGGTGGCCCGATCGGCGTGGTCCGCTCCCGGCTGATCGCGCCCGGGCTGTCGATGATCGGCGCGCGTGCCGGCTGCCGCTACGTCGACCGGGTTCCGTCCTACCTGAACAACCTGTTCAGGCTGGGGATGGTCTGGTTCTCTCGCGAGACGCTGCGCGACCCGTTGAAGTACCAGGTGCTGGAGGCGCAACCCGACGTGATCGAGGCGATTCACTCCGTCCGCCAGGCCAAGGTCGTGCGCCGGAGCATCCACCTCACGCCGTTCGGCGACGACTTCTGCCGGGTCTGCCTGACGCCCGAGGACCGAGAGATCGAAGAGCTCCCGGTCCACTCCACTCCTCCGGCGGCGACGAAGTCCCCTGGGCCTCCGTCCGACACCACCGGAGAGATTTAGCCGGCGGGCCGGCGGGCGCTATGCCGCCGGTCGCCTGACCGCGACGACCTTCACCGGCGCAGGGGCACCGGTTCCGTCAACTGGGGGCCGAAACAACAGCCACATGGTCATGCCGCCTCCTCTACGTAGTCAATCTCGGGGAGCTCCACCGGAGCCTGTTCGGCGACGACCAGGGGCTGCGTCTTGAGCAGCACAGCGGCCAGCCCAACTGCGGCCAGCATCATGATTGCGCCGACGGTGAAGGCCAGGTGGTAACCGCTCATCAGCGACGTGGTCAGCGAGTCGCCGCTGGCTCGCGCCGAATTCGAGCGTGTGGTCGAGAGCGTGGCCAGCACCGCCAACCCGAGCGCGCCGCCCACCTGCTGCGTGGTGTTGACGAGGCCCGAGGCCAGCCCGGAGTCCTCCGGGGTGGCGGCGGACATGGCCAGCGTCATCAGCGAGGGGAAGGCCAGGCCCGCGCCGACTCCAAGCAGGACCATCGACGGCAGGAGATCGCCGACATAGCTCGCGTTCGCCGGTGCCTGGCGGAACAGCATCAGCGCCAGCGCCGCGAACGCCAGTCCCGGCAGCAGCGCCGACTTGGCGCCGAAGCGGGTGATCACCCGCGCCGAGACGCCGAGCGACATGACGGCGATGCCAAGCGCGACGGGCAGGAAGCCGAGACCGACCTGGATCGCGTCGTAGTGAAGGACCCGCTGCATGTACAGCGCGCCAAGGAAGAACATCCCGAACAGGCCGGCCACCATCAGCACCTGGATCAGGTTGGCGCCGGTGACCGTGCGTGAGCGGAAGATGCGCAGCGGCACGAGCGGGTCGCTCGCACGCGTCTGACGCACGACGAACCCGGCCAGCAGCGCGACCGCGGCGGCGCCGAAGCCGAGCGTGTGGGCCGAGCCCCAGCCGTAGTTGCTGGCCTCGACGATCGTGTACACGCCGAGCATCAGCGAGCTCACGAGCAGGACCGCGCCAGCCACGTCCGCGCCGTGGCGCAGGCCGAGACCCTTTTCGTTGGCCAGCAAGCGGATCGCGAAGAAGCCGGCAGCCAGTCCGATGGGGATGTTGACGAAGAAGATCCAGTGCCAGTTGATCCCCTGGGTGATCACGCCGCCCAGAAGCAGGCCGAGGGCGCCCCCGGCCGAGGCCACGAAACTGTAGACGCCGATCGCCTTCGCCCGGTCGGTCGCCTTGGGGAACATGGTCACGATCATCCCCAGGATGACGGCGGAGGTCATCGCGCCGCCGATGCCCTGAACGAAGCGGGCCCCGATCAGCATCGCCTGGCTCTGGGCCAGCCCGCAGACGAGCGACGCAAGGGTGAAGACCGTCAGCCCGACCAGGAAGATCTGCTTGCGTCCGATCAGATCGCCCAGCCGGCCGACGAGCAGCAACAGACCGCCGAAGGCGATCAGGTAGGCATTGACGACCCAGGCCAGGTTCGACTGAGAGAAATGCAGGTCGGTCTGGATCGACGGCAGCGCGACGTTCACGATCGTCTGGTCGAGGATGATCATCAGGAACCCTGCGCACAGGACGACGAGCGCGATCCAGCGCTGCCGCTCGTCCCCGCTTTGCAGTTGCTTCACGTTTGTTTCCGGACTCTGCATCAGGCGTGTCTCCAGGTCGGTTTCAGAAGGTAACGTAGCAGATCGTCCAGAACGGATCTATCTCAACCGGACCGATCTTTTGGCTCTGCCAGCGACACGGTCAGGATGAGCTGCGACCCGCGTGAGCACATCGGGAGATCGCAGCCGAGTCAGGGCGGCGAGGCCTTAGCCGCGGGCGGCCGGGCCTTAGCAGCGCGGCGGGCGCGTCAGGCGCGTGGCCGAGGGCGTCAGCCGCGGCGGGCGCGTCAGGCGCGGCGGCGGACTATGTGCGAACACTGGACGGGCGCGGACAATCGCCCGTCGGGTCCGCCGGCCAGCTTGCCCAAACAGCGTAGGAAGACCTCGCGATCGTCCTCAGGCAGCCCCTCGAGCACATCCTCACGCACGCGAGAGAGAATCTCGTCGGCTTCGGCCACCTTCCGCACCCCGGCCGGGGTGACCTTGATCACCCGCGCGCGCCGGTCGGTCGGCGAGGGCACCCGCTCGGCGAGACCCGCGGCCTCCAGCTCGTCGACCGTCACGACCATCGTCGTCTTGTCGAGGCCGATCATCCGCGCGAGCTCGGTCTGCGTGTGCTCGCCGCTCATCGCGGTGCTCAGCACGCCGTGCTCCCGGGGCGAGAGCTCGAAGTCCTCGAGCGCGGCCGAGAACTCGGTCATCAGCGCGTGGCTGGCCCGCGAGAGCAGCCAACAGAGATCGCCGGAAAGGGCCTCTTTGGTCTCGGTGGGAGTCTGCACGGCCGAAGTCATGTTCATGATGTTACCAGCGATAGTTCGGCAGTCAGAAAGTCTGACTACAGACGATCTAGCGCCGGCAGCCCGTCGATGCTGTGGGAGTTCTTCTCGCGCTGGTACTCGACGAGCGCGTCCTCGCCGCCGGTCCGAAGGCGCTTGGCGGCCCAGAGCTCCTGATGCGGCCGCGCACCCTCGTAGTTCATCAGCGGTACCCCGTAGCCACACGAGTCCGCGATGCGGTCGACGCTCACGCTGACGATCGCCCGACGCGCCTGCGGGATGCCCCCCTCGGCAAACGAGCACCGCTCGAGTAGCTCATCGAAGCCAGGATCCGCCGCCGTCACGACCTCCCCTCGCCCGTGGAGGCGCACGATCTGGGGCGGACCGGTGAAGGCGCAGAGCATGATCACGATGCGGCCGTTTTCACTCAGGTGGGCGATCGTCTCGGCGCCGCTGCCGACCATGTCGAGATAGGCCACAGCGTGCGGATCGAGCACCCTGAGTGTGTCGATCGGGCCTTTGGGAGACACGTTGACATGACCGTCCCCGGACAGCGGGGCCGTGCCGACGAAGAACAGCGACTGGGCGGCGATCCAGCGTCGGAGATGATCGTCGATCTCGGTGAGGACCTTTCCCATGGTCAGGTGAACAGTAGCTGCGCCAGACGTCGCCCGGCCTGCTCCAGCTCGGCGGGGGTTCCGGCCTCCATGACGGCCTCCAGATCCAGGATCCGCCGCCCGAACGCGTCGAGCGCGGACGAACCGACGACCGCGTAACAGGGAACGCCCGCCTGCCGGGCTCGGGTCGCCACTTCAGACACGGCCTTGCCGGCGAGGCTCTGGCTGTCGAGCCGGCCCTCGCCGGCGATGACCGCGCGTGCGGCGCGCATCCGCGGCTCGAAGTCCAGGGCATCGAGCACGAACGATGCGCCCGGGACGAGCTCGGCTCCGAACGCCCCCCACAGCCCCCCGGACAAGCCGCCCGCCGCGCCGGTCATTGGCAGGCCGCGCGGGTCCCGCTCCAGCCGCCGCGCGAGCGCGCCGAGACGACGGGTCAACGTCCGTACCGCGGCCGCGTCTGCCCCCTTTTGCGGCGCGAACACCTTGGCCGCCTGTTCGAAGGGCGTGCGCACGTCACACAGCACCACCAGCCGCGCCCCGTCCAGACCTCCCCCGTCCCGGATCGCGCGAATCGCCCCGGCGCCGCCGTCGCTCGTGGCGCTGCCCCCCACGGCGACGTAGATGACCTCGGCGCCGGCCTGCCGTGCGGCCAGGATCAGCTCTCCGGTCCCGAACGTGGTCGCGGCGATGGGGTCGCGCTCAGCCTCGGCCACCAACCCGAGCCCGCTGGCCGCAGCCACCTCGACCAGGCCGGCCGCCGGACGCGCCCTCCGCCGCGCCACCAGCCCGAACACCGCACGGATCCCCCGCCCCAGCGGATCGTGGACGTCTGCGGTGAGCGTCTCGGCCCCCAGCGCCTCACGCAGGACCGACAGCGTCCCCTCCCCTCCATCGGCGACCGGGCAGAGGTCGGCCTTCGCGCCGGCTGCCCGCAACCCGGCCCCGATCGCGTCCGCCACCTCTCCAGCGCTCAGCGTGCCCTTGAACGAGTCGGGCGCGACAAGCACGGTGTCGGGGATGGCGGGGTCCACTCGAGGGATGGCGGGGTCGGCTCGAGCGGTGGATGGCTCAATTCGAGCGGTGGCGGGGTCGGCTGGCACGAGCGCCAGTATCGCGGGCCATCCGTCATGCTGTTCGGCGAACGATGGCCGACCACGTGA
>DATCPD010000098.1:0-10831 GCA_036564325.1 Solirubrobacteraceae bacterium | reverse complement strand
CCTCAGGGGTCAAACTCGGGACGGCCCCGCATACCTCGCCGATTCCCCACCGCGACGTGGCCCCCGCCGCTGCATCGTCCCGGCCCGGGCCCCGCCCCGGCGGGGGCTCGCCGGCGGCGATAGTCGTGGCGGCGCTGGCGGTGCTGGGGCTGCTAGGGCTGACCGCGCGAGCCACGACGCTGCGCCGCGCTCCCGGCGACGAGGCCTGGGTGCTCGAGCTCGAGCGCGCGCTCGCCCGGTCCGGGCGACCACCGGCGGCGGGATTGACGCTGGTCGCACTCGAGCGCCGGTTGGCCTCCGCCCCGGAGGCCGCCGCGTACGTTCGCGCTATCCGGGTGGCTCGCTTCGGCGGTGGCTCGCTGGCCCCGTCGCCGGCTGGGCGGCGCGCGCTGCGCTCACAGCTGGGGAGCGGGCTGGGAGTGCTCGGACGGATGCGGGCGCTGTGGGCCCTGCCGCCGGTTCGGATCCGCACCGGGCCGGTTTCGGAGCGCCTGCGCGAGGAATAAAATATTGACAATGGACGACGCTTACGAGCTGTACCGCCGCGGCACCGAGTTGCTCGAGGGCGGACACCACCACCAGGCGACGATCCCGCTCTCCCGGGCCCGGGATCTGGCGCCCGAGCACACCTCCGTGCGGGAGGCGCTCGGCCGCGCGCTGTTCCACACGCAGCACTACGAGCAGGCGGCACGGGAATTTCAGGCCGTCATCGACCGCGCCCCGACGAACGACTATGCCCTGTTCTGCCTCGGTCGCTCGCTGCAGATGCTCGGCCGCCACGCCGAAGCGCGCAAGCCGCTGGCGCAGGCGGCGGGGATGCAGCCCGGACGCCCCGACTACCGGCGCTACCGCGACCAGGCCAGAAGAGCAGCCGGTGCCTCGGGCCAGTAGGCCGGGACCCTAAAAGCCTCCGCAAAGCGCCCACGCCGAACCCTCGGGGGCTGGTGCGCAGGTGCTACGCTGAGGGGCACAGCTTGCGCGCCGGGCGCTTCCCGGTGAGGTTCTGGAAGTGGGCGCTGGCCCGCTTTTTTTATGTATCGGACGGAGGAGATCGTGAGTGCACTTCAGACTGACATCGAGGCTCGGCTCGCCGCTAGCGAGCCCGACGTCGAGGTGCTGCTGGCGGAGGTGCTCGGCGGCAGCACGCTGCGTCTGTTCATCGATCACCCCGAAGGTGTGACCCTGGTTCTGTGTGAGCGGGTCACCGAACGTCTGAGCGACCTTCGCGAGCAGTACTCGCTGGAGGTCTCCTCGCCTGGGCAGGACCGCCCACTCACCAAGCCGCAGCATTACAGCCGCTTCCTCGGCCGGCACGCTCGTGTCCGGCTGCGGGAGGCCAGAGATGGACACAAGAGCGTGACCGGGGAACTCGTCGGCGCCTCTGAGCGTGAAGTCACGATCGCGTCCGGAGGCGGGGTCGTAACGATCCCCTACGAGCAGATCGCACGCTCCAACCTCGTCCCCGGAGACTGACCTATGTCGCGTGAAATCGTAGAGGCCGTCCGCGGCCTCGCAGCGGAAAAGAACATCTCTCAGGAGAAGCTGATGGAGGCGCTCGAGGACGCGCTTCTGTCCGCGTACAAGAAGACCCCCGGAGCTGCTCGCTATGCCAAGGTCGAGATGGACCGTGACAGCGGCGATTTCCGGGTCTGGGAGCTGAAGATCCCGCCGGAGCTCGAGGAGCAGCTGCTGGTCGAGTCGACGACGGACCAGCAGCCGACCGTGGATCCCGAGACCGGCGAGATGCGCGAGCCGCCCGAGCCGGAGATCGACCTCGAGAAGCTGAAGGAGTTCGAGGACCAGATCGAGACCAAGGACGTGACTCCGGACGACTTCGGCCGGATCGCCGCCCAGACCGCCAAGCAGGTCATCCTCCAGCGCATTCGTGAAGCCGAGCGCGACATGATGTTCGAGGAGTACCGCGACCGCGTCGGCGAGCTGATCACCGGCATCGTCCAGCAGAAGGACTCGCGCTACACGCTCATCCAGCTGCGCGAGCGCGTCGAGGCGCTGCTGCCCAAGTCCGAGCAGGTCGACGGCGAGCGCTACGACCACTCGCAGCGGATCAAGGCCGTGATCAAGGACGTCTCGAACTCGACCAAGGGCCCGAGCATCATCGTCTCCCGGCGTGATCCGGAGCTGATCAAATCGCTGTTCGAGCTCGAGGTTCCGGAGATCGCGGATGGTCTCGTGGAGATCACCGGGGTCGCTCGCGAGCCCGGCTATCGCTCGAAGATCGCCGTCGTCTCGCACGTCGACGGTGTCGATCCGGTCGGCGCCTGCGTCGGCCCGCGAGGGTCTCGGGTGCGGATGGTCGTGTCCGAGCTGCGGGGCGAGAAGATTGACATCATCCCCTACAACGACGAGCCCGCCCGGTTCGTCGCCAAGGCGCTGTCGCCGGCCCGCGTGCGCGAGGTGCTGGTTGACGACGCCAACAAGCAGGCGACGGTGATCGTTCCCGACGACCAGCTCTCCCTGGCCATCGGCCGCGAGGGTCAGAACGCTCGTCTGGCCGCGCGGTTGACCGGATGGCGGATCGACATTCGCTCGGAGACCGAGTTCGCGGCCGAGGAGGCCGAGCACGGCTACGAGGAGGAGGAGGCGCACGGACGCTGCGCGGCGATCCTCTCCAACGGGCGCCGCTGCCCGAATGCGGCGCTGCCCGGCTCACGCTACTGCGGGATCGAAGCCCATCAGGCGCTGGCCGGCAAGGACACCGACCAGGTCGAAGGCCCGGCCGGCGACGAACCCACCAACGGCACTGACGACGCCGCCGCCACGGCCGAGGCCGGGGGCGCTGCGTCGTAGTCGACGTACACTGGATCTAGATGAGTAAACGAGTCCATGAGATCGCCAAAGAGCGCGGGGTTCCCGCCAAGGAAGTGCTCGAAGCGCTGAGGGCCGCCGGCGTCAACGTAAAGGCCGTGTCCTCGAGCGTCGACGAGGCCACCGCGTCACGCGTGTTCGGCAATGGTGGAGGCGCTGCCTCGCCGGAGCCGGCTGCTGCTGCCCCCGCGCCACCGCCGCCCGCCGCCCCAGCGGAGCCCGCCGCCGCCTCGCCAGCGGAGGCCGCCGCCGCCTCGTCGGACGCCGCCGCCTCGCCCGAGCCCGCCGGCGAGTCCGCGCACAAGCGCCCGACTCGGGATTCGCTTCAGGGCGAGCGCGCGCCCGGCTCCGCCCTCGGACGCCGCCGCGTGGTCATCGACTCCCAGGCCTCCCGCCGCGCCCCCGGCGGAGGCGGACCGCCGCAGTCAAATCAACCGCCGCGGCGCCAGCGCCGGGGTCGGCGCCGGCGCGGCGTCTACGACGAAGAGGCGGAGTCGCGTCCCTCGCGCACCGCGGTCGCCGAGCCTGACACGATCCAGATCAACTCCGGCTCGACGGTCAAGGACGTCGCCGAGTACCTCTCCGTCCCGGTCCCCGAGGTGATGAAGAAGCTGATGGCCCTGGGCGAGATGAAGACGCTCACCCAGACCCTGTCCGACGAGGCGATTCAGGTGCTGGCCACGGAGCTCGGGAAGGAAGTGGAGATCGTCCACTCCGAGGACGAGACGGTGGCCGAGCCGGTGTACGCCGACACCGAGGAGCAGCTGGTCGAACGGGCCCCGGTGGTCACGATCATGGGGCACGTCGACCACGGCAAGACGTCTCTGCTCGACGCGATCCGCGAGACCGAGGTGGCGGCCGGCGAGGCGGGTGGAATCACCCAGCACATCGGCGCCTACCAGGTCCACCACGGCGACCGGACGATCACCTTCCTTGATACCCCGGGCCACGAGGCGTTCACGGCCATGCGGGCGCGCGGCGCCAAGGCGACCGACATCGCGGTGATCGTGGTGGCCGCCGACGACGGGGTGAAGCCGCAGACCCAGGAGGCGGTGGACCACGCCAAGGACGCGGCCGTCCCGATCCTCGTCGCCGTCAACAAGATCGACAAGGAGGGCGCGGACCCGACCCGGGTGCGCACCGAGATGTCTTCTCTCGGGTTGCAGCCCGTGGAGTGGGGGGGAGACACGGAGTTCGTCGACGTCTCGGCCCGGAGCCGGGAGGGCCTTGACAACCTGCTCGACACGATCGCGGCGATGGCCGAACTCGAGGACCTGAAGGCCAACCCCGACGCCCCGGCGTCGGGAACGGTAATCGAGTCAAAGCTCGATCCCGGGCGCGGGCCCGTGGTGACGATCCTGATCGTGCGTGGCACGCTCGAGGTCGGCGACGCGCTCGTCGCCGGCGCACACTGGGGACGCGTACGGGCGATGCACGACTTCCTCGGCAACCGCGTCAGCGAGGGCCTGCCCGGCGAGCCTGTCGAGGTGCTTGGGTTCGACGGCGTGCCGGAGGCCGGCGAGCGCGTCCGCGTCGTGGAACACGAGCGCCGCGCGCGTCAGCTCGCGGGCGAGCGGGCGGTCCGGCTGAAGACCGAGTCGCTGGCCCGCCGCAGCGGCAAGCGGATTTCGCTGGAGGACATCTTCAAGAGCGATCTGCAGGAGCTCAACCTGGTGCTCAAGTCCGACGTCGCCGGCTCGCTCGAAGCGATCGAGGACGAGATCGCCAAGCTGCCCCAGGACGAGATCTCGGTCAACGTGATCCGTCGCGCGGTCGGCGCGGTGACCGAGTCCGACGTGATGCTGGCCGCCGCCTCCGACGCCGTGATCCTGTCCTTCAACGTCCGTCCGGTCGGCGACGCGCGCGCGGTGGCCGAGCGCGAGGGCGTCGAGATTCGCCACTACTCGGTGATCTACCGGGCGATCGAGGAACTGCGCAGCGCGATGCAGGGCATGCTCGCTCCCGAGGAGGTCGAGGAGACGCTCGGGTCCGCAGAGGTCCGCCAGACGTTCCGCGCCTCACGCGTGGGCGTGATTGCCGGTGCACACGTCACCGACGGCAAGATCACCCGCGGGTCCAAGGTGCGGCTGGTCCGCGACGGCACGGTTGTCTACGACGGCGAGATCGCGAGCCTGCGTCGCTTCAACGAGGACGCACGCGAGGTCGCGGCCGGCTTCGACTGTGGGATCGTGCTTCGGGACTACGCCGACGTAAAGGACGGCGACGTGATCGAGGCCTACGCCACGCGTCAGGTCGAGCGCGAGCTCGCCTGAGCAACGTGCCGTGTCCGCGAGCGGCTTCGTCGCCGTGCTCGTGATCGACCTCCACTTCCCGGAGGCCGGCAGTCTCAAGGCCAAGCGCAAGGAGCTGTCGTCGATCAAGGCGCAGCTCCAGACGCGCATGGGCGTTGCCGTGTCCGAGACCGCACATCAGGAGCGCTGGCAGCGGGCGCAGCTGCTCGCCGCCATGACCGGCGGCTCACACGCAACGCTGGCCGCCGCGGCGGACAAAGTCGAGCGGTGGCTGCTGGCTCGGTGCCCGGATGGTGCGCACGTCGAGCGCATGCTGGTCTCCGTGGAGGACCTGTGCCCATGAGCCTCCGTGAGCCCGCTGTAGTTTCGGCGTCCTTTAGCTGCGGGGGGATAGGATGAGCGGCGGACGCATGCGCCGCGTCGACGAAGCCGTGCGTGCTGTCCTCAGCGAGGCGATCGCAACGGAATTGAAAGATCCGCGCGTGGGATTCGTCACCGTGACCGGAGTCAAGACCAGCCCAGACCTGCGCCACGCTCGCGTATACGTGAGCGTGCTCGGCGACGACGAGGCGCGGAGCACGAGCCTCGAGGTCCTGCGTTCCGCCCGCGGCTTCCTCCAGGGCAAGGTGGCCTCCGAGCTGACGCTCAAGCACACCCCCTCGCTGAGCATCGAGTACGACACCTCGATCGACCACGGCATGCGCATCACGGAGCTGCTGTCCGATGACTGAGAACGGCAAACGCCCCGACCGGGAGCGGATCCTCGAGGAGATCCGCGGGGCGAGCAAGCTGCTCGCGGTTACCCACGAGAACCCCGACGGCGATGCGCTCGGGTCGCTGGTGGCGATGCAGCAGATCCTTGTCGCCCTCGGCAAGGACAGCGTGATCTACATCGACGCCAAGGAATTTCCGCTGCCCTACGAGTACCGCTTTCTGCCCCTCAGCGGCGTGGTCAACAGCCTGCCGGAGGACATCGACGAGCGCACCATCACGTTCCTCGATTGCGGCAATCTGGACCGCGCCTCCGGGGAGGCGCTCCAGCGCCCCCGCGCCCACGTCCTGAACATCGATCACCATCACGACAACACCCGCTTCGGCACGGTCAACCTGGTCGATCCGCAGGCGTCGTGCACGGCCGAGATCGTCTGGGATCTGATGCACGGCCTCGGAATCACCCCCACCGTCACCATCGCGGACGCGCTCTACGTCGGGCTGATCACCGACACCGGACGATTCATGTACGAGAACACCGGATCGCGCGCCCACCTGATGGCGGCCGAGCTGATCCAGGCCGGCGTCGACGTACACGAGATGTACCGCCGCGTCTACGAGGGCGTTCCCTACGGGAAGCTCGCCCTGCTCGCCCGGGGTCTCGCCAACGTCGAGCGCTATGACGACGGGCGTCTGACGCTGACCGGGCTGACGACTGCCGACTTCACCGAGTCAGGCGCCGAGGAGAGCTATTCCGAGGGTGTCGTCGATCACCTTCGCGCGGTGGAGGGGACGGCGCTGGCCGCGCTGGTCCGCGACCGAATCGGTCAGGACAACGGCGAGGGCCTGCGCAAGGTTTCCCTGCGGGCCGGCGACGAGCGCGTCGATGTCTCCCGGATCGCCCGCGCCCAGGGCGGCGGCGGGCACCGAGGGGCCGCGGGGTTCACCACCGCGCTGTCCTGGGCCGAGCTCGTCTCGTTTCTCCGGAACGAGCTCGCCCAGCAGCTTCCGTGAGCGTCCCCGACGGGATCGTCCTGTTCGACAAACCCGCCGGCATCACCTCGCATGACGCGGTGGCCGGCCTGCGTCGCCGGCTCGGGCGCGGAGTCAAGGTCGGTCATGCCGGGACGCTGGACCCGTTCGCCACAGGACTGCTGCTGTTGCTCGTCGGGCGGGCGACCCGGATCCAGCGGTTCCTGATGGCGCTGCCGAAGGTCTACGTGGTCACGGCGCGCTTCGGCGCGAGATCCTCCACCGGAGATCCCGATGGCGAGATCGTCGCCACCGGCGTCGTCCCCCCGGGCGAGCTGCAGCTGCCCACCGGCACCGTGCGCCAGCGCCCCCCGGCGTTCTCGGCGATCAAGGTCGGCGGGCGCCGGGCCTACGCGCTGGCCCGCGCCGGTGAGCCCGTGGAGCTCCCGGAACGGGAGGTCGAGGTCCACCGCTTCGAGCAGTGCTGGCAGGACGGCGAGCGGCGCGGCTTCGTGATCGAGTGCTCGTCGGGCACCTACGTCCGGAGCCTGATCGCCGCGCTCGGCGACGCGTACTGCGAGGAGCTGCGGCGAACCCGGATCGGAGACTTCGACGTGGCCGACGCCGATCCGGAGGTCGTCGTGCCGCTCGGTGACACGTTGGCGCGGTTCATGCCCAGGGTGGCGCTCGGGCCTGACGACGCGCGGCGGGCTGCTCATGGGGTCGCGGTGCCCGGGGAGGCACCGGGCCTGGACCACGTGCGTCTGACCGACGCCGAGGGCCTGATCGCGATCGCGGAGCCGCGGGACGGAGGGCTCCTGAAGCCCGTGGTCGGCTTCCGCGGGGTGTAAAAGTTCCGCAACATCCCGGGCGCCAGCGGCCGCGCGGTGGCACCCTGGCGGGGTGTCGCGACCGAACGTCCCATATAGGGAAGAACCATCGCAATCGCTGGAGCGGCGGATCGCGCGGCTGGCCCAAAAGCAGCACGGGAACGTCACGCACGAGCAGCTGCTGGAACTGGGGCTGGGCCCTCGGGCGATCCAGTACCGCCTGCGCGTGGGCCGCCTCCATCGGGTCCACCACCGGGTCTATGCGGTCGGCCGCCCGCCGATGCACGTGCTCGAGCGCGCAATGGCGGCGGTTCTGGCCTGTGGCGAGCACGCCCTGCTCTCGCACCGCGCGGCGCTGGCGCTGTGGGGCCTCGGCACGTGGCCTGCCCACTTCGATGTCACAGTCCCACGCGAGCGCCGGCATCCCGGGATCCGGATCCACCGCTGCTCGAGACTGAGCTACCGTGACGCCCGCCGGCGCCACGCCATCCCCGTCACCAGCCCCGCCCGTACCCTCCTCGACTGCGCGCCGACCATGACCGACGCCACCCGCCGCCGCGCGGTCAACGCCGCGCTCAGAGCGAAGATCATGACCCGCGGCCAGCTCTCCGAGCTCCTGCTTCGCTGCCCGACCCATCCCGGGACCAAGCTCCTGAAGCCGTTCGCAGAGCAGACGCGGCAGGCGCCCACCCGTTCGGGTTTCGAGGACGACTTCCTCGCCTTCTGCGTCCGCTACGACATCCCGGAACCCAGGGTGAACACGATGGTCGGCCCCTACGAGGTCGACGCCTACTTCGAAGCCCAGAAGCTGATCGTCGAGCTCGACGGCTGGGACTTCCACAACGACCGGGAGACGTGGGCGCGCGACCGCGAGCGTGACGCCCAGGCCTACGCCGACGGGATCGGCACCGTCCGCATCACTTGGGAACGCCTGCACGACACCCCGGAGCGAGAGGCCGCCCGCCTACGCAAAATCCTCAAGCTCTAGGCTTCCCGCCGATGCGGGTCATCAACCTCAGCGAGGCGCGGCCGCGACCGAGGAAGATCGCGGTCGGGGAGTTCGACGGGGTCCACATCGGCCATCGGGAGGTGATTCGCGGCAGCGACACCGTGCTCACCTTCGAGCCACATCCGCTCCAGGTGGTCCGTCCCGAGGCGGCGCCGAAACTGCTCACCAGCCTTGAGGCGAAGGCGGAGCTGATCGAGCAGCTGGGGGTGCAGGAGCTGGTCCTGATTCCGTTCGACGACCGCTTCGCCCATCAGAGCCCGCAGGAGTTCATCGACGAGGTGCTGATCCGAGCCCTCGGCGCCACCCGGGTCTCGGTGGGGGAGAACTTTCGCTTTGGACATGGCGCCGCGGGTGATCCGGCGCTGCTGGGCGCGCAGCGCAGCTTCGACACGCGCGTCGTGCCGCTGGTCGAGCTCGACGGTGAGATCGTCTCCTCCAGCCACATCCGAGCGCTCGTGCTGGCCGGCGAGGTCGAGCAGGCGGCGCGATTCCTCGGTCGCCCCTTCCAGCTGCGAGGCGAGGTGGTCTCCGGCGACCGGCGCGGGCGCGAGCTCGGCTTCCCCACCGCCAACATCGTTCCCGACGAGGCGCTCGTGTGCCCCGGCCACGGCGTCTACGTCGCCCGCGCGGACGACGCGTGCGCCGCGGTGAACGTCGGGGTGCGTCCCACCTTCGGCACCGGGCGAGCGGTGCTGGTGGAGGCCTACCTGCTCGACCGCGATGTCGACCTGTACGGGCGGACGCTGGAGGTCGACTTCGTGGCGCGGCTGCGGGGCGAGCGGCGCTTTGACTCGGTCGACGCGCTGATCGAGCAGATGCGCCAGGACGTGCAGCGAACCCGCGAGCTGTGCGGTTGATCTGAGCCGAGGCCTCTCTGCTAGCCTCAGCCGCCGCATGACGATGACCGCAGAACGCAAGCAGGAGCTCATCTCCCAGTTCGGGGACAGCCCCGCCGACACCGGCAAGGCCGAGGTCCAGGTGGCACTGCTGACCGAGCGCATCAACGAGCTGACCGAGCACCTGCGCGCGCACAGCAAGGATCACCATTCGCGCCGCGGCCTGCTCATGCTGGTCGGCCGCCGCCGCCGCTTTCTCAATTATTTGCAGCGCCGCGACCTCGAGCGCTACCGCTCGCTGATCCGCGAGCTCGGCCTTCGTCGGTGAGCGCACCGGGCATCATCACGCCCGGGACTCCTGCTCCAGAATTCAGCCTCCGTCGCGAGGACGGCAGCGAGTTCACGCGCGCCGATTTGATCGGTGCCACGACGGTGCTGGTCTTCTATCCGTTCGCCTTCAGCTCGGTGTGCACCGACCAGCTCAACCTCTACGAGGAGGTTCTGGACGAGTTCTCCTCGCGCGGGGCCACGCTGTACGGGGTCTCCTGCGACGCCTACTATTCGCAGACCGCGTTCCGGGAGAAGCTGGGCATCAGCATCCCGCAGCTGTCCGATTTCGAACCCAAGGGCGAGACCTGTCGCGCGTTCGGCGTGTATCACCCGGGTGGCTTTCCCCAGCGCGCGCTCGTGATCGTCGGGCCCGACGGAGTCGTCAGCTGGAGCCATCAGGCAGCTTCGCCCGGTGATCTGCCGGGCGCGAACCTGATCTTTGACGGGCTCGGTGGCTGAGCTCGGCTCAGCCCCGGTTCCGGACCCCACCAGCGAGGATCACGCGCAGGGCTCGGCCGCCGCGCCGCTGGTGATCGAGTACGCCGACTTCGAATGCCCCCACTGTGCGGTCCTGAGCGGTCGGCTGGCCGCATTGCCGGTACGCCGCGTCTTCCGCCACTTTCCCGTGCGCTCGAGTCATCCCCGGGCATGGCCGGCGGCGTGCGCCGCCGAGGCCGCCGGCGCCCAGGGCCGCTTCTGGGAGATGCACGACCTGCTGTTCGCCGATCAGGGGCGACTCGAGGACCCCCACCTGTGGGAGCGGGCGCGGGCGCTTGGCCTCGATCTCGAGCGGTTTGACCGCGATCGACATGAGGACGCTGTGATCGCCCGGGTGCGGCGGGATTTCACCTCCGGCATCCGGGCCGGAGTGGTGACAACGCCGACGCTGTTCGCCGGCGGGCGGATGTATGCCGGGCGGATCGCGGCCGCAGCGCTCGCCGAGCTTAGGTCGTGAGCGTAGCTGCTACGAGCTGCCTGGCCGGCTCGAAGCCCGGCAGATGCAGAGTGAAGATCGAACCCCGCGGAGTGCTCGCGACGGTGCAACTCCCGGCGTGTCCCTTGCAG
>DATCPD010000073.1:0-22850 GCA_036564325.1 Solirubrobacteraceae bacterium | reverse complement strand
CCCCGACCCCGACCCCGAGCCCGAGCCCGAGCCCGAGCCCGAGCTGAAGAGGATGATGGCGCCGAGCACGAGCAGCGCGAGGGCAAGGGCGAGGGCCACGAAGGCAAGCGGTCCAAGCACGCGATTCCGCATCGGCGCCTCCACGCACCGGATTCTAGGCGTTCGGGTGGACAGGGAAAGGGCTGCAGCCGATTTGCCACGTTTGCCGTGCGCGCGCGCACAACCGCTGCGCAGGCCGACCGGCCGCGCACGCGGACCGCCGCGCACGCCGACCGCCCGCGCCCCGAAGCCCTACTCCCCCGCGAAGTCCTCCGGGGTCACGCGATCGAGGAAGTCCTTGAACTTCTCGACCACCTCCTCAGTGTCCTCGACCTCGTGCTCGAACTCGATCGCTGACTCGGCGATCACGTCGTCGGCGGCGAAGATCGGGGCGCCGGAGCGCACGGCAAGGGCGAGCGCGTCGCTGGGCCGGGAGTCGATCTCGAGGTCGCGTCCGCCCGCGCGCAGAGTGATCGACGCGTAAAACGTGTTCTCGCGAAGCTCGGTGACCGCGACGCGGGTGCACTCGGCCTCGAGCTCACCCAGCATGTCGGACAGCAGATCGTGAGTCATGGGGCGCGGCGTCGAGGCGCCCTGGAGCTTCATCAGGATCGCGGCGGCCTCCGGATGGCCGATCCAGATCGGCAGGAACTTGTTGCTCTCTACGGTCTTCAGCAGCACGATCGGCTGTTTGCCGACCATGTCGAAGCTAACACCGTAGATCACCATCTCCTGCACGTCTCGCTCCTAATCGGCGGGGTCGCCAAGTATAGGCTGCCCACCCGGGGCTCTTGCGAAGCCTGTGAGCGGCCCCGGCGGCACCGCTGGCGCCAGCTTTGCCCAGGCCGTAAGCTAACCGGTCAACCGCCCATGACCGGTGAGAAGCGAACTCCACCTGTGGCGCCGGCCCAGCCCGGCGGGCGCGCGCCGGCGCCAGGGCAACTCGCGCTGGTACAAGCCTTCATCAACTCCCATTACAGCCTCGAGGATGACCGTGGCGCCGAGCTCTGGGCCTCCCCGGCGTCGCTTCAGCGGTGGCTGCGAGGCCGTGGGTTGATCTCCTCCGATGCCCGCATCGGAGCGCCGGAGCGCCACCGCGCGCTCACGGCGCGAGAGGCGCTTCGAGCACTGGCCGCCCGCGACCGGGCACCTGGCGCTCGCGAGCGCGTTCTCGACGATCTGAACGCAGCCTGCGCCGGCGCGGCGGTCAAGCTGCGCTTTGACGACGACGGTGCACGCTTCGTCCGGGGCGGCGGCGGCACGTTTGCCGACGCGCTCGGTCTGGTCATGGGCATCACCGCAGGATCGATGATCGACGGTCGCTGGGACCGGATGAAGATCTGTCCCGGCGTTCATTGCGGGTGGGCGTTCTACGACGCGTCGCGCAACGGGACCGGCCGATGGTGCTCGATGTCCGTGTGTGGCGGACGAGCCAAGGCGCGTGCGCATTACCGCCGCCGGCAGGCCGTGCCGTGATTTCCAGTCCCCAGGCCGCGTGGCGATGCCGGCGCTGAGGGTCGCGCTGCTGCTGGCGCTCCGGCGAGCCCGGAACCGACCTGCTCGCTGGCTGCTGACCGCGCTCGGGATCGCGGCAGCGACCGCGTACGGCGGCGCCGTCCTCGCCGAAGCGACGGTGGCCGGCGATGGCGCCGCGAGAGCCGTGCTGCGCGCGGCGGCGCCATCGGAGCGGGTCGTGCGCATTACCACCTCGAACGTGGTCACGCCGTCGGTGGAGCAGGCGGCCCGGAGCAGCCTGCGCCGGCTCGGGCTGCCCACGCAAACCGAGGTGGTGCTGCTCAACCCCGTGCGCATGGGCTCCGCCATCGTTCGACCGGCGGCGATCAAGCCACTGTCGCGCTGGGCCACGCCGGAGTTGCGCGCACCTTGTCAGGAGCACACATGCCCGATGCTCGCGCTTGGCACCTCACGGCTGGCGAAGCTGCGCATCCCCGGTCTTCGGATACCTGTCGTGAACGGGGCCCAGCTGAGCTCTGCGGCTCCACTCGGTTTTGCGCCCGACGCGGCAATCCAGAGCGGACAAGCGCCGGTGCTGCTCACCGGCGACCCGACGGGACTCGAGCACGCATCAGCCCTCGGCGGCATCTATCGCACCCACAGCTGGTTTTCAGTGCTCCCGGCCGGTGCTCTGCATGCCTGGCAGCTCGCACGGTTCCAGTCACAGCTGCAGCAGGCCCAGTCGGATTTGCAACTGACCGCCGGAGGGCTGTCGCTGAGCGCTCCTTTCTCCGCGCTGGCCGCCGCGCGGGCCCAGGCGGACGCCGCACCGAGCCGCCTGCTGCTCGCGGGCGGCGGCGCCATCGCCGTGCTGGCCCTGTTCCTGGCCCTCGCGGCCGGAGTCCTCCGCCAGGATCAGCAGGCCGAGCTCGAACGCCTGCGGGCGGCAGGGGCCGTGTCCACCACGCTCCTGAGCTTCGTAGTTTCCGAGGCGGCCCTGGCCTGCGCCGTCGGCGTGCTCACAGGCGGGGCACTTGCCCTGGGAATCGCGGCGCTTCTGGCCGCCGGGGCCGGACTTCCGACGGGCGCGGTGCTCGCTCACAGCCTGATCACGTTCACCGGCCTGGCCGCGCTCGCGTTGGGCTGGCTGGGCGCTACGGCGCTTGTCACGCTGCTGCTCACCGCGCGCCACGCCGGACTGGCCGACGCGGCGGCACTCGCGGCCGTTGCCGCCCTTGCCCTGGCGCTGGCCGGCGGGGGAGGTGGCGACTCGCTGACCATCCTGCTCGCGCCACTCGCATGCCTCGCCGGCGGAGTGTTGGTCGCCCGCGGCGGCGCATCGCTGCTGCGGGCCGGCGAGCGCGTGGCCAGGTCTGGTCCCCCCCTCACGCGGCTCGCGTTCGTGGGGCTGGCCCGCTCCCCCCTGGCGCCGTCGCTGGCGATCGCGTTCCTCGCCGTCAGCACGGCGGTTGGCGGCTTTGCGCTGGCCTACCGCGCGACGCTCGTGCGCAGCGCGGCTGACCAGGCCGCCGACCGCGTCCCGCTCGATGCGCTCGTGGCCGCCGGTCCGGATTTCACGACCCCGCTCCAGCTGGCACCGCTGGCCAGATGGAGGTCCCTGTCCGGGGGCGCCGCGTTCCCGGTCCGCCGGACCGACGCGAGCTACGTCGCGGGAGGGGGCAGCGTAACGGTGCCCGCGCTCGGGGTTCCCGCCGCCGCTCTACCGAGACTGCACGGCTGGCGCTCGAGCGATGGACCCGCGTCGCTGACCCAGATCTCGCAGAAGCTGATCCCTCCAGGGCCGGCACGGGGGCCTGGACCAGTGCTCCCGGCCTCGACGCGTGAACTTGACCTTCGCATCCGCGCCCCCGGACTCGGCCTGGACCTGGTCGCCGACCTGAGAGCTCCCAACGGGAACGTGAGCCAGTTCCCGCTTGCCGCGCGGGGGGCAGGGTGGCTGCGGGCGCTGCTGCGACCTGGTCATTGGGAGCTGGAAGCCGTCGAACTACGCGAGCCAGCGGGCCTCGAGGTCACTGCCGGACATCAGAACGGCGAGAACCCCGCTGCTGCGACGCAGTCGAGCACCACCGTCCTGCTCACCGGCCTGACGGCGCGCGATCAGCGCGGCCATGCAGTGCTGGCGATTCCCGTGGGAGGCTGGCGGGCGGTTGGCGACGCCAGCGCGCTCAGGTCCCGGGCGGCGGGGGCTGAGCTGCGGTTTGCCACTACCGGGGCGCCGGGACTCATCCGGCCGCTGCAGCCGGTGGATACGCGTCCGATCCCAGTGCTGGTGGATCCGCAGACCGCCGCGGCCGCCGATGCCCGGGGGCGCCTGGAGCTGACCGTCGATGGGGCGCCCGTGCGGGCCCGGATCGCCGCGGTACTCCGGCGCTTTCCGACCGTCCCGCCCGGGACCGCCGGCTTCATCGTCGCCGACGAGGCCGAGCTCGCCGCCGCGCTCGATGCCTGGCTCCCCGGCCAGGGCAGGCCCGATGAACTATGGCTCTCCTCGACACGACCGCAAGCCCTGAGGACGGCACTACTGGCCGCACCGTTTCAGCGGCTGACCTCGACCCTCCGCGTCGATCTCGAACGCGGCCTGCGCAGCGCAGGCGTGGCCCGTGCCGTGCAGGGAGCGCTGCTCACGGCGGCGGCGCTGTCGGCACTCCTGGCGCTGATCGGGCTGTTGGTCTCGCTGCTCGGCTCCACGGATCGGCGGCGGGTGGTGGACGACCTCGTCGCTCAGGGAGTCGGTCCGCGGGCGCTGCGACGCGAGCTGGCCCTGCGGTCGCTGTTCACCGGTGTTGCCGGAACCGTGGCCGGCTTCGCGATTGCGCTGGCGCTGACGCGCCTGGTGGTGGGAGCCGTGCGCTCGGCGGCGCAGGTTGCCGATCCCGTGCCGCCGGTGGTCACGATCACCCCGTGGGCGCAGCTCGTCCTCTGGTGTCTGATCATGCTCGGGGCGACGCTGCTTGCGGCGGCGCTCGGCATTCTCGGCGCCGCTCGCGAGGGACGGCGCCGGTGAGCGCCGTGGCCGTGGAGCTGCAGCAGGTTTTCTGCGTTCACCGAAGCGCCGAGGGCGACGCGGCGGCGCTGCAGGGCCTGACGATGTCGGTGGGTACAGGCGAGGTCGTGTGCGTGATCGGCCCCAGCGGCGCCGGTAAGAGCACCCTGTTGCGCGTGCTGGCCGGGATCGAGACCCCGTCGGCAGGTGAGGTGCGCCTGTTCGGCCGCGAATTGGGCCGCCTGCCGGCGCGGCTGAGGGCCCGCGTCCGCCGTGAGCAGATCGGCTTCGTCGGGCAGAACTGGAGCTCGACCCTTTCGCCTGAGCTGCCGCTGCGCGACGCCGTGTCGCTGCCGCTGACCGTCCGCGGGGCCGCGCGCCGCGAGGCCCGCGCGAGGGCGACGGCGCTGCTCCAGGCGGCCGGTCTCGGCGGGCGCGAGCGGGCCTTCGCGGCGGAGCTGTCCGGCGGGGAGCGCCAGCAGGCAGCCGTCTGCGCGGCGCTCGCCCACCGCCCAGCGCTGCTGTTGGCCGATGAGCCGACCGGGGAGCTCGACCGCGCGAGTGCATCCAGGGTTCGGGGGCTGATCAGGGAACTGGCCCGCGCCGACGGTGCGACCGTGGTGATCGTCTCGCACGACGCCGCCACGGCCGGCGAGGCCGACCGGGGTCTGCGCATCCGCGACGGGCGCATCGAGGCCGAGCTCGGCCCAGGTGAAGAGGCGCGGCTGGTCGACCTGCGCGGATGGGTGCGCCTCCCGGCCGAGCTTCTGGACCCGACCGGAATCGGACAGCGCCTGCGCGTCAGACGGGCGCCGGGTGGTGCGGGTCTGCTCCTCACCGGCGCTGGCGGTGGCGGTGGCGGTGGCGGTGCAACGCTATCCCCGGAGCTCAGCGCCGATCCGCAAGCCGAACTGGAGGCCGGTGGGCGAGACGTGAGCTGGGTTCCCGCTCACGTCTCCCTGCGCGACGTCCAGCGCGAGTACCGGGACGGCCCGCACACCCGGGTCGTGCTCGACGGCTTCTCCGCGGATTTTGGCCCGGGGCGGCTGACCGTGGTGCGAGGCCGATCAGGCACGGGCAAGACCACCCTGTTGCGCCTGGTCGCCGGACTCGAGGCGCCGGACGCCGGCGAGGTCCTGGTCGATGGGACGGCATACGCCCCCGGGGGCGGAGAGGCGCTGGCCGCCCTGCGCCGCGAGCGGATCGGCTACCTGCCCCAGGATCCGTGGCCGGTCGGGTTCCTGAGCGCGCAGGAGAACGTCGTACTGGCGCTGCGACTGCGGGGCGAGGCGCCGGCGCGCGCGGGAGCCCGGGCATCTGCCGCGCTCGCGTCGGTTGGGCTGGAGGAGCGGGCGGGCCAGCGGGTCAGCCGGCTCTCCGCAGGCGAAGCGCAGCGTGTGGGTCTCGCGCGCGCGCTCGCCTGCGCGCGAGGCCTGCTGATCCTGGACGAGCCAACCTCCCGGCTCGACGAGAAGGCGGCCGGGCAGATGGGCGAGCTGCTCATGACGGCGGCTCGCCAGCGCGCTCACACGATCATCTGCGCAAGCCACGACGAGCAGCTGATCAGCCGTGCCGATTCAGTCGTGTCGCTGAGCGGATAGTCAGTGGTCGTCAGCGAGTGGGCTTCACCGCTGCGGCGGACCCGCCGCCCCGGCGCGCGGGCTCGGCCGTGGCCAGCACCCGGCCGTGGCCGAGCACCTCAAGCGCACTCGCGACCCCGATCGTCGGGGCGATCTTGATCGTGGGATCGAGCGGTGAGGTGTCGCTGACGGTGAACGTCTGGCCGAGCTGCTGCAGTGCTGGCGTCGTCGGTTGAGCGATGAACGCCGGCTCCGCCTGCGTGCTCACGGCGTTGCGCTGGGAGGCCCTCGGCGCGGCGACCGCCGCCGGCAGGCTCATGTGCAGGTCGAGCCGGTCGATCAGGATCTGCAGGACCGTGGTGATGATCGTCGCTCCGCCGGCCGCGCCCACCGCCAACAGCGGGCGGCCGCGATGGAGCACGATCGTCGGCGACATGCTCGAGCGAGGCCGTTTTCCGGCCGCCGGCAGGTTGGGATCCGGAGTCGTGGCCGATGCGGGCGCAAAATCGAAATCGGTGAGCTCGTTGTTGAGCAGAAAGCCGCGGTTCGGGACCACGACACCGCTGCCGCCGAGCTGCTCGATCGTGTTCGTGTACGAGACGACATTGCCGAAGCGATCAGCAATGACGAAGTGATTCGTGTTGGTCCCTTCCTGGGGCTGGGCCGTGGTGGTCGGCTGAACCGGGTGGCAGCCACCGGCGCCGCTGAACGGGTCACCCGGCGCGACGGGACTGGTCAACGCGTGGGCCGGGTTGACCAGGCACGCCCGCTGCCGACCGAAGGCGGGCGACAGCAGTCCGCTCAGCGGCACGTTGACGAATTGCGGATCTCCGACGTAGCGGTTGCGGTCGGCAAAGGCCAGCCGCGTCGCCTCGAGGAAGTGATGGAGCTTCTGGACCGTGGTCTCGTGTCCGAGATCGAAGTTGGAGAGGATGTTGAGCGCCTCGCCCACCGTAGAGCCGCCGCTCGACGACGGAGCCATGCTGTAGACGTCGTAGCCGCGGTAGCTCACGTGCGTGGGCGTCCGATCTATCGTCCGGTAGCCTTTGAGATCGGCGACAGCCATCAAGCCGGGCAATGGAGCGATCGTCGCGCCGGGGACGAGGGGCAGGTGGTGGACCGCCCCCACGACATCGCGCCCGACCGCGCCGCCGTAGAGGACGCCGATGCCCCCGCGGCCGATCAGCCGGTAGGTGCGGGCCAGATCAGGATTGCGCAGCCTGGTCCCGATCGCCGGCAGCTGCCCGTGCGGGAGGAACAGCGCCGCGGTGGGACCGAACTGCGCGAACCGGGCCTGGTTCTCCCGGGTCTCCTCACGGAAGTTCGCATCGACGGTGAACCCGGCGCTGGCCACCTGCTCGGCCGGTGCGAGGTCGGCGGCCAAACCGAAGCGGCCCCAGCGGTCGATGGCGCGCTGCCAGGTCATCAGGTTGCCGGGGATCCCGACCGACAGGCCGCTGGTGACCGCCTTGGGAAACGGCAGTGGTGTTCCCGTGCTCGGATCGATGAACATGGTCGAGGTCGCGGCCGACGGCGCGGTCTCACGACCGTCGATCGTGTAGACGCGATGCGAGCGAGCGTTGTAGAAGACGAAGTACCCCCCGCCGCCGATCCCCGCCACGTAGGGGTCGCTGACGCCCAGCGTCGAGGCCACGGCGACGGCCGCGTCGGCGGCGGTACCGCCCCGCTTGAGCACCGACAGCCCTGCCCGCGTCGCCTGCAGGTTCTCGGTTGCGATAGCGCCCCCGGAGCCCACCGCGACTGGGTGTTTGGCGATCGCGGCCGTGGCAGCGGCGGGTGTTGCCGTGAGTGCAGTCGCGGTGGCCGCGACGAGCAGCTTCAGCGCGCGCAGGCTCATGAGTGCCAGCTTGCCCATCAGTCCGCGGAACTATTCAAGCTTTTCCGAGAAGCCCTTGGGCTCCGATTTATCCGGCGTTGCTAAAAAGTGCCGGGGGGAGTTTGAGGCTGCTTCGACAACGGCCCGGTTTGCAGGTATTTCTGTGGCAGCGAGCCGGCGAAATCTCAGCGGCTTCTTGTTCGATTTTCGTCGAACAAGTGTTATAATTCGATACCTATCGAACACCCGGAATATCGGAGACAGAACTGAGCAGCTTTGAAACCCACGATCGTGACGCCGCTCCGCGTGCGCGAGGCGATCGTCATGAGTCAACCAAAACCACGCGCCCCCAGAGTGCGTCAGCCCGGACCGCCGGGCGTGGCGGCAACAAGCGCCAGGGTCGGCGCCAGTCCGTCCATTCCGCCGAGGCCAAGGTGATCGGCGCCGTCGATCAGACCGTCGGCGTGGATTCGCTGGACCTGTTTCTTCGGCGCGCTCGCGCCTACCCGCTGCTGACCGCGGCCGAGGAGGTCGAGCTCACCAAGCGGATCGAGCGAGGCGATATGGCAGCGAAGGATCGGATGATCAATTCCAACCTCCGCCTGGTCGTCTCGCAGGCCCGGCGCTATCAGGGCCACGGGCTGCCGATGGAGGACCTGGTCCAAGAGGGAATGCTGGGCCTGATTCGCGCGGTCGAAAAGTTCGACTGGCGACGCGGATTCAAGTTCTCCACCTACGGAACGCTGTGGATTCGCCAGGCGATCCAGCGTGGCCTGCAGAATCACGGACGGACGATCAGAGTCCCGGTGCATGTCGCTCAGCGACAGGTCAAGGTGCGCAAGATCGAGAGCGAGCTGAACGCGAAGTTCTCCCGTGAGCCGACGGACGAGGAGATCGCGGAAGTTGCGCAGCTCTCCGTCGAGGAGGTCACCGAACTGCGCGAGATCAGTCGCGGTCTGGCAAGTCTCGACCAACCCGTCGGCGAGGAGGGTGAGACGTCGCTCGGCGATCTGCTGGCCAGCGATCGGCCTGAGCCGATCGAGGAAGTAGCCGAAGCGCAGCGCGGTCAGCAAGTGCACGCCGTGGTCGCCCAGCTCCCCGAGGCCGAGCGTAACGTCATCGAGCTCCGGTTCGGACTAGCCGGCGACGAGCCGCGGACGTTGCGGCAGACGGGCACCGAGCTCGGAATCCCGCTCGAGCGGGCGCGCGCACTCGAGGAACAGGGTCTCCGGCGACTTGCCGGTAGCTCTGAGCTCGAGGAGCTTCGCGAGGCGGCCTAACAGCGACGAGTTCCCGCAACCGGTCGCCCCGCTTCAGGCGGGACGGCCGGGCCGCGGCCCTTGGTCAGGCCGTCTCGTCGAGCTCGAAGGCGACGTCGTCGACGTAGCAGTAGGACCAGTCTTCGCCGGGCTCGGCAGAGGTGATGATCGGATGCTCGCTACTCCGCGCATGTGCGGAGGCGTGACGATTCGGCGAAGAGTCGCAGCAGGCGACGTGACCGCAGCTGCGGCAAACGCGCAGATGCAACCACTGGCCTCCGATGGCCAGACAGTGCTCGCAACCCGCCACCCGCTCGGGCCTTGACACCACAACCTGGTCGAGATGACTGCAGCTCACCATCGGTCCTCCTCGTCTCGGGGCTCTCCCCCAACCTTGACGAGGCTGTCAAGACCTGCCCTCCGCGCAGCGCGGCCGGCGACCCGGTCCCAGCGGCGATCCGGCGCGCCAGCTACCTGACAGTGACCGTTCCGTGCATGAAGGCGTGGAACTGGCAGATGTAGGCGAACGTTCCGGGCCTGGCCAGCGTCACGGTGGCGCTCTGTCCGTGCTTCAGCGTCCCAGAGTCAAAGCCGGCGGAGGTCGTGGTCGCGGTGTGGGCGGTCGTATCGCGATTGACGAATCTGACCCGCGTTCCCGCGGGCACGACGAGATTGACCGGGTGAAAGGCATAGCCGCTGATCGCGACGCTGACCACGCGCACATAAGCGCCGGTCTGCGGGGCACGGGCGGCGCCGCTCGAGGACGTGGTGGACGATCCGCATCCGCCCACCGCAGCCGCGACCGCGGCTGCGGTCCCGAGGGTGATCAGGTGAACGTGTCGCTTGGTCATGCTTCGAATACGGGCGCGCGGTGGTTCCGGATCAACGGGTGATCCGCCGGCCGGCTTGGTTCGTAGAGGAGTCGAAACCCGGGCGCAAGTACTCGGGCCGACACGAAGGAGACCCGATGACTGACACCAGCACGGCGGCCGAGCGGCCGACCGAAGGTGTGGTGAAGGAGCTAGCGCGCGACGACGTCGAGCGCAAGAAGTTCCTCAGAATGGCCGGTAAGACGATGGGGTCCGGCGCCGCCGCGACCGCTCTGGGCGCCTTCATCGCCGCCTGCGGCAGCAGCTCCAGCAGCTCGAGCAGCTCCTCATCTTCGGCGACGACAAGCGCGGCCAGCAGCTCGGCCGCGACGAGCTCCGGCTCGAACAACAGCTCCGGCGACCTCGCCATCGTCAACTACGCGTTGACGCTCGAGTATCTCGAAGCGCAGTTCTACGACAAGGTGATCAAGAGCGGTCTGTTCAGCGGCACGAACCTGTCCGTGATCAAGACCTTCGGGAGCGAGGAGCACGAGCACGTCACCGCGCTGCACAAGGTGGCCATGAGCCTCGGCACCCCGGCGGCCAAGCCGAAGGGCAAGTTCCCACTCAAGGATGCGGCTTCGGTCACCAAGCTCGCGGCCACCGTGGAGAACCTCGGCGCTGCTGCGTACCTGGGTCAGGCCGGAAACATCAAGAGCAAGGAAATCCTTGCTGCCGCGCTGGCGATTCACACCGTTGAGGCACGACATGCCGCGACGTTGAATCTGCTGCTGAAGCTGTCCCCCACGCCGGATGGCGCCTTCGCCAAGCCGATGAGCATGGCTGAGGTTCTGAAGGTCGTCAAGCCCTTCATCGCCTGAGCACGACACCGACCTTCCAGAGAGGAAACACACTCACATGACACATACTGATATCGCCAGCCCCGAGCTGGCAGCCGTGGAGGTTCACGGCGTGACCCGCGCGAGCTTCATCCTGCGCGGAGCCATGACCGCGGGTGCCGTTTACGGCGCCGCTGCGGTCGGCCCCTATGTCGGCAACGCGCTCGGCGCAAGCGGTAGTGGGGACATCGACATCCTCAACTTCGCACTGACGCTCGAATACCTCGAGACCGACTTCTACAAGGTCAAGGGGAAGGCCGTCGGCCTGAGCGGTCAGGCACGGAGCCTGGCCACGATGTTCGGCGACGAGGAGGGTCAGCACGTGGACGCGCTGACCAAGGCGATCAAGGCCGCCGGCGGGATGCCGGCCAAGAAGCCGAAGTTCGTCTTTCCGGTCACCGATCAGGCGAGCTTCCTGAAGCTGGCCTACGTTCTGGAGAACACCGGCGTCGGCGCATACAACGGTGCCGGCCCGTCGCTCTCCAACCCTCAGTACCTGGCCGCGGCCGGGTCGATCGTGCAGGTCGAGGCGCGGCACGCCGCATCTATCGGCCTGCTCACGAACCAGTCCGTGACGCCCAACGGCGGCTTCGACAAGCCGCTGACCAAGGCCCAGGTGCTGGCCAAGGCGGGCCCGCTGATCAAGGGCTGACGCCTGCTGCAAATGTGACGGCGCGGCCCGCCTCAGACCCTCCTCCTCGGCGGGTCGTGCCCTCACAACCCTCCTGCGAAGACTCCTGTCCACGCGCCTCCCGGTGATCCGATCGGGAGCCCGATGCGCAGGACCGGATACCAACCTCGATCGAATCGGAGCACACACCATGGGACTTGACAATCCAATCCACCTCGCCTTCCTTCTGGTCATTCTGCTGCTCGTGTTCGGAGCCAAGCGGCTGCCGGAGATGGGTCGCTCACTCGGGCACGGCCTGCGCGGCTTCAAGGAGTCGATCAACGGCGAAGCCACGCCCGGCGCTGAGCTCTCTCCGGCGACCGCCGTGGATCACCCGGTCGGCGGCGAGGTCGCCACTGAGCAGGCCACGATTCACCCGGCGACCCCGATTCACCCCGCCGCCTAGAGCCCGCGGGCCACTACGGACGGACGACGAGAAGACAATGCGGATGCCAAATGCACTGCGCCAGCGCGTACCTGCTGCGCTGCGGCCTGTCGGCCATGAGGATCGCCTCAGCGTCGTAGGTCACCTTGACGAGTTGCGAACACGCCTGATCGTGTCGGCGCTCGCCGGTGTGGTCGCGTTTGGCGTCTGCTTCTGGCAGAACCATCGCCTGCTGCACCTGATCGACAGTCCGCTCGCTCACCAGACCCAGCAGCAGGTGCGTGACGGCCACGGGCCCCTTGGCGCGACCTACCAGGTGCAGCAGAGCGCCCGCGACCTGGCCGTTCAGCTGAGCGCCGTCACGGGCGCCCCTCCGGGCCGAGCGTCCGAACAGCCGGATCGACGCCTCACTGGGCAAGGTGCAGACCCAACTCAAGCGGGACGTCACGCGCTTGTCGGCGCCCCCTCACGGCGACCGGCCGGTGACCCTGGGGATCGGGGAGCCATTCACCACGACGCTGACGGTTTCGCTGATCTTCGCGCTGATCCTGTCACTGCCGGTGCTGCTGCACCAGCTATACGCATTCATGATGCCGGCGCTCGATCCCAAACACCGGCGCCGGATGATGCCACTGACCCTTGCCGTCCCGTTCCTCTTCATCGCGGGCGTGGCGTTCGGGTACGTGGTCGTCCTGCCGGCCGCCGTGCACTTCTTCCAGAATTTCAACAGCGGCCAGTTCAACGTCCTTGTTCAGGCGAGCCAGTACTACAAGTTCGCTGCTACCACGATGCTCGCGATGGGACTTCTCTTCGAAGTACCGGTGGCGATCCTCGCGGTGACTTCGGCGGGTGTGATCACCCCGCGTCAGCTGCGCAACAACCGGCGCTACGCGGTCGGTGCCTGCGCACTGGTTGCGGCGGTCCTGCCGGGCGACGCGATCACGATGCTGCTGGAGACCGTACCGCTGTACCTCCTGTTCGAGGTGGGCGTGCTGTTCGCGTCCTTCGTTGAGCGCCGCCAGCGCGCGCGTGACTCACGTGAAGCCCGCGCAGCGGGCGCCGCGGACAGCATCGCCTGACCTAAACCCTCCGTGACCGGTGATCCGCGTGGTGCGGTAACGCGTACTCACACCGACGAGGGGGAACCAGTAACCACTACGGAGGTAACACGTGCCGGACCACATCAATGACGTGTATGCGTCAATCGACCAGAGTTTCAGTCAGGACTCAGCGTCAACCCGGCGGAAGTTCGTCGCCGGCGCTGCCGGAGCGCTCGGCAGCATCGGGTTGTTCTCGCTACCCGCCTCGGCGATGGCGGCGAACGACGCGCAGACGATCCTCAACATCGCGGCGACGGCCGAGGTTCTGGCCACGATCGTCAACACGGTCGGCGCGCAGAAGGTCAGGTTCTCCAAGCAGGTGACCCAGCGCAATGTGCTGGACGCCGCCTACCAGGAGCTCGACCATTACAACGTGCTCACGAGCGCGCTCGGAGCGAAGCCGGCGACCAAGAAGATCTGGATTCCGGACTCGCTGTTCCACAACGAGCACAACCTCCTGTCGGGCCTCGTGTTCGGCGATGGCGTGTTCGTCAACGCGTATCAGATCGGCGTGACCGCGTTCGGCAATGCCGGCAAGGGCGACTTCGCCCGCTACGCCGCCGAGATCATGGGGATCGAGTCCGTGCACCGCGCGCTGGCCCTGCAATCGCTCGGCAAGCCCGGAAACGACCAGGCGTTCGCGTCGGGTTCGACCAGGTACTTCACGAAGATCGAGCACGCCGTGACCCTGCTCCAGGGCGCGGGCTTCGGGTTCGGCGCCAAGGGCAAGGGCCCTGGCCGGTTCTACGAGTTCGACCACGTCAAGAAGCAGACGCTGAAGCGTCCGGAGGTAAAGCAGCTCAGCCCTCACTGAGCCGCTCGGAGCGTTCCCTCCCGGCGCGGGCACGGACGCTCGCGCCGGGGGGCTGCTCCCTGATCAGGTCACCGTGAGCGTGCCCTGCATCCCGGCCTGGCGGTGGCCGGGGACCGGACAGTAGAACGTGTACTTGCCCGGCTTCAGCTTGACCGTCAGACTCGACGTGCCACCCTGCTGAACGACCTTGCCGTTCTTGTCGACTGCGTTCCCCTCGACGGCGATACCGTGCGGGAAACTCGACGGATTGGACATCGACACCGTCACAGTCCCCGCCTTGGCCTTCAGGGTCTTGGTGTCGAACGCGAGCTTGCCCGGAACGGCTGCGAGATGCACGGTCGAACCCCCGCCGCCGGAGGCTGCCGGAGCCGACGAGGACGTCGTGCTGCTGGCTGTCGCCGCAGCCGTCGAGCTGGACGACGGAGTGCTGGCCGTGCTGCTGCTACTGCTCGAGCCACCACATCCGGCCACTACGAGCACGACACCTGTCATCAACAGGCCCATTGCTCTTCGCATGGTCGATCTCCTCATCGGGTTGGTTGATCCTCGCCGACAAGGACGCGCGGACCGGCCAACTCCTTCCCGACCTCGCCGGGTGACTCAGGCGGCCCGCGCCGCCGGAACCAGGCGCAGGCGGTCAGGCAGCAGTGGGATCACCGCGCGCTTGATGTACTCGGCACCACCGGCCACCAGCGCGCGACGCACGATTGCCGGTGGCATGGCCGAAAAGCGGTACTGCGCGCGGATCCGCTCTGGCAGCAGGGCGATCGTCACGAAATTGACGGTCTCCAGCAGCGGCCGGGCAGCGAGCGGCACCGGGGGCTCCAGCACGATCTTGCGCGCCCGGTCGCGGGCCCAGTCGGTGACCACCAACTCGTCGCCCTCGAGCATCCTGCGACGATACGCGTCCAGATCACGGACGGTCCGCGGAAGATCGCTGTCGCTGAGACCGAACAGCCGCCCGAGCACCTTGTAGTCCTCCCAGTAGTCCGCTTCCTCTTGACGCGTGAGCGATCCGACGTACTTGCGGTACACGACCAGCGCCGAGTCGACGAGCGTGAACAGGACCCACAGCAGGAGCTCTGGGTCCTCAGCACGATACGGCGTGCCCGGCGGGTGGCGTCCGACCTGCTCCTTGGTCCGTCCCCTCACTCGCCGGTGCATGTTCCGCACATGCGCGGTGAGCGCATCCGCCTCGGCGCGCGATCCGAACCCGATCGTGCTCAGGGTCGCCGCGGTCCGCGCCAGCCGTTCGTAGGGCTCGTCCAGTGCCGTGGTGTGGGCCAGCAGCCCGGACACCGCGAGCGGGTGCGCGGCCTGCATCAGCAGAGCCCGCGGGCCGGACAGAGCGAGGGCACGCTCACGATGGATGCGCCGCAGCATCGACGTATCGTCAAAGTACCCATCGGAGACCGCCGTAACGGTTGGCCGACGACGAGCCAAGGTTCCAGCTGACATGGCTACAGGATACCCGCACGGCTTGTTCGCAACACCTATACGTCTTGTTGAAGTGCAGGCAGCTTCCGTGCCCGCCGGCTGATCCCCTTCCATGCGTCGCCTTCCGAGGAGACCCGCGCCGCGGCGGTGGCGAGAGTCCACGCATCCGGCTTCAGGCGGGACTCACTGAGCTCCTCCCAGTGGATCGGCATCGCCACCGGTGCGCCGGGCTTCGCCCGCACGCCGTAGGGAGCCACCACGTGCTGGGCGTAGTTGATGCGGTTGACATCGAGGTAGATGCGCCGTCCGCGCTCGGATCGGTGCCATTCCAACGTCAGTCGCTTTGGATCCGCTGCCACCATCGACTCGGCGAGTGCGCGGGCGTAGCTGTGGACGGTGCCGAACGACGCGCCGCGGCGCAGCGGGCAGACCACGTGGATTCCTCGTGAGCCGGTCACCATCGCGTGCGGGACGAGCCCAGCTTCGCGCAGGCGCTCGCCGGTTTCTCGGGCGGCGGCGCGAATGGCGGCGAACCCGACTCCGGGCGCGGGATCAAGGTCGATGATCAGGCGATCCGGCTCCCGCAGCGCGTCGACCCGGGACAGCCAGATGTGTGGAGTGACGACGTTCTGGCCCGCGAGGTACACCAGCGTTGCCGTGTTGTTGGCCAAGGCCTGGGTGAGCGATCCACCCTTCTTGGGAACCTCGGCGGTCTCGATCCAGTCCGGGAAGTGGCCGGGGACGGATTTGAGGAAGAAGCCGCGGCGATCGGTGCCCTGCGGAAAGGACTCGAGCGCCAGCGGACGGTCGCGCACATGGGGCATCATCACGTGCGCGACCTGCTCGTAATGCCGCGCAAGGTCGAGTTTGGTGATCGTCGGAGCGGAGAACAGCGGCTTGTCCGGATGGGTGATCTCCACCTCCCGTCCGCCGCTTTTGATGGTCGTGGTCATCGCTCGCGCACCACCTCGGCGGCCGCCTTGTCTTCCCGGAGGCCGAGAAACCGAGGATGCCGCAGACGGCCATGGCCGGTCCACTCGGTGAAGCCCACCTGGGCCACCAGTGCCGGCTCGACCCAGGTCACATCGCGTTCGCGGATGGCGGCGGCGTCGACGAACGGCGACCGCCCAACCCGAAGCTTCCTCATCGCCCGCCCGAGCTCTGCGAGTGTCGCCTGGTCGAACCCGGTCCCGACCTTGCCCGCATATTTCAGGGCGCCGCTTTCGTAGTAGCCGAGGAGGAGCGCCCCAAACTCGGTGCGGCTCCCCCGCGGCGCCGTGTATCCGCCGATCACCAGCTCCTGCCCCTGCTCGCACTTGAGCTTCAGCCAATCCCGAGAGCGGCGATCGCTGTACGGACTGTCACCCCGCTTGGCGATCAGCCCCTCCCAGCCCTTCCGGCACGCCTGCTCGAACAGCGCCTCTCCCTCTGCGTTGCGATGCTGAGTCCAGCGCACGGGGTCTGCGAACGTCAAGGCGTCTCGGAGCAGCCGCTTGCGGGTCCGCAACGAAAGCGCGCGGATGTCACAGCCCTCGAGCCACAGGAGATCAAACACGTAGAAGAACACGGGCACGAAGTGCTGCCGGCGCTGGGCAAGGCGGGCGAAGCTGGTCGCCGAGCCCTTGAAGGCCACGATCTCGCCGTCCACCGCGAAGCGCTCACAGGTTTGCCTCGACAGGGCTTCGGCGATCTCCGGATACCGGCGGTTCAGCGACAGGTCGTTGCGCGAAAGCAGGCGAACGGCATCGCCGGACCGGATCGCGATACACCGGATCCCGTCGAGCTTTCGCTCGAAGATCCAGTTCGGGTCACTGAAGCGCTCCCGCGTCAGCGTCGCCTTCATCGCGCTCGATCCCGACGGGGGCGGGGCGGGGCGCAGCAGTTCTCGCTCCGGCGCCGGTAGCGTCTCGAGCGCGGTGCTCACGACCGGGTGCCGCGCCCCTCGGCAGCGACCTGCTCGACGGTACGCCCGCTCTTCACCGATTTCGGTTGGGTGCTGGCTGGATTGCGCCGCGCATCTGCCTGCTCGTCACGGCGCTTGATCACCAGCCACTGCGGCTTCTCTCCCTGGCGCGTGCGCTGCAGGGTCCATCCCCCGCTGAGCTTCTGGCCCTCGAGCCACACCTTCACGTGGCCGGCGGCGATCGCCTCCGCCATCGATTGCCGGTCATCAAGATTTCGGTAGGGGCCCGTATCCCACACGATCACGGCGCCCGCGCCGTAATTGCCGCTCCCGATCACCCCCTCGAAGTCCCCGTACTCGAGCGGATGATCCTCGACCTCGACCGCGAGCCGCTTCACGCGCGGGTCGGTGGAGAGGCCCTTGGGCACCGCCCACGAGCGCAGCGTCCGGTCGACCTCGAGACGAAAGTCGTAGTGCAGGCTCGAGGCGGCGTGCTTCTGGATCACGAAGCGAGGGGTGGACTCACGACCGCGGCCCGCTGCGGGCGCGCTTCGGACTCCGGGCTCGCTCGTGCCGGTGGGGTCACGCTTGCTCCGGTAGCGCCGCAGTCGATCGGGCATAGAGGCAACCTACCCGACACGTGAAACGCCACCGCGGCGGTCACTCCACCGCGCGGAGCGCCGCGGTCCGTGCAACGGCTCAGGCCGCGGCTCTGGGGGCCGCGTGCCGGTGCTCCTGCGACCACCGCACCCCGGCGGCATGAATCAGCGCGAGCAGCTCAGGAGCCACCTCGCCCAGGCTCTGCCCGCGGCTGACATCCAGGTCGTTGGTGAAGGTCATGAACTCGGCGAACAGGGTGTCGTCAAATTCGTCGCCGACCTCCTCCAGGGCTTCGATGTATGCGTCCACGACGGCGGTGTTCGCCGGGCGGCACTCGTCCTGTTGGTAGGCGCGCAGCCGTTCTGCCGCGGCACGTCGAACGCTCGGGGGGAGGTTTGCCGGACTCAGGCGCGCGGGCCAGCTCACCACGTTGTAGGCCAACCGCAGCTCGTGCTGGTCAAGGAAGCGCAGCAGCGTCACCATGCCCAGTGCGTTGCAGTTCTGGAGAGTCGGCACCACCGCGACGTCGACATTGGTCATCTGGCGAAAGGCGCATATGTTGTCCGCCAGCTTTGCCCAGCTGGCGCCGTGCCGGAGGTACTCGTAGAGCTTGCCGTGTGCGTCGATGCTCAGCGTCAGGTTGAAGCCGCGGAAACGGGGGCCAGCTCCGCGAGCTTGGTGCTCTGCTGCTGACCGTCGGTCGCCAGGCCGACCAGCAGGTTCTGCGCCACTCCGCGCTCCACGAGCGCATCGAGCAGTCGCCAGGTGTGCTTGATCAAGAATGGCTCACCGCCCATCAACGACAGCACCGCGTTGCCCTCGGCCCCGCTGGCGATCATGTCCGCCATGCCCCCGACGTCCTCCCACCAGGGGGAGCCGTCCGCGCGGGCGAGGTTCTTAGAAGCCGAAGTCCCTGGGCAGGTGGGGTTGGTAATGGCCGTTGGAACAGCGGCTTGGCCTGGACGACGTTGTGCCATTCGGTGAATCCGGGGCCGTACCATCCATCGTTCTCGGGAATTGGGTGAAACTGCGGCAGATAGAACGCAAGCGTGGTCGGTCGTGTCGACATCGAGCTTCCCTAGAGCAGCGGCCGGAAAGGCAGCCCCCGGTTGCGGTAATGATCCGCCAGGCGAATCGATCCCTCGACGGCAAGCGGTCCGCGCACGACCACGAGCGAGTCACGCAGGACGGTCATCTTCGAGATCAACTCCTCGCCCGTTCCGGCAATCATCAGCAGCTCGACGACCAGGTTAGTGAGCGCAGGGCGATCATGAAACCACCCGCCCCCTTCCTGCCACAGCGGCTCAGGGAAGTGGGCCCAACCCCAGTCCTCGATGATGTAGACACCACCCGGCCGCAAACGCGGGAACAGGACCTCGAAGGACGTCCTGGTCTCACGGTAGAGGTGTGACGCGTCGTCCATCACGAGGTCCAACGGCGCCGCGCCATGATCGGCATCCACCAGGGCGGAGAGCACTGCTGCGTCACCCTGGTCGATGCCGTAATGGGCAGCCACCACGTCAGTGAGCCCGTTCAGAGCGATGAACCGCTCGAGGGCCGGAACCGGATCGGCTACGAGGTCGATCGCCGTCAGCTTCGCCGGTGCCGCCAGCGAGGCCAGCAGGGCTGCGCTCCCACCCTTGAAAATGCCGAGCTCGACGATGCGGGCTGGGGCCAGCTCAACGATCGTCAGCTCCAGCCGCCGCACCATCGCGGTCGTCTTGGCCACGAGGAACCGCCGCTCCGTCGATTGGTCGTCGAGGTACCGATCCGGGTCAGGCGTGACGATGAACTCGGTGCCGTTCACCACCAGCAGATCGTCGGCGAGCCAGCCGTCCTGACCTTCGTCGGCCCACGGCAGCCGCCGCTCGGCTCGCTCAGCGTCCTCGGTTGGGTTAGGTCCACTCGCTACGGCCATCGTCTCGGCCCGAACGCTACGGTCCGACCCGGATGCCAAGGCGTTGCACCGGCCAGGCCCTGGATGTGACAGGGTGGCTGTGTGGCGTCGAGGGGTTCGGCCGACGTTCGCGGTATGAGGTGCGCGATTCTCATCGTCCTGCTCGCCGCACTTCTGTGGTGCGGGGCCGCTCCTGCCGGGGCGCAGGTCAGGACGAGCACCTATTCAGCGGCGTCCTTCCGGGCGCGCGGGAGCGTCGAGCAGGTGGACGTGACCGGCGCGCGCGCCGGCGCGCGGCTGCTCCTGTGGCGAGGCACCCATCGTGTCGCGTCACAGGGCGTCGATCCTCTCGGTGGAGCTCTGTTTCGCGGTGTGACCCCCGGAGCGGGCTATCGGGTATCCCAGCCGCCCCCGGGAGCGGCGCGCTCGAAGCGCATCGCAGTGCTTTCGACACGACCTGCCCCGCCGAGCACGCGCGGGTACGCGCAGCGGATTCCGACCAGCGGCTACGGATACCTGTCGACGCGTGACGGAACCCGCCTGGCGATTGACGTGCACCTGCCGGGCGGCTCGGGGCCGTACCCCACGCTGGTCGAATACTCGGGCTACGGCTACGCGAACCCGGCCGGACCCCAAAGCGGCATTGCGGCGATCGCCACCCTGCTGGGCTTCGCCGTCGTGGACGTCAACATGCGTGGCACGGGCTGCTCCGGCGGGGCGTTCGACTACTTCGAGGCGCTCCAGAGCCTGGACGGCTATGACGTGATCGAGACGGTGGCCCGCCAGGCCTGGGTGCTGCACCATCGTGTCGGGATGATGGGGATCTCCTACGGGGGGATCAGCCAGCTGTTCGTGGCCGCCTCCGATCCCCCGAGCCTGGCGGCCATCGCGCCGCTGTCGGTGATCGATAACACCGCCGCCACGCTGTATCCGGGCGGGATCCTGAACTCCGGGTTCGCGCTGTCCTGGGCGAAGGACCGCGTCCACGATGCCAAGCCCGCGTCGGCGACCGGCGGTCAGGCCTGGGCACTGAAGCGGATCCAGCAGGGTGACCTCGTCTGCCGGGCGAACCAGGCGCTGCATGGCGAAGCGGTCGACCTGCTCGCGAAGACTCACGCCAACAGCTACTACGTGCCATCCGTCGCGGATCCCCTGTCTCCGGTCACGTTCGTCGACCGCATCAGAGTGCCCACGTACCTGGCCTGCCAATGGACGGACGAGCAAACGGGTGGACACTGCGCCGACCTGGCCCAGCATTTCACCGGCACCTCCCGTCGGTGGTTTACGTTCACCAATGGGACTCACATCGATTCGCTCGACCCGGCGACCTTCAACCGATGGTTCGACTTCCTCGAGCTCTTCGTGGCCCGTCGCGCGCCGCGCCTGTCACCGGCCGCCAAGGCCGCGGCGCCCACCATCTACCGCGCGGCGATGGGGGTCTCGGGCATCAGCCTCCCCGCCGATCCGATCCAGTCGCAGCCGAGCTATCGGACGGCGCTGGCGGCCTTCGAGCGGCTGCGCCCGGTCCGGATCCTGTTTGACAACGGCGCCGACAGCTCAACCCCACTGACGCCCGTGCCCGCCTTCGAGCGGTCCTTCCCGCGGTTCCCTGTCCCCGGAACCCACGCCCGGTCCTGGTACCTGGCCGCTGGCGGCAGACTGTCCGCAACCGTGCCGCGCCAGCTGGGCCGCGACGCGTTCACCTGGAATCCCCGTGCCCGCCCGCTCACCGACTTCACCGGCGACACCGCATCAGGCCCGAACGGCCTCTGGACCACGAGCCCGATCTATAACTGGGTCCCGAATCCGCCCGGAAGCGCCCTCTCCTATCTGACCGCGGAGCTACAGGCCGACACGACCGTTATCGGCGGCGGGGCCGTGCAGGCGTGGATCAAGTCCTCGGCGCCGAGCGTCGATCTTCAGGTCACCGTCTCCGAGGTGAGACCCGACGGGAACGAAACCTTTGTGCAGAGCGGATGGCTCCGGGCCAGCGCCCGCAAGCTTGACCCGCGCCGCAGCACGCTGCTCGCCCCGGTCCCAAGCCTTCGACGGGCCGACGCGGCGCCGCTGCCGAAGGGCCGCTGGGCGGAGGTGACCGTCCCGCTCTACTACGAAGGCCATGCCTACCGCCACGGCTCGCGCATCCGCATCACGATCGCGGCCCCGGGCGGCGACCAGCCGATCTGGTCCTTTGCCACGAGCCCGGCCACAGCCGCCAGCGTCCTGCTCGCACACTCCCCGCAGATGCCCTCCCGGCTGATCCTGCCCGTGGTGGCAGGAATCCGCGTGCCGGCCGGCCTCCCACACTGCCCTGGCCTGCGGGGCGAGCCCTGCCGCCCGTACCGGCCGTTCTTCAACCGCAGCGCCTGAGGTCGGCCCGGGACGGTCTGCGCCTCGCCCGCGCGGGCCATAGGTGGGCCAGAGGCGAAGGTATCCTCCGGAGCTGTGGACGGCATCCCAGCTCGCACCGCGGACCACGGAACACTGTGGTTGACCGGCCTCCCCGGAGCGGGCAAGACCACGCTGGCCCTGGCGGTCGAGCAGAAGCTGCGGAGCGCCGGATGCTCGACGCTCGTGCTCGACGGCGACGAGCTTCGCCGGGATCTGGGTGGCGAGCTCGGGTACACGCGCCGCGACCGCGGCGAGCAGGCTCGTCGAGCCGCGCATGCCGCAGCGCGGGCGGCGAGCACTGGGGCGGTCGCCATCGTCGCGCTGATCTCGCCGTACGCTGAGGACCGTCGCCGGGCCCGTGCGTTGCACGACGAAATTGGTCTGCCGTTCTTCGAGGTCTGGGTTCACACGCCGTTATCCGTGTGCGAGCAGCGTGATCCGAAAGGGCTCTATGCCCAGGCCCGCTCTGGCCGGCTTGACGGCCTCACGGGTCTGGACGCTCCCTACGAGACACCACTCTCCCCCGATCTGCGCGTTCCCGGCTACGGACAGCATCCGGACGCCGGGGCACAACGTTTGGTCGGGCTGCTGACCGCGGACCGAGGTCTAGTGTCGTGATTCGGAAATTCGGTGGCACCGAGAGTGGTCACCGGTGGATGCTGGGCAAGGACGCAGGAGCCGACGCGTAGCAGCGCTACGCGAGGCGACGAGGGCGCCGCCCAGCGCCGCCGAGGCGGACGACACGAGCGCGGCCCGATTTGGCGAGGCTGG
>DATCPD010000065.1:0-3772 GCA_036564325.1 Solirubrobacteraceae bacterium | reverse complement strand
GGAAGGAACTTGGGAAGCGCCGCAGGCCCCGGCCGGCCTCCTCCCGGCATGGCCCTACGCCGCCCAGGGCGCAGTCCAGCCTCCGAACACGCGCTCGAGCTCGAGCGCCACCGCAATCGCCACATGGTCACGGTCGCGACCGGCCGCAACCTGAATTCCGAGCGGCAGGCCGTCGGCTGAGAGCCCCAGCGGGACCTCGGTCACCGGCACGCCGGCGAGATTGAACATCGACGCCGGCGTCAACAGCCACAGTCGCCCGATCGTGGTGCCGTGACGTGGCGCGACTCTGTGGTGGGGGGGGTGCAGCAGGACGCCGTCCCCGATCGCCTCGGTCAGCTCAGCGGCCAACGCTTCACCGGCCGCCAGCTGGCGCTCGAGCGCTGCGCCCTGCGCCTGTGGGAGGAGCTCCGCAGCCAGGGCAAGCCGGGTAGCGGGCATGTGCGGCCCCCGGCGGCGCAGGAGCGTGCGCCAGCTCGGCCGCGCCACCCCCTCCGCCTCGAGCAGCTCGCTCGTTGTCTGCGGAGAGCCCGCCTGCAGCGTGGCCAGGAATGGGAGCGTCGCCCGCCTCCAGCTACGCAGCTCCACGCGTCGGATCACCGCGCCGGCGCTTGCGAGCGCGCCGAGCGCCCGCTCACGTGCATCTCGCAGCTCGCGGCTCATCGGCAGCAGCGAAGTGTTCTCGAGGGCGGTCACCGGCATCCCCTCCACGGACACGGTGGCCGGGTCGCCCAAGCCCACCCCAGGAGCGGACAAGGTCCGTAGGAGCGGCATCAGATCCTCCGCGCGCCTGGCCAGCGGCCCGGTCTGAAGCATCCTCGCCGCCGGCCCGTCGGGCGCCGGTGGATACAGGCCCTCGTTGGAGACGACCCCTGGGGAGGGCTTGTGGCCGAACGCCCCGCAGAAGAACGCGGGGATCCGGATCGAGCCGGCGATGTCCGAGGCCACCCCGAACACCGAGCCGCCGGACCCGACAGCGGCACCCTCGCCGCCTGAGGAGCCTCCGGCCGTGCGGCGGCGGTCATACGGATTGCTGGTGCGGCCATAGAGACGGTTGCCCGACTCGATCCACAGCGTCAGCTCGGAGGTGTTGGTGACCCCGAGGGGGATCGCGCCGGCGTCGATCAGCGCCTGCACCGCGGGCGCGCTCTCGCCCGAGCGGAACGCCCGTCGGGCAACGAGACCAGCCGAGAGCGGCATGCCCCGGAGGGCGATCGACTCCTTGACCGTGAACGGGACGCCGAGCAGCGGGGGCAGGTTCGCACGGGCGCTGGCCTTGGCGCTGCCTTTCGCGCTGGCGACGCGCGCGTCGGCCGCGGCAGCCTCGAGCTGCGCATCCTCGAAGCGATCAGCCGCGATCGCCCGCAGCCACGGCGCTGTCTGCCGGTGGCGATCGATGTGCGCCCCGACGACTTCCGCTGCGGTCAGCTCACCGGTTCGGATCGCCGCCGCGAGCTCCAGCGCGGAGCGCTCAAGCAGCGGTCTCATCACGCGGCCAGAGCAGCCGCATCACGGCCTCGACGAAACGCTCGTATCGCTCCGGTGGATAGCGCTCCGGGTCGGTCAGCACCATTCGCCCGGCCTCCTCGGCCAGGTCGCGAATGGCCCGCGCGGCCAGTTCCACGTCGAGAGCATCAGGCAGCTCGGGTCGCGTCAACCCCCATCTCACGACCTGCTCCACGCGCGCGAGCGTGTGCTCGCGGTTCGTCTCGACGTGCTGACGCACGATCGCCGGGGTACCGGCCGGCGGCAGCAGGATCAACCGCCAGGTCGCCGGGCGGCTGGCGATCGCGTCGAGCAGCCGCTTGACGCCCTCGCGCAGGAGCTCCGCGGGCTCGACATCGGCCAGCTCGGCCGGGACCACGTTCTCGAGCTGCTCGAGCGCGTAGTGCTCCTCACGTTCGATCAGCGCGTACAGCAGCCGCGAGAGATTGGGGAAGTGGTCGTAGACGACGGGCCGCGTGACCCCAGACGCGCGGGCGACCGCCTCGATCGATACGCCGCTGTAGCCCTGCTCGAGGATGACGCTTAGAGCGGCGTCGAGCAGCTGCTCTCGCCGCTGCTCCGGGGGCATGCGCGGGGCGTAGCGCCGGCGCGCGTGGGCCGTCGCGTCCGAAGGGGGTGGGGCCGGGCTCGGCATCGCCGCGCGCAGGCTACCGAACCGCGCCGGAGCTCAGAAGGCTAGGATGCCGCCGATGGCGACCTTCACCCTCCACGCGTCGATCAGCGCGCCGATCGAGACGGTGTTCGACGTGCTGACCGACCATCGGTCCTACTCGCGGCTGACGCCACTGCGCTCGTCGACGCTCGAGCGCGAGGGCGCGACGCATCCGAATGGTGTGGGCGCGGTTCGCGTCCTGAAGCTCGCCGGGCCGCCGATCCGCGAGGAGGTGACGAGCTTCGAGCGGCCGACGCTGTTCGCCTACCGCGCCCTGTCCGGAGTCCCGGCCAAGCATCACGCCGGCACGGTCGAGCTGACCACGGGAGGCGGCGACACGAAGCTCACGTGGACAGTGGACTCGACGCCGAAGATCCCCGTGCCCGACAGCGTCTGGGTGGCCGCCGTCAAGCCGGTGATCAACCAGCTGCTCAAGGGCGTCGTCAAGGAGTCAGAGCGCAAGGCGCGCGGAGGTGGCGGTTAGCGCTGGCGACGACCGGGCGGATTGCTCTCATCACCGGCGTAAGCAGACGGCTGGGGATCGGCTTCGGGATAGCTCAGCGCATGCTGGCCGACGGCGCCCGCGTGGTCGTGCAATCGTGGTCGCCGCATGACGCCGAGCAGCGATGGGGGGCCGACGCGGCCGGTGCCCAGAGGGTGATCGACGCCCTCGGAGGCGAGAGTGATCGGCTCAGGAGCATCGCGGCCGACTTCGCCGATCCCGAAGCACCCCGCCGTGTGGTCGAATTCACCATCGAGCAGTTCGGCGCGGTCGACATCCTGGTTGCCAACCACGCGCGATCCGCACCCGGGACCCTGGGCTCGGTGACCGCAGCTGATCTGGACCTGGCTTGGGCGGTCAACGCTCGAGCCGTCGTACTGCTCGTCCAAGCCTTTGCCAATCGGCATGATGACTCGCGCCCCGATGGCCGGGTCGTGCTGTTCACCTCGGGGCAGCACTTGGGGCCGATGGCCGACGAGCTGCCCTACGCGATCAGCAAGGGAGCCGTTCATCAGGTGACCCGGTCGCTTGCCGACGCGCTCGCCGATCGAGGGATCACGGTGAACGCGATCAATCCCGGCCCGGTCGACACCGGATGGCCGTCTGACGCTGATCGTGAGCGTCTTCGCAACGCGTTTCCCGGCGGGCGCTGGGGCGAGCCCGCTGACATCGCTCCAATCGTCAGCTGGCTCGCGACCGCGGAGAGTGCCTGGATCACGGGTCAGGTGATCAACGCGGAGGGCGGCTTTCGCCGATGAGCCCGCTCAAGCCCTCAAGCGGACGAAGGTCGGCGTGAGGAGTACCTCATCGTCGGGGAGGATGGTCATGGCCGTGAGCCGGGCTGACCACGACGGGCCGCCCGGACCCATGGCGAAGGCTGCCGTGGCGTGCACGTCGGCCTGCGCGAGGGCACGGTCGATGATCGTCACGCTCAGGGTTCCGACCGGCGGCCTGCCGCTGTGCGGGTCGACCACGTGCGGTCCGCGCTCGTAGGCGCCTGAGGTGGCCACGGCGCCACTCTGCAACACGACCACCGCCGCGACGTCCTCGCGCCGGTTCGGATGGCGGATGCCGACGCGCCACGGGCCGCCGGTTACCCGCAGGTCGCCGCCCGC
>DATCPD010000040.1:0-4475 GCA_036564325.1 Solirubrobacteraceae bacterium | reverse complement strand
TACCTGGAGGACCGCGACTCGGCGGCCGTTGTGGCCGGCAGCCAGTCCCGGGCCACCAGCTTCACCGAGCGCTGGACGCTGGCGCTCGACGGCGATTCCGCCCAGCCGTGGCGGATCGCCTCCGTGGCCAGCCCCGTCGCGCTGTAGCACCGCCCGTCGCGCCGTAGCACCGCCCCGTCGCGCTGCGACGCCGCTCGGCGCCACCGCCCGGCGGTCACCCTCGCGCCGCCACCGGGGGCGTCGCACCGGGACGGCCTCTAGGCTGGGGCCGGGATGATCCCGATCAAGGACAACGTGCCCACGGAGACCTTCCCGTGGGTGACCATCGCGCTGATCCTCGCGAACGTGATCGTCTACCTGCTGGTCATCCGGCACGGGGGATCGGTGTTCAGCGGCCCCGACGCGCAGGAGGCGCTCAAGTACGGGGCGATCCCGCGCGCGCTCACGCACTCCGGCGTGCATTGCGCAGACGTGGCCCGCCAGACGATCAACGGCCCGGAGTCGCTCGGGGTGATCTGCAACAACGCACTTCTGGCCGACAACGGGATCACCCCCGAGAACTCGCTGCCCGCCTGGCAGACCGTGTTCACCTCGATGTTCATGCACGGCTCGATTCTCCACATCGCCGGCAACATGCTGTTCCTGTGGATCTTCGGCAACAACGTCGAGGACTCGATGGGCCACGTCAAGTTCGTCGGCTTCTACCTCGCCGGCGGAATCGCGGCGCTCGCGCTGCAGGTGCTCGTGGCGCCCAACTCGACCGCGACCACGATCGGAGCGTCAGGAGCGATCGCCGCGGTCCTGGGCGGCTACATCATCCTCTACCCGCGCGCCCGCGTACTCACGTTCGTGTTCATCATCCTGTTCTTCACGGTGATCGAGCTGCCGGCGGTCGTGATGCTCGGAATCTGGTTCGCCGAGCAGGCGGTATTCGGCGCTGCGAACCTCACCAATCCGACCGGCGGCGGGGGCGGCGTGGCCTATTTCGCCCATGTCGGCGGGTTCGTCTTCGGGGTGCTGACGATCCGGCTGCTCGCCTCCAGACTAAGACAGACCCCCTCCCGCATCCCGGTGTACTGATCCGCTTGCGCTACATCATTCTCACGATCGTGCTCGTGTTCATCCTGGCCCTCGGGGTGTTGACCGCCCTCGACATCTCGCACTATGGGCTGACCGCGGTGAGCGTGCTCGCGGTGGTGATCCTCGTGCTGTTCATGATCGGAATCGTTGGCGCCCTGACCGAGCGCCCGCGTCAATGACCGACTTCGGAGTCCTCCAGGAAGGACGCCTGCACCGTTCGGCGCGCGAGGCGCGGCGGCGGCGGCGGCGACACCGGCGCGTCGGAGGAGCGCTGGGGGTAATCGTCCTGGCAGCTCTCGCGCTGCTGGTGTTCATGGCCTCCGGAGCCTCGGGACCAGCGTCCAGGCCGGCAGCGCCCAGACCGGCTACCGGCTCGATCCATGCCGGCGCCGTCCAGCGCCCGGCAGCCACACAGCACACGTATGGCGTGGCGCCGGGCCCGGCGACCGAGCGCATCAGCGCCCACTTCAAGCTCCGCCTACGGGGCGGCCTGCTGTTCGACGTGCGCTCGGGGCGGGTCCTGTGGAGCCGGGAGGCCGGGCAGGAGCTGCCGATCGCCAGCCTCACGAAGATGATGACCGCGCTGGTTGTCGCCGCCCACACACGGCCCGATGCCCGGGTGCTGATAACCCGTCAGGCGATCGACTTCTCCGGCTCGGGAGTGGGGCTGCTGCCGCTCGGCAAGCGCGTCACAGTCCGTGCGCTGCTGTACGGCCTGCTGTTGCCCTCCGGCAATGACGCCGCGATCGCGCTCGCCCAGCACGTGGCCGAGACACAGGCTCGGTTCGTGGCGATGATGAACGAGCGAGCCCAGGCGATGGGCTTGCGCTGCACCCACTTCACGACGGTGTCAGGCATCGTCGATCAGGGCAACCGCTCGTGCCCGAGTGATCTCGCCGTGCTCGCGCACGCGGTGCTCGAGCGGCCGGAGCTGGCGCGGATCGTCGGCTCGTCGAGCGCGGTGCTGCCGTTTCCGATCAAGGGCGGGAAGCTCTACCTGTACAACAACAATCCGTTGCTGCGACTGGGGTTTCCCGGGACCGACGGAGTCAAGACCGGATATACGGCGGCGGCCGGCCAATGTCTGGTGGCGACGGCGCGCCGGGGGCGAAAGTGGCTGGGCGTGGTGCTGCTGCACTCCCAGGACCCGCCGGACCAGGCCATGCGACTGCTGAGCGCCGGCTTTGCCACCCGGGGCGCCTGAAGCAACGCCGGCTTCGTCACCCGGGCGCCTGAAGGAACGCCCATTGCCCCGGGGCGCCTGAAGCAGAGGTGTCTACGCGGCGGTCAGCTCGCCGAGCTGCCGGATCCCGATCAGTGTCGAGATCTTCTCTGCCGGGGCGGGCCGAGAGAAGAGGAAGCCCTGAACCGAGTCACAACCGTGGGTGCGCAGCCGCGCGAGCTGCGCTCCGGTCTCAACGCCCTCGGCGGTGACGTCGATGTCCAGGGCGTTGGCCATGCTGAGCACGGCGCCGATGATCATGCCGTCCTCCTCTTCCTCGCCGAGATTCTCGATGAACGAGCGGTCGATCTTCAGCGCATCGATTGTCAGACGCTTCAGAAAGCTGAGCGACGAGTAACCGGTGCCGAAGTCGTCGAGCACCAGGCGGACGCCCAGGCGCTTGAGATTCTGTAGCGCGCTGGCGCTGCTGTCCACGTCACGGAGCAACATGGCCTCGGTGATCTCGAGGTCCAGCAACCCGGGCTCGAGACCGGTGACGTCGAGTACGCGGGCCACCGAGCTGGCCACGTCGGAGCGGATCAGCTGCTGTGCGGAGACGTTCACCGATACGTGGATCGGCTCGGCATCGGGCGCCGCGGCCTGCCAGGCGACGGCCTGGAGGCATGCCTGTTCCATCACCCATTCGCCGATCCGCACGATCAGCCCGCTGCTCTCAGCGACAGCGATGAAGGCGCCGGGCTCGAGCAGGCCACGGTGGGGATGCTGCCAGCGCAGCAGCGCCTCGACCGAGACGATCCGGTTGTCCCGGAGCGACATCACGGGCTGGTAGAAGACGCGTAGCTCATCGCGGTCGAGGGCCTTGCGCAGCGAGCTCTCGATCGCGACGCGCTCGATCAGCCGCGCGCGCATCCCCTCGTCGAACATGGCGACGCGTCCCTTTCCGCCGGCCTTGGCGCGATACATGGCCGCATCTGCGTCCCTGAGCAGTCCGGCCGGGCTCGCTGTGGCCGGGTCGCCCACCAGCGCCACGCCGGCGCTGACGGTGATGGTGTGCTCGACTCCTCCGACTCTCACCGGCGCGCTGGAGGCCTCGGCGATCCGGGTGGCGATGCCGATCGCGTCCGCCTCCCCGGTCAGGTCCTCGCACAGGACGACGAACTCGTCCCCCCCGAACCGGGCGATCGTGTCCCCGGGACGGAGCGCGGAAGCGAGCTTTGGTGTGAGCGCGACGAGCATCAGGTCCCCGACGTCGTGTCCGCGGGTGTCGTTAATGAGCTTGAAGTCGTCGAGGTCCAGGAACACGACGGCGAGCGGCCGCATGGATCGGCGCGCGCGGGCCAGGGCATGCTCCAAGCGGTCGAGGAACAGGGTTCGGTTGGGCAGGCCCGTGAGCGGGTCGTGGCTGGCCTCGTGCTCGCGCAGCGCGGCTCTTCGGGCTCCCTCTGAGGGGTCAACGATGGCGAGCGATCGGAACTCCTGATCCTCGATCCGCACCGGGGTTACCGTGAGCCGAACCGGCAACTCGCTGCCGTCCTCGCGGCGGGCGTGCGCCTCGATCACCTGATCCTCGCCCTCAGGATCAGCCGGGCCGGCCTCACCGGGCGCCGCCGGTTCGGTTCCCCACAGGATGAAGTCCTCAATCGCTCGTCCGATCAGCTCCGCGCGCGGGCATCCGAGCAGCCGTTCGGCGCGCGCGTTGGCGAGCACGACCAGCCCGGCGCCATCCAGGACCAGGCCAGCCTGCGGCGAGGATGCGTAGAGCGAGCGGAACAGGCCGTCGTCCAGCGCCGGAGCGATCATCTCACGCGTTCCGTGTTGCCCGGCCGCATCGTCTTCGATCCGGCCAGCGAAGGTGAATCAGCCCGATCCATATATCCCCCTCAACATCGGCGCGCATGGGCCACAACTTGAGCCAAACTGCATAAAAGTTGCGCACGATGCGGGCTTAGAGTCGCATAGAGTACGGCCGGTGGCGGGAGCGCGGGTGCAGTCGGAAACCGGCCAGAACGGGGGCGCCGCGGGCGATCCGTCAGTCTCGCAGGCGAGCCGGGCGGCCGGCGCGGGGCAACACGATTTCGACTGGATCGTGATCGGGTCCGGATTCGGAGGCAGCGTCTCGGCCCTGCGGCTGGCCGAGAAGGGATACCGGGTCGCTGTCCTCGAGGCGGGGCGGCGATTCGGGGACGATGACTTCCCCAAGTCGGCCTGGAGG
>DATCPD010000036.1:0-34392 GCA_036564325.1 Solirubrobacteraceae bacterium | reverse complement strand
GCGGCGGGAGCGGCGGGAGCGCCGGATGCAGCGCCCCGCGCGCCCGCAGCTCTCTGAACACGCCGATCGTGGCCTCACGCAGCGGTCCGCTCCCGTAGGCGGCGATCAGCTCGATTCCCCCCGGATCGTTCTGCGCGAGCTCCTCTAGAGCCACGTCGAAGGCCGCATCAGCGAGCCGCTCGGCCTCCGGCTGGTCGAGCACGGCGAAGGCCGGATCGATGCCGGCCGCGAGCGCGTGGGTGCGCAGGATCCTGGCGCAGAAACCGTGGATGGTCGAGATGAAGGCGCCCTCGGTGGCCCGGGCCGCCTCGAGCTGACCGAGCTCCCGCAGCCGTCCTCGGATCCGATCGCGCAGCTCCGCCGCGGCCTTCTCGGTGAAGGTGATGGTCAGGATCGCCGCGACATCGACCTCGTCCTCGATCACCGCCCGGACGAACCGCTCGACCAGGACCGAGGTCTTGCCGCTGCCGGCGCTCGCGTCGAGCAGCAGATCTCCACTGCGCCGCTCGATCGCCGCCCGCTGTTCCGGCGTGAACTCCATCAGGAGATCCTGCAGATGCCCGGATACCGGCAGCCGTCGCGCGAGCAGGTCTCCGGACACGGCTTCAGGACTCCGCCGCGCAACTCGCAGGCCAGCGACACCGCACGGGCCCGCGCGTCGTCAAGGACTGCGTCGAGCTCCTCGCGGTCGCGGGCGTCGGTACCCACCACGCGAGAGCCGACCGGAGCGCCCCTCAGGAACACGCCCCGCGGTCGCAGGTCGCCGCCGCCCAGCGGCTGGTAGAGGCCCGCCACGGGGTCAAGTCCGAGCAGCTCCCTGACCGCGATCATGTACAGCGCCACCTGGAGCCTGCGGTCGGCCGCCCACCGCGCGCCCTGCTGCTCGGGCCGCTTGCTGCCGCTCTTGTAGTCCCGCACGAGCGCACGACCGCTGCCATCGGGGTCGACATCTACGCGATCGACCACGCCACGTAAGAAAATTCGCTCGCTGCCCTCGCCGAGCGCCACGGCCGGCAGCGACCCGTCCTCGCCGTCGAAGCCGAACCGGAGCTCGAGCCCCTGAGGCTCCCAGTCGCAACCGTCGCCCGCCTCCTGCACCAGGTAGCGCCGGAGATCGGCCTCGATCGACCGCAGCGCCGCCGTGCGCACCGCCTCCGAGCGGCCCGGGGCGATCGTGGGCGGGACCTCGGCCACGACCTCGTCGAGGATCCGCAGGGCTTCGGCCAGATTCCGAGGTGTGACCGGCCCCTCAAGGCGCACCAGGACCTCCTCCAGCGCGGCGTGCATGAAGCTGCCGCGGACCATCGGGTCGGGATCAGGCGCGAATCGCTCAGGTGAGAGCTGGCGTTCCATCAGCCACCTCACCGGACAGTCGGCGTAGCTCTCGAGCGCGCCTCCGGAGACGATGTCCCGATGGCGCACATGCGCCAGGGCCTGCTCGCTCAGGGTGTGAACCGGTGACGGCAGGGCTTCGTCGGACGCACTGGAGGCCGCGACGGCCCGGGCCAGCTCTCTCGCCGTCGGCGCCCTGCGCGGGTCCCAGACCACGTCCGCCAGCAGCCGTCGTCCCCGGCGCTCAACCCAGGCTTCCACGAACAGATCGGCCACGTCCGCGACGAACGGCGAGGGCAGCGCCAGGTTCCCCTCTTCGTCGGAGCTGCGATAACTCAAGACGAGCTGCTCGGTGGCGCGCGAGGCGCAGGCGTAGAACAGGTATCGCTCCCGGGCCAGCGCGTCCTCGGTCGCCGGCAGCCGCAGACCCGAGGCCAGCGCCAGCTCACGCCTGCGCTCATCGGAGAGAAAGGGCTCGCTATGGCCGGGCCTCGGGAACTCGCCCTCGCCCAGGCTGCAGACGAATACCGCCCGGAAGCGACGCGCCCGGATGGCCAGCGGCTCGGCCAGCAGGACCGCGCCGGGGCGGACCGGTTGACCTGCCATGACCTCGAGGCCCTCCAGCAGCTCGAGCACCTCGGGGCCGCTCAACCGCTCGCCCAGGTCTTCGAGCTCGGCCAGCGCCGAGATCAGCGTGGACAGGGCGCGGGCATCGAGCTCCTCGGGTCCGTCGAGGATCGGCGCGGTGCCGCGATGGGGCGCGGCGAACATCCTCCGCGCCTGCCGGGCCAGCTCGCCGCTCAGGTCCTCCGCGGACCGCAGTCGCTCGATCTCGTCGAGATCCCAACCCAGGCGCTCCCGCGCCTGCGCCGCGGTCTGCAGAGCCTCCCGGCGAACCTCCGCCTCGAGCGCGTCCGCCAGCTCGATCCGTTCGAGCCGCCCCGGCGCGCGGAGCAGATCGAGCAGGTCCTCAGCGCGGGCCTGCGCTTCAGGCAGCAGCGCGCACCTGGCCAGCGCCCGCACCGAGCGCCCGAGCGTCGTGTGCGCGAACGGCACCCGGTGACGGCTGGCCAGCTCGACTCCGTAGCGGCGGAAGACGCCGGACATCACCGGCGCGGTGTGAGCCAGCGAGCGGCATACGACGACGATCTCCTCGGCGGGGAAGCCCGCCCGGAGCAGCTCCAGCACCTCGGCGGCCACGAGCTCGGCCTCGCCCAGCTCACCGCCGGCTTCGAGCAGGCGCACAGCCGAGCCGGGGTCGATGCGCTCGCGCCCGGGTTCGAACAGCGACCGCTCGACGTGGTGCAGGGCCTCCCGCGCCGCTGGGGCGTAGTACTCGTCGAGCGCGGGCAGCTCCCTGACCCGCCCCGCGATCGCCCGCAGCTCCTCCACCGCCTCGGCCCGGGCGCTCAACGCCGCCCGCGACGGCTCGTAGGTCAGCGACACGGTCACCTCCACGCCGACGACGCGGGCCAGGGTCTCGATCGCGTCGCGCTCGATCGCCAGCAGGTCGTCGAAGCCGTAGAAGAACACCGGAGTCTCGCCCCAGCGACCCGGCTGCGCTCGCAAGGCGTCGATCGCGCGCCACGCGTAGAGCTCGGCATCGACCCGCCCGAGGCGCTCGAGCTCACGCCTATAGGCCAGGTAGAGCGCTCCCACCTCCTTCGCGTACCCGGCACGTCGCTCGTCCTGCGCCGCCCACGCCGTCAGCGCCTGGGCGAAGCGCTGCGGGGTGACCAAAGAGCGTTGCAGCTCCGCTATCAGCTCTCCAGCCGCCGTCGCGAATCCGGGTGCGGAGGCCGATCCGGCCAGCACCTCGAACTCGAGGCCCGACAGCGCTCGGGCCAGCACCCGCTCGCGCTGGAGCGTGGAGAGGCGCCGGCCGCACGGACCCACCCGCCGCGCGATCTCGCCGGCCAGCGAGCGGAATGTGAGCACCGAAGCCACCACCGCCCCCTGCTCGGCCAGCTCCCGCGTGTAGTGCTCGGCATCGTCGGCGGTCGGCACCACCAGCAGCGCGTCGCGATGCGACGCGTCCGCGAACGCGCCCAGCACCTCGCCCGCCTTGGCCGAGTTGGCCGGACCGAGAACGAGCGTGAGCGCCATCGGCCTATGGTGGCGAGTGCCCCTGACAGCTAGCGATCAGGCCTGGTGGCTAGGCGGCGGCGGGCTGCTGGTCCGGGGTGGAGGCGGGAGCCCCCTCGGGCTCAGCCTCGGCCTCGGGCGGCTTGGCGCCCTCCTTCGCCCACGGCTCGTCGAACTCGACGCGCCACTTGCCCTCCTCGGACTGCTGTAGCGCGAGCCGCGAGCGGAAGCTCTTTCCCGAACGCCCCTTGAAGCCGGTGACCGGCTTCTCCGTCCGCCCGGTCTTGATCAGCTCCCGGGCCACGACGATCGGCAGCTGCTTGCCCGCCTTGGACTTCCAGATCACGAAGCCGCATCCCGGATCGTCGCGTGACCAGCACGAATAGCCCTTGCGATTCTCGATGATGTCGTGCCCGCACACCGGGCACGGCCCCAGATTCGCCCGCGGGATGCGAACGTCCTTGAGGTTGGTGTCGAGCTCGGTGATCGTCGCCTCGGTGAACTTGACGATGTCGCCCATGAACGCCTCGCGCGAGTCCGCTCCGGTCTCGATCTTGGCCAGCCGGTGCTCCCATTCGCCGGTCAGGCCCGGTGAGGTGAGCGCGTGCTCGCCGAGCAGGCGGATCACGTTGAGTCCCTTCTCGGTCACCACGAGCGCACGGCCGTCACGTTCGATGTAGGCCACCTGAAGCAGCCGCTCGATGATCGCCGCTCGGGTGGCCGGGGTTCCGATCCCGGATTCCTTCATCGCCTCGCGCAGCTCGTCCTCGTCGACAAGCTTGCCGGCGGTCTCCATGGCGGCGAGCAGCGCGCCCTCGGTGTACCGGCGGGGCGGCTTGGTCTCCTTCTCCTCCGAGGCGATCTTCTTGACGTCCGCCTGCTCGCCGCGCTCGAGCTTCGGCAGCTGCTGCTCGCGGCCCTCGTCGTCCTCGGTGCGCTCGGCGTCGGCGTCCGCCGTCTCCCCGTAGACCCCGCGCCACCCGGAGACCAGCATCACCTTGCCGCGCGTGCGGAACACGTGGGTGGCGACCGTCGTCTCCACCCGGGTGTTCTCGAACACCGCGTCGGGATGGAAGATGGCCAGAAAGCGCCGGACGACGAGGTCGTAGATGCGCCGGTCGTCGCTGTTCATCTTGTCGACGGGATGCCGTTCGGCGCGGGTCGGGATGATCGCGTGGTGGTCGGTCACCTTGGCGTCGTTGACCACTCTGGCCAGCGGCAGCACGTCCAGGCCGAGCACGTACTTCGAACCCTCGGCGTACTCCCGCTGCTCCCCCACGAGCCTGGCGATCGGCTTGATCTCCCCGATCATGTCCCCGGTGATGAAGCGGGAGTTGGTCCGGGGGTATGTGAGCGCCTTGTGCTCCTCGTAGAGGCGCTGGGCGGCGGCGAGCGTTCTCCGCGCGGAGAAGCCGAAGCGGCTGTTGGCGTCCCGCTGGAGCGAGGTCAGGTCGTAGAGCAGCGGCGCCCGTTCCTTGCGCTCGGTCTTCTCGAGCTTGGTGATCTCGCCGGTCTGGCCCTCGCAGGCGCGGACGATCTCCGCGGCCTCATCGGCCGACTTGATTCTCGGGTTCGCCCCGGCGTGATAGCGACCCTCGTACACCCGGGGGTCGGTCACCGTCTCGAGCGTCGCGTCGACGATCCAGTACGGCCGTGGCCTGAAATCTCGGATCTCCTGCTCCCGGCGGGCCAGGATCGCCAGCGTCGGCGTCTGCACGCGCCCCAGCGAGACCGCGCCGTCGAAGGAGGAACGCAGACGGATCGTCGCCGCGCGCGTCGCGTTCATGCCCACGATCCAATCCGCCTCGGAGCGCGAGCGGGCGGCGGCCTCCAGCGAGGCGAGCTCGGAGCCGGGACGCAGCGCCTCGAATGCGTCCTTGATCGCCTGGGTGGTCATCGAATTCAGCCATAGCCGCTGGACCGGTTTCTTGGAGCCGGACTTCTCGTACAGGTAGGCGAAGATCAGCTCACCCTCGCGTCCGGCATCGCAGGCGTTGACGACGTTGTCGACCTCGCTGCTGCCGAGCAGTCGCTTGACCACATTCATCTGCTTCTTGGAACGCTCGTCGCGCACGACCAGCTTGAAGCGCTCGGGAACGATCGGGAGGTCCGCCATCCGCCACTTCTTGAAGCGGTCCTCGTATTCGTCGGGATCCGCCAGCTGAACCAGGTGCCCGACGGCCCACGTCACGGTGTGCTCAGGCCCATCGAGGTATCCCTCGTGCTTGGCGAACACGCCCGGCAGCACGCGGGCGAGGTCACCCCCCACGGACGGCTTCTCGGCGATGACAAGTGTCTTGGACATAGGTCCGCCGGAGGGTAGCGCTCGCCGCAAGCGCGGCTCGGGGAGCGATGCTGCGCCTCGCCCAGGGGACCGCTCAGCCCCAGTTCAGCGCCGCCGCCCGCCGCAGGACAGCGGTGAGGCCGAGTCTCTCCGCCGTGACGGTCGCATCATGGAGCAGTTCCTGGGCTTTCGAGGACCCGGGACCGAGCAGCCGGGCATATTCGAGCTGCGTGTGGGCCAGGCACACCGGCGCCTTCAGCGCCGCCTCCGCCACCAGCGCCCGCTCGAAGTGCTCCTTCGCCTCCTCGTCCCGTCCCATCGTCGCCGCCAGCCGCCCCAGATAGCGTGCGGCGGACCCCAGGCAGACGACCGCGAGGCCGATCACCACGTTCGCATCGCGATACGGGGTCAAGAGTCTGTAGAGATGCCCGGCCCGCTCCGCATCGCCGAGATCGGCGCAGCAATCCGCGAGCAGCGTGATCGCCGTCATCCAGTCTCCATCCTGCTCGATGTCCTCAAAATCCTCCTGGGCCAGGACATCTACCTCGTGCTGGGCTTCCGGGGTGCGGCCGAGCTCGCACAGAAGCGTGGCCAGCGCCGCCCTCCACGCGGGCCGCTGCGCGTTGCTCTGCACGAACTCCCGCGCCGGCTGCTCGAGCTCGGCCATCCGGCCCTGCTCGAGGCGGATCGCCAGCAACTGGGCGGCGTAGTACTGCGGTGCGGTGACGGTTTCCCCCCCGGCAGCCATGGCCACCGCCTCGTTGGCGAGCCGATCGGCCTCCTCGAGGCGGCCGGCCAGGAGCGCCCGCATGGCCCGCCAGACGGCGGCGTGCCACAGATACAGTGGTTGGCGTAGCCGCTCGGCCCCGGCGGCAAAGGCCTCGATCTGCGCGTTGACGGCCTCGGAGTCACCGTGCTCGAGGAGATCGACGACCAGCCAAGCGTGCCCCTGCAGCACCAGCTCGAGGTCGCCGGCCTCACGCCCCAGGGTCAGCAGCTCGGTGGCATCCGATAGCCGCTGCTCCAGGTGCCCGGGATCCCAGAACGCCCGCCGCCGTGCGGCGGCGGCCAGCGCGCGCGCGACCGGATCACGCAGTTCGCCGGCGATCTCGGTCGCCTCGTTCGCGAGCTCGGCCATGCGCCCGCGGCCGGGCGAGTAGTAGAGCGCGCCGCACGTCCGGGTCAGCAGCGCCACCCGCTCGACCGTGCGCTGACCGGCCGTCATCTCGAGCGCCTGTTCCAGCAGGGCGATCAGCGCCTCATCGGTGACCCCCGGGGGCTGGATGTAGCGCCGGGAGGCACCGGTCGCCGCGCGAGCCAGACTCGCGCTGTCGCCGCGGCCGGCGGCGATTGTCGCCGCCTCACGGAAAATCCCCCAGGCTGACGGGCGCTCACCGGCGCGGACCCGCGCCTCTCCGAGCAACAGCAGCAGCTCGGCCCGGCGCTCGAGCGCCTCCGGCTCGAAGCGCTCCTGCACCTCGAGGGCGCGGGCGTAGTGCTGCCCGGCCTCCTCGTGCGCGAGCATCCGCGTCGCCTGCTCGCCCGCTCGGCAGGCGTAGCTGATCGCCTTGTCCGCGTCCTGCGGGCCTGCGGCGCGTGCGAAGTGGAGCGCGAGCGCGGTCAGCTGCGCGTCGTCACCCATGGCCTCGAGCGCCTCACCGACACGCCGATGGTTGCGCGCGCGGCGCGGAAGCGACATGCCTTCGTAGAGCGTCTCCCGGATCAGCGCGTGGGAGAAGCTGTAGCGGGCCGAGTCGCCCGACGCTTCCACGACCAGCCCGGCGGCGAGCGCCTCGTCGAGGGCGTTGAGGAACTGGTCCTCCTCGAGCGAGGCGACCTGCTCGAGCAGCGACAGATCGAAGTCGCGACCGATCACCGCCGCCAGGCGCAACCACTCGACCGCGGGCGGGCGAAGCCTCGACAGCCGTACCGCGATCACCTCCTTGACCCCCTCGGGGAGCCCGACTCGCTCGAGCTCACGAGCGTCGGCCTGATCCGTGTCCACGCCCGCCTCCGCGAGGTGGCGGACGATCTCCTCGATGAAGAACGGGTTTCCTTCGGTCTCGGCGTGCAGACCCCGGGAGAGCGCGGGCGAAGGGCTGCCGCCGGCGCGGATCCGGACGAGTTCCGCTGTCTCCGATTCGGTCAGGCCGCCAACCTTGATCTGGGTCACCAGGCGCTCCCGGCGGAGCTCAGACAGCGCCTGTGCGAATCCGTCCGCGTACGTCGCGGCGGCGCGGTAGGAGCCGAGCACCAGCACCCGGCGCAGGTCCGGGGCCCGAGCCACATGGCGGAGCAGCAGGAGCGTCGGGCGATCCGCCCACTGGAGATCGTCGAGCACGAGCAGCACCGGTACCGACGCGGAGATCTCTCCCAGCAGGCCGACCACCGCCTCGAACAGACGGTAGCGCTCCGTGTCCGGGTCGCCTTCCACCGGCGCGGGAAGGTCGGGGGCTCGGCGGCGCAGCTCCGGCACCAGCCGCGCCAGCTCCGATCCGTACTCCCGGGCGCTGGCCCGCAGGTCGTCGAACGGCACGTGGACCACGTAGTGGCGCAGAGCCTCGACGAACGGCTGGTAGGGCAGCAGCGCGTCCTGCGGTGAGCGGCCGGCCAGCACGAACGCCCCCGAAGCATGGGCAAGGCGACCCAGCTCGGCGACCAACCTCGTCTTGCCGATGCCCGCGTCCCCGGTCAGCAGCGCCAGCCGCCCTCCGGGTTGGACGTTGACGTTGTAGCGCTCTCTTGGACTAGCCTCTCGCGCTCGCCGCCAGAGCTCGGAGAGCTGCTCCAGCTCTCGCGCCCGGCCGACCAGCGGCGCGTCACCGCGGGCCAACAGTTCGGCCGGCAGGCCGATGGTCGCTCCAGGGCTCGCTCCGGGTTCGGCCTCGGGCAAATCGAAGCGGGTTCGGCTGGCCGGTCGCAGCAGCTGTTCGTGAGCGGCGATCGTCTCCGGCGACGGACTCGTGCCCAGCTCGTCGCGGAGCAGCGTCCGCAGCTGATCGAACACCCGGAGGCCCTCGGCGATATTGCCTTCAGCCGCCAGCGCCTCCATCAGCAGCACGTAGCCCGATTCCCGGTAGGGCTCGGCCTCGATCAGGCTGCGGGCGGTGCGTTCGACGGATGTCCGCTGTGCGCGCCCGAGGCTCAGCCCGGCACGTCCGATCACCTCGAGCGCCTGCAGCCGGATGTCCTCGAGCTCACGCCGGCGGGGCTCCAGCCAGCCGGCCTGAGAGCCCGGGAGCAAGCCCCGTGCGGCGATGTTCAGCGGGACCTGCGCCAGCGCCCAGGCGCTGCGCGCATCGCCGCGCTCGAGCGCTCTGCGCGCGTGGTCCACCTCCAGCGAGGCGGCTTCGAGGTCGATCCACACCGGCGCAGGCAGGTCGATGACGAGCTCATCCCGTCCGGCCAGCGTGGCCGCGCCGAGGGCCGAGCGCAGGCGGGAGAGAAGCGTTCGCAGTGCGGCATCCTGGGAGATCGGGGCCCTGTCGGGCCACAGGGCCCCGATCAGCTCTTGGCGCCCGACCGGCCGGTCGCGGTTGAGCACCAGGTACGCGAGCAACAGCGGCACCTGTTTGCCGCGTAGGCGACCGGCCAGCTGCGCGCCATCGATCTCCATGGACAGCCGTCCACAGAGCTGGATCCTGGTTCGTTCGGTTGCGGGTTCAGCCTCCGGCAACGATTTGGAAACGTATCGACAACGGGCCTACGACAGCTTTAGCACCGTGGTCACCGGGGCCACACGAAATCCGACGCCCTCGAGTGGGGGCAGCGAGGCAACGCTGAGTCACGTCATGGCCACGGCCACAAATCAGAACAGGAATCGTCGGATCGCCTTCTGCGAGTGCGGGGCGCAACTCGCAGGAGAGTCCGAGCAAGAGCTGTTCGATGCGGCCCAGCGACACCTCGCCCATCATCACCCCCAGCTCCTTGGGGCACTTGAGCTGGACACGGTGCATCAGATGGCCGAGGACGTCGGGGGGCACTAAAAACGCGTAAGGGCGGGCGGTGTGCAGACCACCGCCCGCCCTCGGCGTTCCTGTGCGTATGGCTGAGGGCTGGATGAGCGTCCGAGGGCTGGGTATGAGCCCGGACCGGGCCCGCCCGCTCAGCCCGAGCACGGCCCGGTGCTCACCGGTGTGGTCCGTCCCTGTGTGGTCACGAGCTTGGCCCGCACCAGCGCATTCGGAACGGCAAACCCTCCGGCGGTGGCGCTGTGGGGCCCATTGCTCACCCCCGTGATGGCGGCGAACACCGTGGCGGCCACGCGGCCCGCTGAATCGACCATCGGCCCACCGGAGTTACCGGGACGCACGCGGCCACGGAGCGACACGATGCTGCGAACCACGGGACCGTTGCCGTAGGCATCCTCGGTGCGGACGCGCTGGGTCTGACCGAGCCTCCCGGGCTCGGCATCGAACGGGCCGTCAAGTGGGTAGCCGAGGATCGCCGCGGCGGATCCTGGCCGTGGGTCGCGGGCCAGGCTGAGGGCCGGAGCATTCAACCCCGAAACGCGCAGGATCGCGATGTCGTCGTGTGGGCTGAACGCGACCGCCTGGGCGCGCAGCGAGGGCGCGTGGCCGCCGGGCACCACCGTGGTGTCAGTCTCGCCCGCCACCACGTGCGCGTTGGTGACGACGATCCCCGGGGCGGCGACCCACCCGCTCCCCTCGATGCCCAGTCCGCACGCCGTGCCCACGACGCGCACGACGCTCGCGCGCGCGGTGCGCACACCTTGGCTGGCCAGGACCCCGCGCGTGGGCGCCGGAACGTCGGCCGCCGGGCCGCGCACCGATGGCAGCGGATCGAACCGCTGGAGCGCGTTGAGGATCGGCCCCGAGGGCGGCAGCAGCTGGTTCAGGCCGCGCAGGATGGCGGAGCGCTGGAGGTCTCGTCGCAGGTTGTTCGAGCCGGCGGACTGCAGCGCCACGGCGCCGACGACCCACGCGATCCCGAGCCCCACGCACGCGGTCAGCGCCGCTCCGAACAGGCCGTCGATCGTCCGCAGGCCCGGCAGCCTCAGTACCGATCGGGCCCGGACTCCGAGGCCTTCGAAGCCGCTGGCCAGGACCCCGCCGGCGAGCAGCGCTCCCACCAGGCCGAACACCGCCGAGTACTGCGAATGCGAGCCGCTGGGCAGCAGCAGCGGTCCGATCCGCGTGCCCAGAAACGCGCCCAGCGCGAATCCCGCAAGCGACAGCGCGCCGACGATGAAGCCCTGCAGATAGCCGTAGAAGGCGAGCAGAACGGTGAAGGCCATGATCAACCAGTCGATCGCTGTCACCTCCAGCAGGTTATCTGCGCGCCAGAAGTCCGCTGCATCTTCTACCGTTCCGCCTTAGGGTGATGCATGCAGGCGTAACTGCGGTGGGCGGGCGGCCGGGGCTGCGACGCGCCGGTCGGCGCAGGAAGCTGGTCAGGCGGGCGGCGCCGCTCGGCGCACTCGCGGTCGTCGCGTTCGTGGCTGGTCTGATACTCGCCGGCGGCCCCGGCCGAGCCGAGCGTCAGCTCGTGACGCAATACGTCGATTCGTGGACGCACGGCGACTACGCGCATATGTATTCGCTGCTCGATGCAGCGTCGCGCCGGCGCATGCCACAGACGCAGTTCGTCCAGGCGCTGGACGCCGCGGCCGCCACGGCCACGCTCGTTTCGATCACCCACGGGAAAGTCGGCTCCCGCTCCGGCGGAGCGATCCCCGTCCGCATGCGCGTCGTCACGCACATCTTTGGGGCGTTGTCCGAGGTCCTCGAGGTCCCCCTCAGCGGCACTGGCAGCAGCGCCCGGATCCGGTTCTCGAACGCGCTCTTGTTCCCCGGTCTGCGCCCCGGGGAGCAGCTGACCCGGCAGGTGTCGCTCCCGCCCCGGGCCGACCTGCTCGCGCGCGACGGGACGCCACTTGCCCAAGGACCGACGCGGACCTCCCCGATCCCGGATGTCGCCGGCCAGATCGTCGGCACCCTCGGGCCGATTCCGGCGACCGACCTGTCGGCCTACGAGGCGCGCGGCTATCCGCCGGACGCCCAGGTGGGACTGAACGGTCTCGAGCACGTGTTTGAAGACCGGTTGGCCGGGACTCCCGGAGGGAAGCTGCTGGCCGGCCACCGCTCGCTGGCCTCGGTCAGGCCGGTGGCGGGGACGACGGTGACGACCACGATCAGCCCCCCGCTCGAGCGGGCGGCGGTGGCCGCAATGGCGGGAAGGTACGCCGGGATCGCCGCCATGGACCCGCGTACCGGCGCCCTGCTGGCCCTGGCCGGAGTGGCCTTCTCGGCGCTTCAGCCGCCCGGTTCGACGATGAAGATCGTCACGGCGACGGGAGCGCTGGAGGCGGGAATCGTGAAGCTGACCGACACGTTCCCGATTCAGACCTCCACGACGCTCGAGGGATTCACCCTCCATAACGCCAACGGAGAGGCGTGCGGGGGCACGTTCCTCAACGCCTTCGCCGTCTCCTGCAACTCGGTGTTCGCGCCCCTCGGCGCCAAGCTCGGCGCGGCGCGGCTGGTCGACATCGCGCAGCGCTTCGGCTTCAACCAGCCGCCATCGATCCCGGGTGCGTCCGAGCCGACGATCCCGTCCGCCAAGACCATCGGCGGCCCGCTGTCCGTCGGCTCGTCCGCCATCGGCCAGGGCATGGTGCAGAGCAGCGCGCTCGAGATGACCGACGTAGCCGCCACGATCGCGATGGGTGGCCGCCGCCCGCTTCCGACCCTGGTCCTGCACGCCCGCCCGCGTTTCGTCCACGTGGTCAGTCGCCGCATCGCCCGCCTCGTGCAGAAGCTGATGATCGCGGTCGTGGAGTTCGGAACCGGCACCGTGGCCCAGATCCCCGGGGTCGTCGTCGCCGGCAAGACCGGAACGGCCGAGCTGCGCAACACCGCCGCCCCCGGCGCCAGCTCACCCCAGAACACCGACTCGTGGTTCGTCGGCTACGCGCCGGCCGGCCACCCGCGCATCGTCGTCGGCGCCCTGTTCCCCGCCCAGGGGGCCGGCGCCACGACCGCGGCGCCGGCGGTCCACGACGTGATGGTCGCGGCGCTGGCAGCGCACTGACGCGGACGAGCCGTCGGCGGCTGAGCGGGGCGCGGGGCTCTAGTGGGCCGATGCCGCGACGATTAACGCAACCAGGAGTCCCGTTTCTCGTCGTGGCATGGCCTGGCGCGACGGGCAGCCCATCCCCGACGGACGCCGATCCGCCCCTACCGCCCGCCGAAATTCGCCCCGATCACGCTCTGCGCCAGCGTTCCCTGGGTCCAGACCGCCAGCCCGCCTCCGCGGGGTGAGGCCGCGATCGTCAGGTCCGCGCCGAAGCTGGTTGACGAGAGGGCGCCAGGGCGGCCCATCCGGGTGGCCCGGGAGCTCGCCGCGAACACGTGGCCGTTGTGAATCCAGCCGACCAGCGCCTTTCCGCCGAGCGTCACCGCGGCGGCGGGGTTCTGGGAGGCGTCGATCGCTCCCGGGCGCTGGACGGACCCGAAGCGCCCCTTCGCCCGGCGCAGGACAATCCGCGTGGCGCAGTCGCCGTTGGCGTCGCAACCCTTCCAGGTCAGGGCCTGGTCGCCACGAGCGTCCGCGGCGAACGCCAGACCGGCCGCCAGTTCTCCGTCAGCGGACACAGCCTGCGGACGGAGCCTTCCCGCCACGTCGGCGACCTTCACCTGGGCGTGATAACCGCCGCCCCGGTCAAACCAGCTCTCGATCCACGCGAGCGTCGGCTGGGCCGCCCCCTGCGCGAGGGCGATCTCGTCGACCGTGTGATTGGCCGGCACCGTGAGCGCGAGCCGCCGCCGTCCCGGCGCCTGGCTGGCCGAGCCGCTGGCGAAATAGATCGCGCGGGGTCCGGACGATGTCACCTGATCGGTGCGCGCGGTCCAGGACACGAGGCTCTGAGCACCCGGGAGCGTGATCGCGTCCAGCGACTGCGGGAGCTGGTTCGGCGCGCTGAGACGAAGCGCGGCAGCGAAGCGGCCTCCGCCGGCCGCTGACTGCGCCACCCACACGCCGCGCTCGGTGGCGGCGACCGCGAGAAGCCGGTTGGAGACATTGACCAGCCGGGTGACCGTCGCTCCCGCCAGCGCAGAGAACAACGTCCGGGCCGGCCCGAACGAGCCGCCTCGTGCAGGGCCGATCGATTTCACCTGGCTGCAACAGGCGTGCCCGGCTTCGCTCGGTCCGGCCAGGAGCTCGAGGCCCGAGTTCCCGTAGGCGAGACTCAGGATCTGCTGCTCGCCCGCCACCCGCCGTGTTCCCCCGAACCCGCTTCCCGCTCGGCGCTGCACCACCCGGGCGATCGAGTCGGCCGGGTCGTCCTCATCCATCACGCCATACCCAACAGCGGTCGCCCCACCGGCCGAGAACGCGATCTGCGCCGGAACCACATCCAGCGGGACGGGGGCGGCCAGCTGGAACGGGCGCGACCATCCCGACGAGGCCGCCGCGGACGACACGCCCGCCAGCAGCAGCCCCAGCATGGCCAGACTCAGGGCCCAGCAGGACCGCCGCGCCATCGATCGGCGTCGATCAGAGATCGAGCGACACCGAGGCCGGCTGCGCCTGACCCGGGGCGTGGATCTGCAGCGTCAGGGGACGGCTGGAGTAGGCGCTGATGTTGAGCTTGAACAGCAGTTCTGCGCCCTGGGTGGGGCCAAACGACGCCGTCGTGTCCGGCGCGGGCTCTGTCCCCAGCGGTTGCAGCGTCTGCGCTGTCCAGGCGTACGGGTTGACGTCGGGATCGATCGTGACCGGGTAATACCGGTTGCCCTGGGTGTCGGTGATGTCGAACGAATTGGTGGTGGTCTGGTTTGAGTGTGAGTCGTTCTTGGCCCAGAGGAACACTGCGAACCATTCCTCGTCGGGCTTCGGCGGGGTGGCGCTGACGCCCTTCAGATAATCGTGATCCTCGCTGTTGTAGGGGTTCAACTGCCGCGAGACCTGGACCTGGTAGCTCACTGCCCCCGCGTCCACATACACGCCCTCGTTGTCGGCAACCGTCGGATGGCTGACCTTGTCTCCGCACGCGCTGAGACCGAGTGCAAGCGTCAGCCCGCCGGCCAGGAGCGGAAGGCGACGGAGCCGGGGAAGGCGACGGGGGCGGGCGACTGGTCTCGGAGCTCTCACGGCGGCCGGGGAGTTTATCCAGCGCGGCGTCAGCGGGCGGCGACCGACGCGCGCCGGCCTCGCCCGCGGTCTTCCTCGAGAATGGTCCGCAGGCGCCGCATCGCCCGTGCCGCCTGCCGGCGGTTCCAGATGCGCCCGCCCAGCGCCTCGAGCATCCGGTCGGAAAGCATCGGCGGCTCGGTCTCAAGCGTGTACTCGACCCGCGTGGTGCCGGACGGACCGGGCGAGAGCGTGTAGGTGCTCACCATCCGCACGCGATTGAACTTGCCGCCGCGCCCGCGCTCCACGATCCGGAAGGGCGGCTGGAGTTCAGCGAACGTCATATCCGCCCACGAGAACCGGTTGAGCGGCGCCTTGATCCGGAACCGCGCCCCGGCGCCCGAGCCGTAGGAATCCACCCGCGTCAGGTGCCAGTCGACCAGGTAGTGGTCGGTGAACTCGGCGTGGTTGGCAATGTCCGCGAGGTATTCGAACACCAGCTCCCGCGGCTTGGCGATCGTCGTTGAAACGGTGAACGGGTTCACGGCGCAGGATTCTATGCCCGCCCTATGGCCGCCGCCGGCCCCCCCCTTGCGACGGCACCGCCGGCCGGCCGCCAGGTGCTAGGCCGCTGTGCGCTGATCGGTGATCCGCATCGTGTGCCCGAACTCCGGGCCGTGCACGATCCGCGATGCCGCGGGGGCGTCGCGCTCGGCCTCACGACAGAGCTCACACAGCATCCCGCCGGGCTCGTAGATGTAGACCCGCTCGCCGATCAACGGCGTCCGATGGCAATGCCGGCAGCGCTCGCTCCCGGCGGCCATGTCATCGAGACCACGCCGCAACAGCGCAAGCTCGAGATCCGGCATGTCTCGCAGGGGGCTGTGCATAGGGCGAGGTTCGTCACCCTCCAGAGGGTTCCTTCCCGCCACCCTCCCCTGGGCGCCCTCGCCCGCGCTGGGGCTCCTCGTCGCGCCTTCACAAAGTTTGAACGAAACAAACGGGGGAAGACCGACGTGTCCTATCGCACCATCAATCGGTGCAAAACGGTGTTCAAATCTTTACTTGGACTTTGACGAACCGGCTATGATATGGCGGTCGGGTTGGCCAGCTCGGCGAGCCTGCAGCCCGTACAAGGAGAATGCGCCCCAATGAAAGCTTGGACGTCGGGCAACGTTGCGGGGACCGGAACTTTTAGATGCACGGAGTGTGAGTATCCCGTTTCGCTCGATGCGGTGGACGAACTTCCCACGTGTCCCAGTTGCGGCGGTACGGAATTCGTCAGAGCCTCGCTGTTCACCACCGCTCAGGCGAGCGTGGTCGAGATCACCGCGGAGTCCGAGGATCATCTATGGCTCGAGGAGGTCCGCGACGAGCTGACCGACCCCGGGCAGTACCTCGCCTATCGCACGCCGGATGGCGAGATCGTGACCTTCGCGCTGCAGCGGGAATGGACGCGGATCGGCCGGAGCCTTGCGGCGGACATCCGTTTCGACGACCCGACCGTGTCCCGCCGGCACGCGTTGATCGTGCGCCAGCCCGACGGGCTGCGCGTGCTGGACGATCGCAGCCTGAACGGCGTGTTCGTCAATGGCGAGCGCGTCGAGTGGAGCACGCTGGCCGACCATGATGAGATCGTCATCGGTCGGCACCACCTGCATTTCGTCGACATCCCGATGATCTCCGGGATGCGGTCCGGCGACTCCGAGGAGCGCGGCACGCGCTCCGTCACGACATAGCCGGCACCCGCCGGCGAACGGGGATTCCGGGCGGCGCTGAGCGGCTTCGCGGCCCGCGTGCCCGCGGCCTCCAAGCCTCCGAGCTGATCCCTCTATAGTGGCGGCGCGATGGCCACGATCGCGGTTTTGTCCCAGAAAGGTGGCACCGGCAAGACGACCGCCGTCCGGACCCTGACCGACATCCTGCGGCGGGTCGGGCTGCGGGTGCTGGCGGTCGATCTCGACCCTCAGGGCAACCTGTCGGACTATCTCGATGTCGATCCTGACGCCTCCCCCACCGTCGGGGATGTGCTGGCCGGGCGAGCCAAGCCGAAGGCCGCCGTGCACGACGGCATCATGCCGGCCAACCTCGGCCTGGCCGAGTCGGAGCTGATGCTGGGCGGCAAGATCGGCCGCGAGCTCACGCTCAAGAAGGCGCTTCGCGAGGTCAAGGACGACTACGACGTGATTCTCATCGATTGCCCGCCGGCGCTCGGCCTGCTGACGGTGAACGCGCTGGTCGCGGCCGATTACGCCCTCCTCTCCGCCGAGGCCCAGTACTTCGCGCTGCAGGGAGTGGAGCAGTCGCTGGAGGTGATCGAGCTGGCCAAGGACAGCCTCAACCCAAATCTGGAATGGCTCGGCGTGGTGCTGAATATCGCCGACATGCGGACGCGCCATTCCCGTGAGGCATTCGATTCGCTGCGCGAGCATTTCGGCGAAAAGCTGTTCGACACCACGATCCGCTCCTCGATCGCCTACGCCGAATCGGCCGAGCGGGCGCAGTCGATCGTCGACTATCGCCCGGACCTCGCGGTCGACTACCTGAACGTCGCCGACGAGCTGCTGCGCCGACTCGGGCTCGAGCCGGCGCGGGCCGAGCTGGTCAAGCTGGTCAGCGCGCAGGCGACCGCCTAACCGGCTTCGACACGCAGAAATTCCCGCACAGCGGGAATTTCTGCATTAGAGGCCGCGGACGTCCGCGCCCTGGGACTCGAACGGCGCACGCATCACCCGGGCCCAGCCCTCGGCCTCGCGGCCCAGCCGCTCCATCACCGCGCCCGTCTGCTCGAAGTGCGACCACACGAGCACGGCCGGCCCGGCTCCGGAGATCGTCGCGCCCAACGCCCCGAACTCCCCCGCTCGCTCGACCAGCTCCGCCGAGCGCGGGTAGAGGTGGGCGCGATAGGGCTGGTGGAGCCGATCGCGGAGCCCGGAAGCGATCAGCTCCCAGTTGGAGGTGGCGAGGCCGAGCATCAGCATGGCGGCGTGGGCGACATTGAATGCGGCGTCGCCGAGGGGCACCTGCTCTGGTAGCGCCGCGCGGGCATCCGCGGTCCGGACGGACTCGAACGGGACCACGAGCACGGCCTCGAGCCCCAGCGGAACCTCGACGCGGTGGACCTCCCGTCCGTCGCACACCACGAGGCCGCCCTCGATCGCCGCCGCGACGTTGTCGGGATGGCCCTCGAGCTCGCAGGCGAGAGCGAACACATCAGCATCGAGCTCGAACATGTGGTCGGCCGCCAGCAGGCCGGCCACGATCGCCGCCGCGCTGGAACCGAGGCCCCCGCTCAGGGGGATCTTCGATCGGATCTCGAACCGGAACGCGTCGGCGGGATGCAGTCGCTCGAACGCCCGCACGACCAGGTTCTCTCGATCATGGGGTATATCCAGGTCGCTCTCGACCGAGAACTCGCCGACCTCGACGACCTCTAGTTCCAGGTGCAGCGCCAGCGCCGCCGCCAGCACGTCGAACCCCGGACCGAGATTCGCCGAGGAAGCCGGGACTCGCACGAGCCGCCGGCGCGCCAGCGTCATGTCAGCACTGCGCGCTCGACGGCGCTGATCTCGGGCGCGCAGGGGATCACGGCGCCCGCCTGGGCCAGCGCCGTCTGCGGATCCTTGAGCCCGTGCCCGGTGAGCACGCACACAACCCGCCGGCAGTCGTGCGTCCCGTGGGCGAGCAGACCGGCCACGCTGGCGGCCGAGGCGGGCTCGCAGAAGACCCCCTCGTTGGCGGCCAGAAACCGGTACGCCTCCAGAATCTGGTCGTCGGTGACGGCCCTGACGGCGCCGCCCGAGGAGGTCATTGCGTCCATCGCGTCTTCCCAGCGAGCGGGATTTCCGATCCTGATCGCGCTGGCCACGGTCTCCGGGCGCTCCACCGGTGCGCCGTTGACCAGGGGCGCCGCGCCGGCGGCCTGGAAGCCGAGCATCCGCGGACTTGCCCCCAGCTCCCGGAAGCCCTTCCAATAGGCCGTGATGTTGCCCGCGTTGCCCACCGGGAGGCAGACCGCGTCGACTTCCCCGTCGAGCGCCTCGACAACCTCGAAGGCCGCGGTCTTCTGCCCCTCGATCCGGAAGTCGTTGACCGAGTTCACGAGCGAGATCGGGTGGCGCCGAGCCAGCTCACGGACGAGCTTCAGCGCCTCGTCGAAGTTGCCGTGCAGGGCGATCACCCTGGCTCCGTGCATCAGCGCCTGCGCGAGCTTGCCGGTCGCGATCTTTCCCTCGGGGACGATCACCGCTCCGCGCAGCCCTGCGCGGGCCGCGTAGGCCGCGGCCGAGGCGGCGGTGTTGCCGGTCGAGGCACAGACGACGGCCTTCGCTCCCTCTCGCACCGCCGCCGACACCGCGCAGGTCATCCCGCGATCCTTGAATGAGCCGGTCGGGTTGGCACCCTCGAGCTTCAACCAGACCTCCGTGCCGGCTCGCTCGGACAGTCGCGGCGCCAGCACGAGCGGGGTCGAGCCCTCGTCGAGGGAGACGACCGGATCCCCCGCCGCGAACGGAAGCCGCTCCAGATAGCGCTCGATCAGCCCAGGCATGGCCGCAGCATGTCAGAGCCGGCGGTTCGCCTACTTGGCAGCCGCGCGGGCGCGGCCGGCTACTCGGCAGCCGCGCGGGCGCGCACCACCGCGACGGCACCGTGCCCGGTGGCCACGACCAGATCCGTGCAGTCTTCGATCAGCTGCTCCCGCGTCACGGACAGGGTCCCGTCGAGCCAGGCCAGCAGCGTCTCGGCCAGCCCTCCGACCACCATCAGCGCGGACATCTCCACCAGCGCGTCCTTCGTGTCCCGCGTGTCGTAGAACTCACGAGCCTGGTCGGCGACCAGGTGGGAGAACAGCCGCAGCGTCTCGAAGCGCCGGCGAGCGAGCGATTCCGATCCCATCGCCTCGACGAACAGCACCCGGGCCTTGCGCGGGTCCTCGGTCACCAGTGCGACGAACGCGCCGATCGCCGCCTTGGCCTTCATCCGCGCGTCGTCGGGAGCCTCCAGGACGGCTGCAAGCACCGCTGCCGCCGCCTCCTCGGCGATGTTGTCGAACACGGCCAGCAGCAGTTCGTCACGGTCGGCGAAGCTCTCGTAGAAGTAACGCGGGGTCAGGTGCGCGCGCACGCAGATGGCCCGCACCGTCGTCCCCTGCCAACCCTCGTTGCCGAGCAGCTCGAGCGCGGCCTCGAGCAGCTGCGATCGCCGGCCGGATCGGCGTTGATCCGCGTCGAGGCCCCCATAGACACCAGTCGCTGCGCGAGCCACGAACACATCTTGACAAACCGGGCCAGCCTCTGGAAACATTCGTTTGCAGATTCATCGTGGGCCAGAGCGATCGACACCAGGCTGACGGCTACTTCCCCCGCGAAAGCTCGTGGCGCCGCGTTCACGGAGAGCGGCTGGTCGGTCTCATGTACGGCCAGCGAGCCCTCTGCATCGGAGCCTGCGCGCCACTGAACTACGTCGGTACGAGCGAGCACTCCTACGCACGATTGACCCCGTTCCGGCGCCTCGCCCACACCGGCTCAGCGTTCGAGAAGGTGTTCTTCGGTTCTCGCCAGGAGGCCGACGAGGTTCTGGGCTATGTGGGGCGCCTCCACGGGCGCGTGACGGGAACGCTGAGCGAGGACGCCGGACCGACCCCGGCCGGGACGCCGTACTCGGCCCGCGACCCGGAACTGATGCTGTGGACGGTGGCGGTGATCGCCGACTCGGCGCAGTTCTTCTACGAGCTGTTCATCCGCAGGATGACCGCGGATGAGCGTGAGTCGCTGTGGCAGGACTACATCGGCTTCGCCGAGCTGTTCGGGATGCCGCGCGACGCTGCGCCGGCGACCTACGACGAATTCCGCACGTACTGGCGGCGCCGGATGGCCTCGGATGAGTTGTTCCTGACCGACGAAGCCCGCTACATCGGCTACGCGACGGCGTTCGAGATTCCGATGCCGCGCCATCAGCAGATGGGAAAGCGCGTCCATGACGCGGTCATGCTCGGCAGCATGCCTCCGCGCGTGCGCGATCTCTACGGGCTGCCTTACGGCCTGACCCAACAGGCAGCCTTCCGCGCCGCCGCCACGGCGATGCGGGCGGGCCGCCGGCTCACGCCGAAACCGCTGGCGCGCGGTTACAACACACGATCGTTCAAGATGGTCGCCCGCACCGAGAAACGGCGGATCGAGCACGGGGAGCCGACTCCCCAGGTTCGCGACGGCGGGCCCGGGAACATTCCTCCTCCGGGCTCGCTGGACCGAGCGGCTTAGTCGCGGACGTCGAGCACGACCTTGCCGGTCGCGTCCCGGCCGTCGATCAGCTTCAGCGCCTCGGAGGTCTGCTCGAGCGGAAAGTGGGCGCCGACCACCGGCCGCACGTGACCGGATTCGATCAGCTGCGATATGGCAGCGCCGATCTCTCGCGTGCAGTCGGGCTTGGCCATCACGTAGGCCCCCCACCCCGCCCCGACCACTTCCGTGTTGGCCAGCAGCAGCCGGTTGACCCGGACCTCGGGGATCGAGCCGCCGGTGAAGCCGACGACCACCACTCGGCCGCCCTCGCGCAGCGAGCGGATGCTGTCCGTGAAGCGGTCGCCTCCCACCGGATCGAGCACGACGTCGACGCCGCCGCCCGAGAGCTCCTTGGCCTCGTCCTTCCAGGCGCCGTCCGAGCGCACCACCTGGTCGGCCCCGGCGTCACGGGCCACGCGCTCCTTGTCGTCGCTTGACACCACGGCGATCGTCCTCGCCCCCAGGCCCTTGGCGACCTGAAGCGATGCGGTGCCCACGCCTCCCGCGGCGCCGTGGACGAGCACCCACTCGCCCTCCCGGAGGCGCCCGCGCAGCTTCAGGGCGAAGTACGCGGTGTGGTAGTTGAGGACGAGACTGGCGCCCTGGGCAAAGCTGAAGTCAGCGGGCAACTTGAAGCAGAAGAACTCCGGCGCGACCGCCACCTCCGCGAACGCTCCGAGGAAGCAGAAACCCGCCACGCGGTCGCCGGCGCTCACCTCCGCGCCGTCGGGCGCGGAGCGGACGACGCCGCCCACCTCGCTGCCGGGGACGAACGGCAGCGGGGGCTTGAACTGGTACTCGCCCCGCGTCTGCAGCACCTCGGGGAAGGAGACACCGGCGGCATGAACGTCGACCACGACGCCGCTGCCCGGCGTGAGCGGGTGCGAGGGCTCAGGCTCCGGAATGTCGACGAGCTTCAGAGCCGAATCGGGGCCCGTCAGGTCGATGATCTGGACGGCGCGCATCGAGCCGCACCCTAACCGAAGATCCCCCGCCCCCGCTCAGCTGGCAAGCTCCGGGCAGCGATGAACGCCGACCCCCGCCCCGCCCAGCTCTCCGGCCGCCGCGTGCTGGTCACCGGCGGCTCGATGGGCATCGGCCTCGAGGTGTCGCGTGAGCTCGCGCGCCGCGACGCACGCGTCGTGGTGGCGGCGCGGGGCGCCGATGCCGTCAACCATGCGGTGGCCGGCCTCGCGGGCAGCGGGCATCACGGGCTGATCCTGGACGTGTCGGACCCGGCGGCCTGGGAGAGCGGGATGGAGGCCATCGACGAGCAGGGGCCACTCCACGGGTTGGTCACCGCCGCGGGCATCCTCGGCCCGATCGGGCCACTCGACGAGCTGCCGCCCGAGGCTCTCCTCGCGACGGTCGCGGTCAATCTCGTCGGCACGATGCTGGCGCTCAGATATTCGCTGCCGCGCCTGCGGGCGACCCGCGGGCGCGCGGTCACGTTCTCCGGTGGCGGCGGCACGGCGCCGCTTGCGCGCTACGACGCCTACGCCGCGTCCAAGGCGGCCGTGGTGCGGCTGACCGAGAACGTCGCCGGCTCGACGGACATCGAGCTCAACAGCGTCGCGCCGGGATTCGTGGTCACCCGCATGCACGACGAGACGTTGCGGGCCGGGCCCCAGGCGGCGGGCGAGGCGTACCACGAGCGAACCCGCGCCCAGGTGGCGGAAGGTGGCTTCCCGGCCGGCGAAGCGGCTGCACTGGTCTGCTTCCTGCTCTCCGACGCGGCGGCGGGCATCAGCGGACGGCTGCTGAGCGCGCAGTGGGATCCGTGGCGCGATGGCGAATTCCTGGATCGCCTGCGCGCGGACGAAAACCTGGCCACGCTGCGGCGGATCGATGGGGTGTTCTTCGGTCCAATAGGCTCAGCGCCGTGATCAGCGACCACGCGCAGCGCTACCTTGACGCCGCGGCCCAGATCGCGAAGGCGATCGACGGCGAGCAGCTCGACGCCATGGCTCGTGGCCTGGCCGCCGTCCGCGAGCGTTCCGGGCGGCTGTTCATCCTCGGGGTGGGCGGGGGCGCGGGTCACGCGTCGCACGCCGTCAACGACTTCCGAAAGCTATGCCTGATCGAGAGCTACGCGCCGACCGACAACGTCTCCGAGCTGACCGCGCGCACGAACGACGACGGCTGGGACACCGCGTTCACGGAGTGGCTGCGGGTGTCGAAGTTCTCCGAGCGCGATGGCTTGCTGGTGTTCAGCGTCGGCGGCGGTTCCCGTGAGCACAAGACTTCCGTCAACCTCGTGAACGCGATCGAGCACGGCCGGGAGATCGGCGCTTCGATCTATGGGATCGTCGGCTCCCCCGACGGAACGCTGGCCAAGCTCGCCGACGTGGCGATCGTCGTGTCGACTCCACCGGACCTCAAGACTCCGCTCGTCGAGTCCTTCCAGGCGGTCGTGTGGCACGGACTGGTCTCGCATCCGGAACTCGCGGCACGTCAGGGTCACTGGGAGTCGCTCGCGCAGGCTGCCGGCGGGTGAGCGGGGCTCGCGCCGCGTTCGTCGACCGGGACGGAGTGGTCAACGAGCTCGTCTCGGATCGGCTCAGCGGACTGCCGGAGTCGCCGTTGCGCGTGGAGGATGTGACCCTGGTCCCGGGCGCGGCGGCGGCGCTCAACCGACTTCACGCCGCCGGCTGGCTGCTGATCGGCGTCTCCAATCAGCCCGCGGCGGCGAAGGGCAAGGTGAGCGTGGAACAGCTTCAGGCGGTCCAAGCCCGGGTGCTTGAGTTGGTGGGCGGCGAGGGTGTCACGTTCGACGCGTTCCGGTTGTGTCTGCACCACCCGGAGGGCATCGTTGCCGAGCTGAGCGGACCCTGCGACTGTCGCAAGCCCGCTCCCGGGATGCTGCTCGACGCAGGACGGAGCCTGGCGGTGGACTTCGCGCGCTCATGGATGATCGGGGATACCGACTCAGACGTGGTTGCAGGGCGCTCGGCGGGCTGCAAAACTGTGCTCGTTGAGCATCAGGGGAGCCTCCACAAACGAGGCCGGGGCGCAACCCCAGATGCGGTTGTGCCGAATCTGCTTGCAGCAACGGACATTGTCCTGCGACCCGACGGAGTAGATTGAACGCCGTGAGGGACGAGCTGAATGTGAAGATCTTCGCCGACGGCGCTGATCTCGACAGCATCCTGGCGCTCTCCGCCGACCGGCGGATCGCTGGTTTCACCACCAACCCGACCCTCATGTGGAAGGCCGGACTGACGAACTACGAGGAGTTCGCCAAGCGGCTGCTCGAGCGCATCACCGAGCATCCGATCTCCTTCGAGGTGTTCGCCGACGACGCACCGGAGATGCGCCGGCAGGCGCTGAAGATCGCGGAGTGGGGCGAGAACGTGTACGTCAAGATTCCGGTGTCGACCACCGGTGGCGAGTCGATGGCGCCGCTGGTCCGCGAGCTTTCGGAGGCAGGCGTCAAGGTCAACGTCACCGCGCTGTTCACCACCGCGCAGGTCGAGCTCATCACCGAAGCGGTCAAGGACGGAGCGCCGTCCTACATCTCGGTGTTCGCGGGTCGGATCGCGGATGCCGGCATCGACCCCGTCCCGATCATGCAGCGATCGGTTGACATCATGGTCGAGGCGCCGCGTTCTGAGCTGATCTGGGCCTCGCCGCGCGAGATCCTCAATGTCGTCCAGGCCGACCAGATCGGCTGTCACGTCATCACCGTCACGCACGACCTGCTGAAGAAGCTGGACCTGCTCGGCAAGGATCTGCTCCAGTACTCGTTGGAGACCGTGCAGATGTTCCACCGCGACGCCGTCGCCGCGGGCTTCAGCTTATAGCCGTCGATGCGGCGAGCATGCATCACCGGCGGAGCCGGATTCATCGGCTCGAACCTCGCTGACCGGCTCCGCGCCGAAGGCGTGGAGGTGGCGTTAGTCGACGACTTTCGCGCCGGTCGCCGGGAATTCGTCGAGGAGCTGCTGGCCGACCCGGCGGTGACGCTGTGCGAGGGGGACGTGCTCGATCAGCCGCTGCTCGAGCGCGCGTTCGAGGGCTGCGACTGGGTGTTCCATCTCCAGGCCAACGCCGACGTGCGTCACGGTCTCGACCACCCGCGCAAGGACCTACAGCAGAACACGACCGCCACGGCGAACGTGCTCGAGGCGATGCGCACCGTCGGCGTCACCAAGATCGCGTTCTCGTCGACCGGTTCGGTGTACGGCGAGCCGGACGTGTTCCCCACCCCGGAGGACGCGCCCTTCCCGACCCAGACCTCTCTGTACGCCGCGTCCAAGCTGGCAGGCGAGGGGATGATCGGGGCCTACGCCCACGGTTTCGGTTTCACCGGGCTCGCGTTCCGGTTCGTCTCGATCCTGGGCGAGCGCTACACCCACGGTCACGTCTACGACTTCTACCGCGCGCTCAAGCGCGACCCAACCCGCCTGCGCGTGCTCGGCGACGGTCGCCAGGAGAAGTCGTACCTGTACGTGCAGGACTGCGCCGCAGCGATGCTGGCTGCGGTCCGCGAACACGACGGACGCCCCGGGGAGCTCGGCGTCTACAACCTCGGCACCGACGAGACCGTGGTGGTCAACGACTCGATCGCCATCATCTGCGCGCACCTCGGGCTCGAGCCCGCGCTCGAGTACACGGGCGGCAGGCGCGGGTGGCCGGGCGACAGCCCCCTGATCCATCTCGACTGCGCGCGGATCCGCGCGCTCGGCTGGTCGCCGACCCTGAACATCCACGACGCGATCGTGCGCACGCTGGAATGGTTCGATGCGAACCCGTACGCCTGGCGTGACACCGTCGCCCCGGAGGCGGGAGTGACATGAGCGTGATCTTCAGCCGGGCGCCGCTGCGCATTTCGCTGGGCGGCGGCGGCACGGACCTGCCCTCCTACTCCGCCGACCACGGGGGCTTCCTCGTCGCCGGCGCGATCGACAAGTACATCTACATGCTGATGCACACCGTGTTCCAGCGCCGCTACAAGATGAAGTACTCCGAGACCGAGGACGTTGACGAGGTGTCGGAGATCTCGCATCCGATTCTGCGGGAGACGCTGCTGCGCCACTGGCGAGGCAATCCGCTGGAGATCGCCTCGGTCGCCGACGTCCCGGCGGGTACGGGAATGGGCTCCTCCGGCGCGTTCACGGTTGCGCTGCTGAAGGGCCTCGCGCACGCACGACGGACCTCGATCACCCAGGGAGCGCTGGCCGACGCGGCCTGCGACATCGAGATCGACGTGCTGCACGAGCCGTGCGGAAAGCAGGACCCGTACGTCGCCGCTCACGGCGGCATCTGCGCGTATACGTTCGAGCCCGGCGGGGGTGTCACCGTCGAGCCGCTCGAGCTCTCGGCCGAGACGCTGCGCTCGCTGCGCGAGCAGCTGCTGCTGTTCTACACCGGAGAAGCCCGAAGCGCCTCGACCGTGCTCTCAGACCAGGATCAGCGCACGAAATCCGGAGACGAGGAGATGCTCGAGAATCTCCACCGGACCAAGGAGCTGGGGATGCAGAGCCGGGATCTCCTGCTGGCCGGCGATCTCTTCTCCTACGCCGAGCTGATGCACGAACACTGGCTCAACAAGCGCAAACGCTCGCCCGGCATGGCGAGTGGGCGGATCGACGAGCTGTACACGCTCGCCCGCCGCAGCGGCGTCGTCGGCGGCAAGCTCGTGGGCGCCGGCGGCGGCGGCTTCCTGCTCGTCTACGCGCGTAACCCGGCCGACACACGCCAGGCGATGGCCGCGGCCGGGGCGATGGAGCTGCCGTTCGACTTCGAGTTCGTCGGCGCGTACTCGACCGAGTATGCGTGAAGCCCACCCCGGGCTGCGCGTCGGCATCGCGGGCTGCGGACTGATCGGACACAAGCGAGCCGCCGCGCTCCGCGAGGGCGACCAGGTGCTCGGCGCCACGGATCCCGTGACGGATCGCGCCGCGGAGCTCGTGCAGGAGCACGGCGGCCAGGCCTGCGGCGACCTCGACGAGCTGCTCGGCCTCGAGCCGGACGTGGTCATCGTGGCCGCCACCCATGACCAGCTGACGCCGCTCAGCGAACGCTGCCTGCGCGCCGGAGCGCATGTTCTGGTGGAGAAACCCGCCGGACTCGGCACGGGCCAGGTCGACCGGCTCAAAGCGGCCGCGTCCGAGGCCGGCCGGTTGGTCAAGGTCGGCTTCAACCATCGCTTTCACCCGGCAATCGCCGATCTGGCGAGCGCCGTCCATTCCGGCGAGCACGGGGAGCTGATGCACGTGCGGGCTCGCTACGGCCACGGCGGCAGGATCGGCTACGACCGGGAGTGGCGAGCGCAGCCTCGCCGCTCCGGCGGGGGCGAGCTGATCGACCAGGGGATGCATCTGCTCGACATCGTGCACTGGCTCGCTGGACCGCTGCCGCTGCACAGCGCCCTGCTCCGCACGCACTTCTGGGACACGCCCGTGGAGGACAACGCGGCCCTGATCCTCGGCGAGGCCGACACGCGCACCGGGCCCTGGGCGATGCTCCACGTCACCTGGACCGAGTGGAAGAACCTGTTCTCGGTCGAGGTGTACTGCCGCACCGCCAAGCTCCAGGTCGACGGGCTCGTGCGCTCCTATGGGCCCCAGACCCTGCGGATCTACCGCATGGGCCCCGAGCTCGGGCCGCCGGAATGCGAGGAGCGCTCCTACGGCGAGGATGATCTGTCCTGGAGCGCCGAGTGGATGCACTTCACGGAGGTGATGGCCGGCGGCGGGGCACTGCTCGGGGACCTCGACGACGCTCATTACGCGTGGTCCTCGGTGGAGCAGGCGTACGCCTCCGCACCGCCGTACACCGATATGCGCGAGGCGCTCCGCCTCTGAGCTGGCAGGCGATGCTGCCGCCGATCTGCGTGCTGGCCGGCGGTCTCGGGACGCGGCTGGGGGACCACGTCCGTGACACTCCCAAGCCGCTGCTCCCGGTCGCCGGCGAGCCGTTCATCCTGCACCAGCTACGACTCCTGGCCGGATACGGCGCCCGCGAGGTCGTGGTGTGCGTCGCCTATCTCGGCGAGCAGATCATCGAGCGGGTCGGCGCGGAGCGGTTCGGGATCTCGATCTCCTACAGCCATGACGGCCCTGATCAGCTCGGCACGCTCGGGGCGATCCGCCGCGCGGCCCCGCTGCTGGGCCCGCGGTTCCTCGTCCTCTACGGGGACACCTACCTGCGGCTCGACTACGCGGCTGCCGCGGCGCAGTGGGAGGCGAGCGGACTCCCGGCGATGATGACGGTGCTGCACAACGACGGTCGCTGGGATACCTCGAACGTGCTGTTCGATGGAAGCCGGGTGGTCGCATACGACAAACGGGCCCCGACCGAGGCCATGCGCTGGATCGACTACGGCCTCGGCGGCCTGCGGGCCGATGCCCTCGGCGCGGTCGGCGAGCAGGCCACCGACCTCGCCGAGCTCTACCACGTGCTCGCCGAGCGCGGCGAACTGTTCGGCTTCGCCGCCACCGAACGCTTCTATGAGATCGGCACGCCGGCGGCGTTGGCCGAGACCGACGCGTTCCTGGCCACGGTCACCGACGAGGACCGGCCTAGTTGAACTCCTCCTCCAGCACCCTGATCGCCCGCGGCGGCGCGCGCATCACCGACAGCTGAGCGATCTCCTCCATGGCGGCGGTAAACCGCGACTCCAGCACGGGGTGCACCACCATCACCAGCCGCGCCTGGTCGCCAAGGCCCTTCTGCACGACCGACTTGACCGAGGCGCCGGCCACGGCAAGCGCCTGGGCCACCATCGCCAGCACGCCAGGCTCATCGGCCACCTCCAGGTGCAGATAGAACGCCGAGACCACGTCCTGCACGATCTCCAGGAGCTGAGTGGTGGCCGGCGTCGATGCCGGCGGAATCATTGCGCTGATCACGTCCCCGAGCACCGCGCTCGCGGTCTGCGGGCCCCCGGCGCCGGGACCCGACATGGTGATCTCCGTGATCTCGGACGACTCGACGGTCACCGCGTTGAACGGGCCGCTGACCGAGGCCAGGGGGTGTCCGGGGTACAGGAACGCGGGGTGCACCCGCACGGACAGCCCTCCATCGATCCGCTCGGCCGTGCCGATCAGCTTCAGCCCCAGGCCCAGCTCACGCGCGTACTCGAGGTCGTCGGGCTGGATGTGCTCAATCCCCTCGTAGCGCACCTGGTCCAGGTGCACCGGCGTATCGAAGGCCAGCCGGGCCAGGATCGCCATCTTGGCGGCGGCGTCACGGCCGTTCACATCCTCTGCCGGGTCGGCCTCCGCATAACCGAGACGCTGGGCTTCGCTCAGCGCGGCCTCGAACGTCATCCCGGTCCGCGCCATCTCGGTAAGGATGAAGTTGGTCGTCCCGTTCACGATCCCGTGCACCCGGTCGATGGTCGCTCCCGACAGTGATTCCTGGAGCACGCGGATCACCGGCACGACGCCCGCCACGGACCCCTCGAAGCGCAGCTGCACGCCTTCCTGGCGCGCCACCTCCCAGAGCTCCTCACCGTGCTGCGAGAGCAGCTGCTTGTTGGCCGTCACGACGTGACGGCCGGCCCGCATCGCCCGCAGCACGTATTCGCGGGCAGGCTCGATCCCCCCCATCAGCTCGACGATCAGGTGCGAGCGCTCGAGCAGGTCGTCGAACGAGCCGCTGGAGCGGGTGAGGATACCGGACAGCTCCGGCCGTAACCCGGTGATTCGCTGCACACGGTCGGCATGCCGGGGGAGCAACTCCTCGAACGCCGCGCCGACGGTGCCGTGACCGAGCAGCCCGACGCGGAAGCTCTCCTCGCCGCCGCTCACCGCCTCCTCACCCCTCCACATCGCGAGCCATCATGTCTTCGTAACTCTCGCGTCGAACCACGACCCGGGCGCTGCCGTCGCGGCAGAAGAGCACCGGTGGCCGGGGAACGCCGTTGTAGTTGTTGGCCAGCGAGTAGCCATAGGCGCCGGTGGCGGGAGTCACGAGCACGTCGCCGGGAGCCGGATCGGGCAGGAGCGCGTCACGGACGAGCACGTCACCGGACTCGCAGTGCTTTCCCGCCACGTGACAGCGCACCGACCCGGGGCTCGACGGGCGATCGGCGAGCAGTGCCTCGTAGACCGCGCCGTAGAGCATCGGGCGGAGGTTGTCTGACATCCCTCCGTCGACGGCGACCCACGTGGCGACGTTCCGCTTCACCGTCTCGACTGTGTACGCCGTCACGGTCGAGTTCGCCACGAGCGCTCGCCCCGGCTCCAGCAGCAGCCGTTTGTCCGATCCGAGTTCCGCGTGCGCCGTGCTCACCAGCGCGTCGACATAGTCGGCGATCGAGGGAGGATGCTGCGCCGCGGTGTAGGCGGCGGCCAGACCGCCACCCAGGTTGTAGACGGCAAAATCTCCCAGCGAGGCGAGCGCGCGCACCGCAGCCCGGAACGGCTCGAGCTCGAACAGCAGCGAGCCGATGTGGAAGTGAAGCCCGACCAGCGACAGATCGTCGTCGTCGCGGAGACGGTCGATCATGGCTCGGGCAGCGTCGATCGAGAAGCCGAACTTGGAGTTCGCCTGCCCGGTCGAAATCGCCGCGTGGGTATCGCCGGCGACTCCCGGCGTCACCCTGAGCAGCACCTCCTGGCGGATCCCCAGCGCTGTGGCCACCCCCTTGAGCCGCTCGGCGTCGTGGGGAGAGTCGAGCACCACGTGCCCGACGCCGGCCTGCAGGGCCTCGCTCAGCTCCGCGATGGACTTTGCGTTGCCGTGAAAGTAGATCCGCCGCGCGTCGAAGCCGCCGCGCAACGCGAGCGCGAGCTCGCCGCCCGAGGCGACGTCACACGACAGGCCCTCCTCGGCCAGGACCCGGTAGACCGCGGTGCACGGAAACGCCTTCGAGGCGAACAGCACATCGAAGTCGCTGTGGCGTGCACTGAGCGCCTCGACAAAGCTGCGCGCGCGGGCGCGAAGGTCGTCCTCGGCAACGACGTACGCGGGCGTCCCGAATTCGCGGGCCAGATCGAGCACGTCGCAGCCGCCGATCTCGAGATGCCCGCGGGCGTTGACGCGGGTGCCGGCGGGATAGACATGGGAGAGCTCGGCGGTCGTGGCGCTCATCGCCGTCCGATCATGCCATGCGGCGTCGGTGCCTGACATGATCGCGTCGTGCGGCGACTGCGCACCGTCATCCCCGTGCTTCCGGCCGAGATCGCCACCCGTGACGGGCTGGCCTACTCGCTGTGGATACCGGCCGCCGGGACGATCCACGGCGGGGTCGTGATCCTGCACGGCGCCGGGTCGTGCAAGGAGAGCCACCACGACTTCGCCCGCGCCCTGCTCCCCCCGGGGTTCGCGGCGCTGGCGTTCGACCAGCGCGGTCACGGCGCGAGCGAGGCCCCGATGGACGCACGCGCGCTGGCGGACATTGCCGCGATGGTGTCGCTGCTGCGTGACCGGATCGGGCTCGACAAGCCGATCGCATTGCGAGGGTCGAGCATGGGCGGCTACTTCGCGCTGGTGGCTGCCGAAGCGGTGCGCGCGGACGCGGTGGTCGCCATCTGTCCCGCGAGCGCCGGCGGGCTACGGCGCGGACTCGCGGCCGGCGGACTGCGCTTCGACGCCGACGCCGAGGCGCTCGACCGGCTCCTCTCCGAGCACGATCTACAGGACGCGGTGTCCGGCCTGGACATCCCGCTGCTGCTGCTGCACGCCGAAGGGGACGAGCAGGTCCCGGTCCAGCATTCCCGTGAACTCGAGCACCATCTGCTTCACCCCGCCAGCCGCTTGATCGTCGTGCCCGGAGGACACCACCGCTCGATCCAGCATGATGAGGAACTCCAGGCGGTGAGCCTGCGGTTCCTCGAGCGCTCCCTGCGTAAAACTCAGTGACCGCTCAGCAGCGTGCCGACGGTATTCCCGACGCCGGTCAGCGTCACCCCTACCGCCTGCGTCGCGCCGGTCAAGGTGCTACCGACGGCTTGTCCGGTCGCGTTGACGGTTGTGCCGAGCGTCGAGTTCAGGGTGTTGACACTGCCGGCCAGCGTGCTGCCCACCCCGGTGACCGTGGAGCCCAACGATGCGCCGCTGCCGGAGACAGTGTTGCCCAGCGACCCGGTGGTGGCCTGAACCGTCCCGGAGATGCTGGTGCTGCCGGGCGAGCCGCTGCTGCATCCGGAGGCACATGCCGGCGCAGAGCCTGCCGGGGTCACCGGCGTGATGGCAGGTCTCCTGCTGGGTGTTCCGGCGACCTGCGTGCCGGCGCCGGTCGGCGCGACGGACGTGGGTGTCGCCCCCGACCTTGAGGCGAAGACCGGGGCACCGGCCGCCGAGGCGACGACCCGGGCGCTGGCGGCCCGTTGCGCGGCCAGGACCGCGGCGAGGCGCCGGGATCCGGACGAGTCGGCGCCGGCATGCGCGCTTGTCCGCACCAGGGCCGGGGCGGACAGCTGGTTGTCGAGCTGCGGCCAGCCGCGGAAAGAAACCACCGCGCTGGCCAGCACGAACACCAACGCAGCGCCGGCTAAGAGCGAGCCGGCTGTGCCGAAACCTGCCATATAGGCGCGCGTGGTACGCACCTCAATCGTTTGTCGGCACCTCTTGCTCGCGTCTTTAGTGGTTTGCAAGTTTTTTTTTCTCAGGCGGCGGCCACCGCCGGGGACCGCCGGCCACCGGAGGACTGCAGGCCTCCGCTGCGGTTGAGGAGGATCAGCCAGACAGCGCCGGCGACCAGCAGCCCGATGCTCTCGAACTGGGGAGCGGTGAGTCCGATCGCGACTTCGTGATTGCGCCGCACGAACTCCACCAACAACCGCTCCAGGGCCGCGAACAGAAGGTAGAACGCGAACAGAGCGCCGGGCCGGAAGCGGTCGCGCATTCGCCATAGCCACCACGCGACGAGCCCCATCGCGAGCGTCTCGTAGATCGGCGTCGGTTGCACCTTGACCCCGGGCGGTGTCGGAACCGTCCCGTGGGAATACCCCATTGCCCAGGGCAGCGTCGAGACCTTTCCGTAGTCGCCGTCGCCTGAGACCTGGCATCCGATCCGCCCGATCGCGTAGCCCATCGCCAGCGGCACCGAGGCCAGGTCCAGCAGGCCCAGATTGAGCATCCCGCGCCAGGCCGCCCAGGCGATCACGGCGATCGCGCCGCCGATGACCCCGCCGTACCAGACGAGACCGGATCCGGAGAACAGACTTCCGATCAGGTCGTGCTTGACCTGGCTGTAGTTCTGGATGATGAAGTAGACCCTCGAGCCCACCAGGCCGCCCACCAGCGCCGCGAACGCCATCTCGTAGGCGTAATCGACCGGCTTTCCGATCTCTCTCAGGCGGCGGACCAGAATTGCTCCCGCGGCCAGAAACCCGCAGGCGAAAACGATCCCGAACGTCTTGAGCGAGATGCCGAGGACATAGATCTCGGGGCGCACGGGAACGAAGGTTGCCAGATAATCGTCGCGTGCTGCCGAGCGTCGCGATCCTCTGTGGTGGCCGCGGAACGCGGCTGCAGGAGCACGTGCCGTCGATTCCGAAGCCGCTGGTCGAGATCGGCGGACGGCCGATCCTGTGGCACGTTATGCAGATCTACATCGCCCAGCGATTCACGCGGTTCCTGCTGCTGACGGGGTACAAGGCCGAGCTGATCGAGGCCTTCGTGCGCGAGACCGCCTGGCCGCAGGACGTCGCGGTGAGCTGCCTCGACACCGGGGTCGACACCCCGACGGGTGGCCGCCTGCGCCGCGCCGCCGGCTCGATTTCCGATCAGCGGTTCTGTGCGACCTACGCCGACGGCGTCGCCGACATCGACCTGCACGCCCTGCTCGAGTTCCACCGCACACAACAAGCCGCCGCCACGATGACCGTCGTCCGCCCGCAGAACCCCTGGGGCGTCGCCGAGCTGGACGGCGACCGCATCGCCGGCTTCCACGAGAAGCCGCCTCTCGACTGCTGGGTGAACGGCGGCTTCTTCGTCATGGAGCCGCGGGCCCTCGACCACATGGGCGCCGATGACATCCTCGAGCGCGAGCCGCTCGCGGCCCTGGCCAAGCAGGGCGAGCTCGCGGCCTACCGCCACGGAGGCTTCTGGGACTGCATGGACACCTACAAGGACACGCTGCTGCTGAACGAGCTCTGGTCGCAGGGCCGCGCACCATGGCGCTCGCTGGTGGAGGTCGGGGGCTGAGCCGCTGGACGGACGTGCCGGTCCTGGTGACCGGCGCGCAGGGCTTCCTCGGGTCGTGGCTGGCCGAGCGGCTGCTCGACGATGGCGCCCGCGTCGTGACGCTCCTGCGCGACGTCGAGCCCGAGTCGCGCTTCATCGCGGACGGGATCGCCGACCGCTGCGTCCAGGTGCGCGCCGACCTGCAGGACTACGAGTCGATCGTCCGCGCCC
>DATCPD010000023.1:0-16307 GCA_036564325.1 Solirubrobacteraceae bacterium | reverse complement strand
CCGCCGCGCCAGCGCGCGCGCCACGACGTAGCCGCCGATCAGCGCGAGCAGCAGCGCGATTCCCCCCGCGACCAGGATCTCGTGACGGACGGTGCTGACATTGCGCACGATGTCCGAGACCGGATCCGAGTACACGATTACCCGCACGACCCGGCCCTGGTAGATGACCGGGTAGGCGGCCTCCGCGACGGTTCCGCCCGCGGCGCGTTCGGTTCCCGCCCGCAGCGTGGCGGTGGCCACCGCCCGGTGGGCCACCGGGAAGCCGAGCCGGGCGGCGGCGCTCGGATTGCTCGAGTCGGCCAGCGGCGAGAGCTGGCCACCGGCCGGCGCCGCGGCGACCGAGACCGACATCAGCGTGACCCGTGAGCCCGAGGCGAGGGCGGCGCTGTCGACCTTGGCCTTGATCGCGCTCAGGGTGTCGGGCGCACCCACGGTGCGGATGATCGGTCCCGAATCGTGACGGGCGGCAGTCGCGAGGCCACTCAGCTTCTCGCCGATCAATCGCGTCTCGAGTCCCGGAGCGACGTAGACGTAGAGCGCTCCGATGGCCAGGAAGGTGATCGCCGAGAACACCAGCGCCAGCCGGTTGCTGAGCGAGATCGTCATCGACCCGCGGGCCCGCCGCTAAAGCTCCGTGTCGCGGAACCGGTAACCCACCCCGCGCACTGTGAACAGGTACTCGGGGTCCTTCGGGTCTAGCTCGATCTTCTCGCGTAAATGGCGGATGTGAACGTCGATGGTGCGGGGATCTCGATAGGCAGAGTCCCCCCAGATCCTGGCCAGCAGCATGTCACGAGTGAACACCCGCCCGGGCGCCCGGGCCAGTGCCGCCAGGATCTCGAACTCCACGAACGTCAGCTCCGAGTCGTCGCCCCGCACGCGCGCTATCCGCTTGGGGAAGTCGATCCGCAGCTCGCGAACGATCAACGGAGCCTCATCGGGGCCGGTTTCCACCGGTCGGCTCATCTCGGCGCGTCGCAGGGCGGCCTTGATGCGGCTCGAGAACTCGCGCAGTGAGAACGGCTTGGTGATGTAGTCATCTGCTCCAAGCTCCAGTCCGAGCACCTTGTCGATCTCCTCGGACTTGGCGGTCAGCATGATGATCGGGACCGAACTGCGGCTGCGCAGACGGCGGCAGACCTCGAGCCCATCGATTTTGGGAAGCATCAGGTCGAGTACGACCAAGTCGAATGGCTGCTCATCAAAGCGGTCGAGCGCCTGGCGTCCATCCGTCGCCTGGACGACGTCGTACCCCTCCTTGCGCAGGGGGTACGACAGAAGCGCCTGGATCGACTGCTCATCGTCCACGAGCAGGATGCGAGCTGATCGATCTGTCACTGGATCCGTCCTCTGCCCATAAGCGTAGTGTCCCCCAACGGTCAGCCCGGCCCGCCTTCCCGGATAACCTCTGTCGGCCGATGCTGGATCCGCGCATCTACCGGACGGGCTTCGTCGCGGTCGCGCTGGCTGTGGTCGTTGTCGCCTTCTCTCTGCTCGATCAGCAGGGACCGCTCACGGCTTCTCTGGCCCCGGACGCATTCAACGGCCAGGGGGCGTACTCGACGATGGCGTCGCTGGCCCGGAACAACCCGAGCCGCCGGCCAGGCTCGACCGGTGACGAAGACGTGGCCTCGTTCGTCAGCGCGAAGCTGAGGCAGGACGGCTATCAAGTCGATACGCATCTGTTCAGCGCACGCACGGTGGACGGAAAACGGACGCTCGAGACGGTCACCGGCGTTCGCACGGGGCTCTCCACCGGAAGCATCGTGGTGCTGTCCCACCGGGACTCACTCGGTACGCCCGCGACTGCCGATCTGTCCGGGACCGCGGTATTGCTCGAGCTCGCGCGCGTCCTCGCCGGCGAGACGCAGCACCGGACGATCATCCTCGCCTCCACGAGCGGCTCGGCCGGCCAGGCCGGCGCCAGCGAACTCGCGCGCACGATCAGTGGCCCCTTGGACGCGGTTATCTCGCTGGGCGACCTCGCCGGCCTTCGTGCCCACCAGCCCGTGCTGGTGCCCTGGTCAACCGGACCCCGGCTCGCGCCCCCGGTGCTGCGCAACACGCTTGCCGCGGCGCTCGGCGCTCAGGCGGGGCTACGGCCCGGCGGAACCAGTTTCGGCGGTCAGCTGGCCCACCTCGCGTTTCCGCTCACGCTCAGCGAGCAGGGCCCCTTTGGCGCTCGCGGAATCCCGGCGGTCTCGCTGTCGCTGTCCGGCGACCGCCCGCCTGCGGCCAACGAGGCGACCAGCACCGACCGGATCAACACACTCGGCCGCGCCGTGCTCCAGACGATCAACGCGCTCGACGGCGGGCCGGGGGTGCCGGCGGCCTCGTCGTACCTCCTGTACTCGGGCAAGGTTCTGCCGGGCTGGGCGATCAAGCTGCTGGTGCTGGTGCTGATGCTGCCCGTCGTGTTGACCATCGTCGACGGCTTCGCTCGCGTCCGGCGCCGGGGCCATTCAGTCACCCTCGGCCTGGCGCGGGTCCTCGCTGCCTGCGTGCCTTTTCTGCTCGCCGCGCTGGTGATCGTCGGCGCTCGGCTGGTCGGTGCGCTTGACGCGACGCCGCCCGGGCCGGTCGCCGTCGGTGAGGTGCCGCTGCACGGAGCCGGGGTCGCCGTCATGGCTGTGGCGGCGCTGGTGCTGCTGAGCTCGTCCTGGGTCATGCCCCGGCTGGTCACCGCGCTCGCGGGAACGCCGCGGCGCTCGGGCGCCGAAGCCGGTGATCCCGGCCGCTCGATCGCCGTGCTGATGGTGCTGCTGCTCGCGACCCTCGCCCTCTGGCTCCTCAATCCGTTTGCCGCGCTGCTGATCATCCCGGCGCTGCATCTGTGGCTGTGGCTGGTCGATCCCGAGGCGCGTCCGCATGCTGTGCTCAGCGCACTGCTGCTGCTCGTCGGGGTGGCGCCGCTGGTGCTCGTGTGTCTGTACTGGATCGGCACGCAGGGACTTGCTCCGGTGGATGCGCTCTGGCACGGCACGCTGCTGATCGCGGGCGGCCAGATCGGACTCCTCGCCGCGACTGCGTGGAGCGTGATCCTGGGCTGCCTGGTCTCCGTGGTCGTGCTTGCGGTGCGGATCCAGCGCCAGCCACGGCCCGAGGATGCGCCGGTCACAGTCCGCGGCCCGGTCTCCTACGCCGGTCCCGGCTCGCTCGGAGGAACCGAGTCTGCATTGCATCGATGAGACGGCTGCTGCGTGACATCTCCTCGGTCCTGATCATCTCCGGACTGCTGCTCGTGCTTGACGCGGGCGTGACGCTCGTGTGGCAGGAGCCCGTGACCGCGGTCATCGCGATGGTCAAGCGCAGCCAGATCGACAAGCGCTTTCTCAGCTTCAAGAGCGCTCCGCTGTCGCAGCTGGACATCAGCGCGCTCGGATCGCTGCGCTCGATGCAAGCACGCATCCGCTACCTCGCCCGTCGCGAGCAACGGCAGGTCGTTACCGGCGCCGCGATCGGGAGGATCACGATTTCGAAGGTCGGCGCGAGCTACGACATCGTCCAGGGAACCGACACTGCGAGCCTCGAAAAGGGTCCTGGCCATTACCCGGCCACCGCGTTGCCAGGACTCGGCCAGACGATGGCGATCGCCGGGCATCGAACGACGTACCTGGCGCCGTTTCGCCACATCGATGCGCTCAGCCAGGGAGACCAGATCCTCGTGAAGATGCCCTATGCCCGCTTCACCTATGTCGTCCAGCGCCGCAAGATCGTCCTGCCCACGGCGCTTTGGGTGCTCAGAAACGTCGGCTACGACCGTCTCGTCCTGTCGGCGTGCAACCCCTTGTACAGCGCAGCCCAGCGAATCATCGTGTTCGCCCGTCTGCAGGAGGTCCAGCCGACCGCGCTGAGGCCGCGTGGCGCATAGCCGCGCGGATCGGCTGGCCCGCCTAGTAGTCCCGCCAAGGCCTGCCCAGGCCGTCCCAAGGCGTAAATTTCGCCGATTTCCGGGATTTCCGGGCCTTCGGCGCGGGTAAATCGTTGATTAGGGTCCAGACCCGATGCAGGGCGGGCGAGTCCGTGCCGATGCTGGAGGGGAACCCCCAATGGAGGATCGCAAGAAGGTGGCCGACATCAAACAACAAGTTCAGTACGGCGAGTACCAGGTTGATCCGATCGCCGTGGCGGACGCGATCCTCCGACGTCTTTGCGAGTTTGCGAGGGCCCGTTCGGAACGCCCTCCGCTTCGTCGCGAGTCCACGCCTCCCAATGGGGGCCTCAGAGCTGGTGCTCGTATCCGGACATAGGTTCGTCGGCGTCCCTGAACACGACTCCAGCCGGACCGTCGGTGACCTCGCCGATCCAGGCGACCCGCACGCCGGGAGCCTGGGCGGCGAGCGCGCTGTCGATCGCGGCGCGAGCATCGGGGGACGCGCATAGCAGGAGCTCGTAGTCCTCGCCGGCGGTGGCCGCGAACGAAGCCGGCGATGCTCCGAGCTGCGCCGCGACATCCGAGACGGACTCGGCGAGCGGGAGCGCCTCCAGCGACAGCTCAATTTGCACCCCGCTGCGGCGCGCCAGATGCTCGGCGTCTGTGGCGAGTCCGTCAGAAATGTCGATCATCGCCCGTACGCCCCAGCAGGCCAGCAGCTGTCCTTGCACCAAGCGTGGTTGCGGACGCGCGTAGCGCTCGCGCAGCGCTCGGCGGCGGTCCTCGGGCTCGACGTGCGCGCGCCCCTGAAGCACGGCAAGGCCCGCACCGGCGCCTCCCAGCACGCCCGTGACGCCCACGAGGTCGCCCGGCCGCGCGCCGTCGCGTCCGACCAGCCGAGCCGGATCGTCGCTCCAACCGACGACGGTGAAAGACACGAACAGGGCATCGGAGCGGGTCACGTCCCCGCCCGCGATCGTCACCCCGTGGCGCTCGGCCAGTGCCCGCGCCCCGCGCACCAGCTCGAGCGCGAATTCACGGCCGCGGTGGGGCGTCAGCCCCAGCGCCAGATATGCCTCGCCCGGCTCGGCGGCCATGGCGGCAAGATCCGACAGCGCGCCAGCCAGGGCGCGGTGACCGATCTCCGCCGGAGACAGTTCCGAAGCGAGGAAGTGCACTCCGTCGACCATCGCGTCGACGGATGTCACCGAGTAGCGCCTCGCCCGCACCACAGCGCCGTCATCACCAATCCCGCGGATGATGCGGGGGTCGCCACTGCTCAGCAGCTGCTCGAGCGCCTCGATCAGCTCGAGCTCGCGCACGCGGGTGCTCTCAGCGGTGGCGGTAGACGATCCGCGCGCGGTCCAGGTCGTACGGGGAGAGCTCGACCCGTACCCGGTCGCCTGGCAGGATGCGGATCCGGAACCGTCGCATCTTGCCCGCGACGTGGCCGAGAACGACCCGGTCCATGTTGTCGAGCTTGACACGGAACATCGCGTTGGGCAGGGCCTCTACGACCTCTCCCTCGAGCTCGACTTTTTCTTCTTTGGGCATCGGCGAGCCTACGCTAGCAGGGGGCTAGTGGGTCGCGACGTTTCGTAGGCTCACTAGTGATGTTTGACGCCTGCGCCGCCGCTGCTGGGCTGATGGCCGTTGCCAAACCCGGCGGGTGGCTTGTTGCCGTTGCCGGTGTTGCCAGTCCCGCTGGCGCCGTTCCCGTTTGTGGTCGGTGCCGGCTGCGGGGGAGTCGCGTACAGGGTGGGGTTGTTGTACGGCGAGGTCGAGGTGCCGCCGGACGTCCCGCCCGAGCTCCCGGTGCCGGTCGTGTAGGAGTTCCCGTAGCGGCCGCCCGTTTCGGCAAACTTGCCAAAGAAGGCCGTGCCGCTGAACGGCGTGGTGGGCGGCGGGAAGTCGGTGCAGTAGCCGTTGCTGGCCTGGGTCATGTAGTCGCGCCAGATCGGCGCGGAGAGCGTGCCGCCGAAGCCCGGACCGAGGCCGTTGACGTCGTTCATCGAAATCGTCGACTTCGGATAGCCAACCCATACCGCGGTGGTCAGCTGCGGCGTGTAGCCGTCGAAGTACGCGTCGGTGTAACTGCTGGTGGTGCCGGTTTTTCCGGCGGCCGGGCAGCCAAAGTTGGCAGCGGTCCCGGTTCCGCTCTGGATCACCGTCTTGAGCACCTGGGTGGCGGCGTAGGCCTCACCATTGGTGAACACCCGGCGGCCAGCCGTGGTGCCTACATCCTGGCTGCTCCCGTCCGAGAACACGACTCGGCTGATCGCGGTGGGATCGTGGTGCACACCGCCACTGGCCAGGGTGGCGTAGGCGTCGGCCATCTCCAGCGGCGAGACGCCGACCGCGCCGAGCGCTTCGGACGGGAATCCGGTCAGGGGAGACGTGATGCCCATGGCATGGGCGGTGGCCGTGACTTTGTCAACGCCCAGATCCTGAGCCAGCTGTGCGAACACGGTGTTGTCGGAGAGGGTTGTGGCCTTGGTGACGCTGATCGATCCCAGGTAGCTGTGCTCGGAGGTCTGCACGTGGTAGGAGGGATAACCCGGCAGCCACCCCGGCAGCAACTCCTTGGAGGTGTAGTAGGTCTGATTCGGGTCGCCGTGGTAGTCGTGGATCAACGTCATCAGCGAGAACACCTTGAACGCGGACCCCGTCTGGCGGCTGGCCTGAGTGGCGTAGTCGAAGTTGGTCTGCGCGTAGTTGGAGTTCGTGGCCATGGCCAGGATGTGGCCGTTGGTCGGATCGATGCTGACCAGGGCGGCGGCCGGGTCGCCGGGTTGACCTTCGTTGGCTATCAGCGCCTGCCGGGCCTCCTGCTGGCGCTTGAGGTCGATCGTGGTGGAGACCTTGAGGCCGCCCTTCTCCACCGTCTTCAAGCCGAACCGCTTGATCAGGGACTCCTTGACGTAGTCGAACACGTAGGGCTCGCGTTTGAGCGAGTAGGTGTTGTTGCGCTTGGTCTGCAGCGACGAGGCGTCCGCCCTGGCCGCCTGAGCGGCGGTGATGTAGTGCGACTGGACCATCGCGACGAGCACCTCGTGGCGTCGCGCGCGGGCCAGATCAGGGGCCAGGAAGGGGTTGTACTGGGAGGGGGCCTGAGGAAGGCCGGCGAGCAACGCGGCCTGGGCGAGATTCAGCTTGTCCGCGGGCTTGTCGAAGTACAGCTGCGACGCCGCGCCGACGCCGACCGCCGTCTTACCGCCGAGCGTGCCGTAATCGACGTCATTGAGGTAGTTGGTCAGGATCCATTTCTTCGAGTGCTTCTGTTCCAGCTCCTGCGCCAGCTTGGCCTCGATGATCTTGCGCTTCAGCGATCTGGTGTCGGCGAGCTGGTAGGGCAGGTAGATATTGCGTACGAGCTGCATGGTCAGCGTCGAGCCGCCCTGAATCGCCCCGCCGCCGCCGAACACGTCGCGCACGCCGGCACGCAGGATGCCCTGGTAGTCGATGCCGCCGTGGTGATAGAAGCGCCGGTCCTCGATCGCGACCGTCGCGTTCTTCAGCACCTTGGGAATCTCCGCGTTCTGGACGTACGTGCGGAGGACGTCCGAGGAGATGTAGCCAAGCAGGCTGCCGTCGCTGGCGAACACCTCCGACAGCTGGCCGGGGTCGCGCGGCTTGAGCTGGCTGATGTCCGGCGCGGAGTTGGCCACGCTGACCACCCATCCGGCCACGCCTGCCACACCGAGAGCGATCCCGGCGAAGCTGAGCACGGCGGTCAGCACGACGGCTCGTTTGATGGGAGAGCCGCGGTTGCGCTTGCGGCGGCGCTGTCTTTCGCGTCGACTCATGATGAAGGGCGGAGAAGCAGCGCGCGAGCCCGGTCTCGGCGCCAAAGGGTGGCCTTGAGTGTAGCCACATGACTGGTTCGCCCCGCCGGTTGCGGCTCCTCCAAAAGATGCTTGCATGGCGCTGTGTCGCCTAGTCCTCCGAGGTCTCGCCGGCCGGCTGCCGGCGCGTTGCTGCTCGATGCGCTGGGCACGCTCGTCTCGCTCGAGCCGCCGGCACCACGGCTTCGCGAGCAGCTGGCCACGCACTTCGGCGTCGACGTGAGCCAGCCTCAGGCAGAGCGGGCGATCGCGGCCGAGATCTCCTTCTACCGGGCGCACCTCCAGCAGGGCAAGGACCCACGGAGCCTGGCGCGACTGCGTCGTGGCTGCGCGCAGGTGCTGCTCGATGCGCTTCCGTCGTCCGTCGCGATAGAGCGGCTGGACCCTGAGCAGATGGTCGCGGTGTTGCTGGCGTCGCTTCAGTTCAGTGTGTTCGCCGACGTCCGCCCCGCGCTGGCGGCCGCGCGCAGCACCGGGCGGCGTCTGATCGTCGTCTCCAACTGGGACGTATCGCTCCACGAGGTGCTGGAACGACTCGGCGTGGGGACGCTGGTGGACGGGATCCTGACCTCTGCCGAATTCGGCGAGCGGAAGCCGTCGCCCTCGATCTTCAGGCGCGCGGTCGAGATGGCCGGCGTGCGCGCAGCCGAGGCCATGCACGTGGGCGACAGCCTGGAGGAGGATGTCGCCGGGGCCCGGGCCGCGGGCATCGAGGCGGTACTGCTCGCGCGCGCCGGCGCACCGACCGCCTCGGGGGTCCGAGTGATCAGCAGCCTCCAGGAGCTGGAGCGAGGGCCCTAACCTCCACGGCCGATGCCAAGCATCCCGCCCCCTCCGCTCACGCGGCCGAGCCCTCCGCCCGGGTACGAACCGGCCGACGAGACCGCCCCCCCGCCGTGGCGCCTGTGGACCGCCCCGGCAGCCGTGGTGCTGGGGCTTGCGCTAGGCCAGTTCGCGGTGATCATCGTGAACGCCATCGGGCAGAGCACCGGGGGCTCGAGCTTCACCCATCCCTCGGCGGCGGTCAGCCTCGTCTCCGATGTGATGGTCGACCTGGCGTTCGTGGCCGCTGCGGTCTACCTTGCCGCGATCTCTCGCCATGCCCGGCCGCGGGACTTCGGCTTCCGCCGCACCCGGGCGTCGACCGGCATTGGCCTGGTCGTGGCCGGCGGGGCCAGCTATTACGCCCTGACCTGGGCCTACGCCGCGCTGTTCAGCCTCCACAACAAGGACAAGCTTCCGAGTGAGCTCGGGGTCAGCAGCAGCACCGCCGCGCTGATCGGCGCAGCGGTGTTCGTGTGCGTGATCGCGCCGATGGCCGAGGAATTCTTCTTCCGCGGCTTCCTGTTCGGGGTGCTCCGCCGCTGGCGGATCGTCCTGTTTGGTCGTGACGTCGGCACCCTGCTTGCGGCTGTCGTCGTCGGCATCCTGTTCGGTCTGGCCCACCTTGGCTCGGCCTCGCCCGAATATCTGGTGCCGCTCGGCTTCCTCGGCTTCGTGCTGTGCGTGGTGCGCTGGCGGACCGGCTCGCTGTATCCGTGCATGGCGCTGCACTCGTTCAACAACTCGCTTGCCCTCGGGGTCAACCAGCTGAACTGGTCCGCCGGCGCGATCGTCGCCCTGATCGTGGGCTCACTGCTGGTGATCGCGGCGATCACGCTGCCCCTTGCGCGCGGGGCGGGGCCGGCGGGGGCCTAATCGGGCCGGCGGCCATCACCCCGCGCCGGGGACAAAATCGCCCACTGCCGCACCTAGCCCGGCCGCCGTGCGTGTTTTTGTACCTCTGGGGGCACCTCAGCCGCACAGCGCCTCGCCGGCGCGCGGCTGTGTGCGATTTTGAACCCTCCGCGGCAGCCGCCCCTTCTGCTGATTTACTCTGCCTTCATGTTCCGGAGCCTGAGACGAGCCCTTGCTCTGTGCGCCGTCGCCGCCCTGGTCTCCACGGCAAGCGCCGCCGCGTCGACCACCGCCGCATCGACCGTCGCGACCACCGCGACCACGACGGCGACGACCACGACCACGACCACGACCACGACCACGACCACGACGACTCCTCCGGCGGCTCGCGGATCGCTGACGCTGTTTCTCCCCGATGCGTTCTTCGTCAGCCATCAGCCGGTCAGCGTGCCCAAGCGTGGCGTGCAGGTCGACGGCGTGGTGCGCCCATACGTCCCGGGACAGTGGGTCACGGTCCGCGCGTTTCTGGGTCGCAGGCTGATCAAGAGCGATCGCCTGCGGGTCAGGCCCTCGGCCAAGCACAACTTCGGCCGTTTCTCCGAGCGAATCGCCAGCCCGGGGATCGGGACCGTGACGGTGAAGGCCGCCCACGGTCGCACCGCCGAACAGGTCGCCTACAGGGACCGGCGCACCTTTTCAGCGCTGGATGAGCGAATCGGTTTCGGCTCCAGGGGACGCTTCGTCGAACTCGTCCAGCAGCAGCTCGCGGCGATGCATTTCTACCTCCCGCGATCCGGCGTCTACGACAGCGGTACCGGCTGGGCGATCGATGCTTACCACCGGCTGCTCGGCTGGGGACACGCCCAGACGCTGGACGGCGCCACCATCAGCAGGCTGCTCGATGGCCGCGGTGTGTTCGGGATCCGCTACCCGCGCCACGGCCGCCACGCGGAGGGCAACCTCGGAAAGCAGCTACTGGCGCTGGCCGACGGCTCCAAGATCGACTACATCTTCCCGATCAGCTCCGGCAAGCCGTCCACGCCGACCGTGCTCGGCGACTTCCGGGTCTACCGCCGGGACCCGGGGTACCTGCCCGACGGCATGTACTTCTCAAGCTTCTTCATCGGCGGTTACGCGATCCACGGATACAACCCGGCGCCGGATTACCCGGCCAGCCACGGCTGCATGCGGCTGCCGATCGCCGACGCGATCACGGCCTACAACTGGCTCACGTTCGGCAACTGGGTCGACGTCTACTACTGATCGCGCTCAGCTGAGCCCGCGCGAGTAGCGGGCTAGATAGCCGAGCCCGATCCCGTAGAGCAGCAGCGCGAGCATCGTCGGCACGGTGCGCAGGGTCCATTGGTTGCCCGATTGCACGATCGAGGCGAACGGGGATTCCAGTGCCGTCGCCGCGCCATCGATGAACCGGCGTGGCTGGGAGACGCGGTGGGGAACGACCGGGATCGTGCCGGGGGTGACCGGCGTTCCGGCGGCCAGCTCGGTCTGCTGATGCTTCGAGGCGCCCGCGAGCTGATCACGGGCAAACAGAGCGAACGACACCAGCACCAGCGCAGAGCAGGCGATCGCGATCGGCACCAGGATTCGATGAATCACGTTCGCCTACATCGGCGCCAGACGCGGATAGCATGAGCCGCCGCGATGTCACTCGACGCTCGGACGACCCCCCGCGAGACCCTCCTCACGGAGCTGCGGACCCATGCCCTGGTGATAGGCGACGTCGTCCTGACCAGCGGCCGCACGGCGAAATACCTCGTCGATGCCAAGCGCGCCATCCTCCGGCCGGCCGGGTTTCTGGCCCTGGCTGAGCTGGTGGCCGCTCAGGCCCGCGAGTGGGGTGCCACCGCTGTCGGCGGGATGACCATGGGTGCGGACCCGATTGCCTGTGCGGCGCTGGCCGGCGGGGCGGACGTAAAGGCGTTCTTCGTCCGCAAGGAGACCAAGCAGCACGGGCTCGCCCGCCGGATCGAGGGGCCGCTGCTGGACGGCGGTGACCGGTGCATGCTCGTCGAGGACGTGGTCACGACCGGCGGTTCGACCGTCCGGGCGCTGGAGGCGGTGCGCGGCGAGGGACATCAGATCTGCGGTGTGCTGGCTGTGTGCGATCGGCTGGCGGGGGGAGGACAGGAGATCGAGCGAGCGGCCGGCGTGCCGTACGTGAGCCTGACGACGATCGACGAGGTCTATCCGGAGCGGCCCGATCGGGGCGGCTAGAGCGCCCCGAGGCGCTCGGTGCACGATTCCGTCCGGATAGTGGACGTTTCTTTGCCTTGCTCCCCTACCGCGGGAGCGAGCGGCACTGCGGCGCGCGCTGATGCAGCGCCTGCACCCTCCAGGACCCCTTCGACGTCGGGGTGAACAACACGATCGGACGTCCGCTCTGGATCGCGGGCCCGTACTTGAAGCCGATCTTGACCACGTTGATTCGCAGGTTCCAGGCCAGGATCGTCTGCCACTCGAGGCGCGTCAGGGGCTCTCCGCAGGCGCGAAAGCGACCCGGGCCGCCCAGCCGGTTGATCGTTGAGGTCAGGCTATTGACCTGGTGGGTGCGTGCTCGTTGGATGCGCAGGTCCTTGTGCTCGGTCCGCGCGCGGGACAGCGCGCTCGGCACCAGCGCCGCGACGATCAGGACCACGATCGGAATTCCCGCCCACGAGGGCGCCCGCGGCACCGGAATCCCTTGGGCGAGGAGCCGACCCACGAGCACGCCCGCGACCACGACCATCACCGCGGCCGCCTCGAACATGTAGCGCGGGAGTCCCGGCCAGCCGTGCAGCGCGAACGCGATCTCGACCACGACCCAGGCCAGCGCTCCGGCCGCCAGCGCGATCGTGGTCCGGTCTCGCCGCCATATCGCCCAGCCGAGCGAGGCCAGCGCGACGATCTCGAGCACGACGGTGTGCAGGTCGAGAAAGCGCCCGATCGTCCCGAAGATCTTGTTGTTGTGCAGCGCCCGGCCCGAGTTGAGGGCGTTGGTCCCGGCGACAAATGCGCTCCGAGAGCTCAGGGCCGGAATCCCGAACCACAGGAGTAGGAGAACGACGACGCCACCGACGATCAGCTTGCGCATCGACGGGAGCTTCCGCCAGCCCCAGATCGAGTACAAACCCAGGAACGGCCACACCTCCGGCCGGCCGAGCGAGGCGACGGCACCGAACACGAACGCCCAGCGCGGGCGCCCGGACAGGTGGCAGTCGATCGCCCCGAGGCAGAGGGCGACGATCATCGGATCGGACTGGGCGCTGAGGACGTAGTGCGAGTAGTCCTGGATTCCCAGTAGCGCCAGCCCCGCGAAGGCTCCGGCGATCAGGCCGGCGTAGCGACGGTCGGCCGGGGCGGCGGTGAGCCTGTAGGCGATCCGGGCCGCGAATACGACGCCACTCAACGACACCGCGACCGAGGTGAACATCCACAGCCACACCTGGTAGTGGCCGGCCAGCGCATACGGCACGGTGAACAGATACGGCAGCGGCTTCCACGACGGGGCAGCGTTCGTGTCCAGCGAGCCGACGACCGTCTGATGGCCCCACACGAGCCAGCCGTAGGGGTCGAAGCCCGGCCGCGTGCGAGCCCATACCACCAGGGCGATCGAGAACAGCGCGACGCCGGCGAGCGCCCACAGCAACGGCGGGATGCGGAACCCCGCGGCCCACAGGCGGCGCGGCGCCTGCGAATCCGCCGGGGCGGTCGCGGGGGTGGAGGTTTGTTCGATCGTGTGGGGCGCCACGGGTCGGCCGCGGACGGTATCAGCGACTAGTGCACCGGCGGATCAGAGGAACGGCGCGGGAATGTAGTGAACGAGCACTCCGTTGGGGCGACGGCGGTTGTAGATGAAGCTCTTCTTCAGCGCCGCGCACGTCGCGGTCTTGTTCGCGGCACTGTGCCATGGCAGCACTGACCAGCCGCTGTGCAGCGGCTCGAAGAACACGCTGGGTTGCTTCTGCTTGAGCTCGAACTTGGGCCGGTGCCCGACCACCCCGTCGTTGAGGTTCGTGTACCAGGCGAGGATGCTCACGTACTCGACTGTGGTCACCGGGTGTCCGCAGTAGCGCACGCGCTGCTGGCCGCCGACGGCGTTGAGCGTGGAGACCAGCCGGCCGATCACCGTGGTGCGCTCTCGCTCGTGGGCGATGTCCTTGTGCTCCTTGCGCGCTCGGCTTATCGCCCCGGGGACGAGACTCGCCACGATCAGCCCGACGACCAGGATCCCCGTCCAGGCGGGAAGCCGGTGGCGGCGGAGCTTCGGCGCCTCCTGCAGGATCCAGCCGATGGCCACTCCGGCCAGCACGATCATCACCCCAGCCGGCTCGAACAGGTAGCGCGGGACGCCCGGCCACCCGTGCAGCACGAAGGCGAGCTCGATGATCAGCCAGCCCACAGCGCCGCCCGCGAGGATCAGCAGGGTCCAGTTCCGCCGCCACCAGGCCACGGCGATGGTCACCAGGGCGAGCACCTGCACCGGTAGGTACTGCAGCGCGGTGAAGCGGTGCAGGGTGCCGATGATCTTGTTCTGGTGCAGCTCCCGCGGTGAAAGAAGGGCGAGCTGACCGGCGACGAACGGACGGCCGTTGGTAATGGTCGGGATCCCGAACCACAACGCCGGAATCAGCGCCAGCCCGCCCGCTACCAGCCATCGCATCGACGGGAACCTGCGCCACAGCCAGATCCCGTAGAGGCCGATCCACGGCCACGCCTCAGGACGTCCGAGCGCGGCGAGCACGCCCAGAGCCAGCGCCCACCGGTAGCGCCCGGCCAGGTGGCAATCGATCGCCGCAAGGCAGAAGGTCACGATCATCGGATCCGACTGGACGCTCATGAGGTAGTGGAAGTAGTCCTCGATCCCGAGCAGGCAGGCCCCGGCGAACAAGCCGGCGACGATCGCGGCGTGGTGCTCGACGCCGGCCAGGCGCGAGAGCCGATAGGAGAGGCGACCGGCGAAGATCGACCCGGCCAGCGCAATCGAGACGCTCGTGACCATCCAGAGCCAGAGGGACAGGCTGTGACCGAACAGCGAGAACGGAACGTCGAACAGCCAGGTCAGCGGCTTCCAGGACGGAGCGCCGCCGAGGTCGAGGCTCAGATGCAGCGTCTGATACCCCCAGATCAACCACCCGTAGGGGTCGTAGCCGGGGCGTGTCCCCGCCCAGCGGATGAGCAGGAACGAGAACAGGACAAGGCATGCGGAACCGATCCACCACGGGTGCCGGCGGATTGGCGCGGGAATCCGCGCGCGTCGTTGAGGCGGGGGTTCGGAGACCGTAGACTCTGGAACCGCCGCTGCTTGCAGCGTGCTCTCAGACACGAGAACGAGAGAAAGTATCAGGGGCTTTTAAAGGGAAGCTGCTGCCAACGCCCCCGGCAGGAATCGAACCTGCATCCCGCGCTTAGGAGGCGCGTGCTCTATCCATTGAGCTACGAGGGCTGGGGCTCGGTCAGCGGTCCGACCGCCCGGCGGGCGGCGCTGCCAGAGGTTATCCAGGCCGTCCAGCTTCGTTGTCCGCCCGTTAATCCGGCGTGACAAGCGTTGAGGAGTCCTTTATTTTCAGGCAAGTGGAGGAGGGACCCCAGGTGCTGCGTGGAAGCTCGCCGACTACAGGATGAGCGTCGGGTCCCCCGATCTACTTATTGAGGCTGAGGCGGCGGCGGAGGCCGGCGTCGACCTGCGGGCGGGCGAGGTAACCGCGCGCTCCCCGGGCGCGCTGTTTTGGCGAAGGTTCCGCGGTGACCGCGTCGCGGTGGTCTCGCTCGCGTTCATCGCCCTGCTCGTCCTCGCCGCGATCCTTGCTCCCGTGATCGACGCGCTGGTCGGGGCCCCGGGGCCCAACGTCCAGAGCTCCAAGGCCCTTGATCAGTTCGGAACTCCCACCGGGCCGGCAAAGCACGCAGTCCTCCCGTTCGTGATCATTCTGATCGGGTTGCTGGTCGCGATCGGCGCGTCGGCGCTTCCGCGACGCCTGAGGCGACCGGTTCAGCTCGGGGTCTGTTTGGCGGCGTTGGTAGCCGCCGTCGTCACCGCGAGCGTCTTCTGGCCGGCCGCAAAGCATATTTTCGGCGTCGACCCGCTGGGCCGGGACGTGTTCGCTCGTGTCCTGTACGGCGCGCGCGTATCGCTGCTGGTCGCGGTGGTGGCCACCGGGATCTCGATGACCGTCGGCGTCACTTTGGGACTAGTCGCAGGCTACTTCCGCGGCTGGGTGGACATGGCGATCTCTCGTGTGATCGACGTACTCCTGGCCTTCCCGATCCTGCTCCTCGCGCTCGGTCTGGCCGCTGCATGCTCCCTCGGCCGGGGCTGTCTCGGTGGCCTCCTCAAGCCGGGATTGGTCGTCGTGATCTTCGTGATCGCCTTCGTAAACTGGACGTACGTGGCGCGCATCGTCCGCGGTCAGGTGCTTTCTCTACGTGAGAAGGAGTTCGTTGAGGCCTCCCGCTCGCTTGGCGCCTCGAACGCCCGCATCATCTTCAGGGAGATCCTGCCGAACCTGGTGGCGCCGATCATCGTCTACGCGACCCTGATCATCCCGCAGAACATCCTCTTCGAAGCGGCGCTGTCGTTTCTCGGTGCTGGCGTACAGCCGCCCACGGCGAGCTGGGGAGCGATGCTCGCCGACGCCACTTCGATCTTCGACAGCGCCTGGTGGTACATGGTCTTCCCGGGGGTGGCGTTGCTGATCACCGTGCTTGCGTTCAACCTCGTCGGCGATGGCTTGCAAGACGCGCTCCACCCGAAGTCGACAAGCACCTGACAATCAAGGAGGAGGAACCCGTGAATCACTCCAAAGAACGAACGTTATCTCGGCGTCGGCCGGGGCTAACCACGGTTGCGGCGATGGCAATCGCGGCCGCGACCATCGCAGGCTGCGGCAGCAGCTCGAGCAGCTCAAGCGCTG
>DATCPD010000255.1:0-9879 GCA_036564325.1 Solirubrobacteraceae bacterium | reverse complement strand
GGGCGCTCGCCGGGTCGATCGTGAACGTCGGAAGGTCGCGCAGATCACGGCGGCCGGATTCCTGCGCCGGCTGACTCTGGACCTCACGCGCCTCGTGCTCGACCGCGGGATCGAACCCACGCCGCAGGCCTCGGTCGATCATCAGGGCCTCGATCACATCCCGGGCCACATCCGGGCGCCCCAGCCGCCGCGCGATCGCACCGCGGCCGCGGCCACGGCCGTCCTGGCCCGACGGAGGGCGAATCACGACCAGATCCCCGACCGAGAAGCGCCGATCGCGGCTGACCACGACTCGCGGGCCTGACCCGAAGAACGGCTCGGCCACGAGGAACTTGCCGCGGCGTTCGAGTACCGCAACCCGCGCTCCCGGGGTCGCGGCCCGGCTTGCCGCGCTCACCGGATCTCGGCGGTCACGGTCCGCTCGGCGGCCGTCAACCCCGGATCCCCGGGGGCGTGCGGGCGGGGGGCGACATTGACGTCGGGAGAGATCCCCGCCCCCTCCTTTACGCCCGGACCGCCCACGTTGTGGCCACTCGGCTCGAACCACTGCCCGGTCACGATGTCAAGCGCCCCGCCGTTGGACAGGGACTGAATCTCCTGGAAGACACCCTTGCCGTATGTGCGGGTGCCGACCACCTTCGCCCGCCCGCGGTCTTTCAGCGCACCCGTGACGATCTCGGCCGACGACGCCGTGCCGCGATCGACCAGCACGACGAGCGGGATCTTGCCAGAAATGGCTCCCCCCTTGGCCACGTATACCTGCCGCGGCTGGCTGCGGCCGACGGTCGAGACGATCGTGCCGTCCGGGATGAACACGCTGGCCACGTTCACCGCCTCGTCGAGCAGGCCGCCGCCGTTCTGACGCAGGTCGAGAATCAGCGCCCGGGCTCCCTGCCGGAGAACCCGCTCAACCTGGGTGCGCACCTCGGCACCGGATCCGTCGGTGAAGCTGGTGAGGCGGACGATCCCGACCTTGAAGCCGCGAACGGTGGCGACGGTCCCGGCCGCGACGGGCACGACGATGTTCGCGCGCGTGATGGTGACAGTCCGGCGGCGGCGGCCGGACAGGATCGTCAGCTTGACCTGGGTTCCGGCCTTCCCCTTGATCAAACCACTGCCGAAGCTTTCAGAGCGATTGGCCAGCGACGTGGAGCCGACGCCGACGATCAGGTTGCCGGCCGCGAGTCCCGCGCGCGCGGCGGGGGATCCCGCATACACACCGACCACCCGCAGGCCCCTCGGCTCGAGCTGGACATCGACCCCGACGCCGCTGAGGTGCGGATTGGATTGGTTCAGAAACGAGCGGTAGTCCGTGGGATCGAAGTAGTGCGAGTACGGATCGTTGAGGCTTGCCACCGCCCCGGCGAGTCCCTTGTCGACCAGCTGGCCACGGTTGATCGGCCGGTAGTAATCGCGGCTGAGCAGGCTGAGCGCCTCGTTGGCCAGGCCGCCGTTGCCGTCGTCGACAAACGCATTTCGCAGTGGCGAGGGCAGCCAGCTCGGATGGCCGCCCAGCCAGATCCCGAGCAACAACAGCGCGATCCCCAACGCGACGTATACGGCAACGAACGGCGAGCGGGAGGAGCGCGGAGACATGAAACGGAGAGTAGCCGGGCCGGCGCGCCGGCCCGGCTGTTCCCCGTCCGTCTAAACCCGCAGGAACCGGCGAAGGGACAGGCCGGAGCCGAGCGCCGAAACGATGATCCCAGCACCCAACAGCACCGCGACCAGCGCGCTGAAGGCGATCGTCCGCGGTGCGGCGATAAGGGTCCAGTTGTTGGCCAGCGGGTCGAGCAACGCGACCTTGGTGATCCCCAATACCCCGATCGCCAGCAGCGCTCCGAGGGCGCCCACGATCGTGCCCTCGATCACGAACGGCCAGCGGATGAACCAGTCGGTCGCGCCGACGAGCTTCATCACCTCGACCTCACGCCGGCGTGAGAACAGCGACAACCGGATCGTGTTGGCGATCAGCAGGATCGACGCGATGATCAGGAGCACGGTCAGAGCCGCGGCGGTGATCGTGACCAGGTTCGTGACCTCGAGGATCTTCCGGGTGTCGTTCTTCTTGTTCGACACGCTCTGGATCGCCGAATCGATCGTGCCGCTGCCGCCGGCCGCGCCGGCGGGGGTCAACGAGTTGTGCACCGACAGGACGTTCGCCGGGTTGTCCGGAATCACGTGGAAGGTGTCCGGCAGGGGATTTGAGGACAGCAGCTGGTAGGCCTGCGGATCCTGCTTTGACTGTTGGGCGTAGGCCGCCTGCTTGGAGACGAACTCAACGGACCGGACGTGCGGCAAGGCCAGCAGCTCCTTGCGCACGCGAGTCGCGTCGGCCGGCGTGGCGCTCGTCTTCATGTAGACGTCGACCAGCACCCGGCTGCGGACGCTGTTGGCCGCCCCGTTGGTGGCCTGGACGATCGGGATGAACACTCCGAGCATCACCATCGTGACCAGCACGGTGGCCAGCGCGGCGAAGCTGGGGGCCGCACTGCGGCGCATCGCGCGCAGTGCCTCACGCACGAAGAAGCCGATGCGCATTGCTCAGACCCCCGGCGGACGGGTCGGGGGCTGGCGCATCCGGTTGGCAAATTCCCTTGTCGACTCCTCGCGCGCGTACAGACCGGTCGCCTCGTCGCGGACGATCCGTCCTCGTGAGAGCTCGAGCACGCGACGGCGCATCTTGTCGACCATCGCCTGGTCGTGCGTGGCCACGAGCACGGTCGTGCCGGTGCGATTGATCCGGTACAGCAGCCGCATGATGTCGATGCTGGTCTCGGGATCGAGATTTCCGGTGGGCTCATCGGCCAGCAGCAGCGGCGGATGGTTGACGAACGCCCGCGCGATCGACACGCGCTGCTGCTCTCCGCCCGAGAGCTGGTCCGGGTAGTTGTGCAGCTTCGTCGAGAGCCCGGTCAGCCGGAGGATGTCCGGGACCTTGGCGCGGATTTCGCGCCGCGTGCCGCCGGTGACCTGAAGCGCATAGGCCACGTTGTCGTAGACGGTGCGGTTCGGGAGCAGCTTGAAGTCCTGGAACACCACACCGATGTTGCGCCGGTAGAAGGGAACGCGCTTGTGGGTGATCTCGTTCAACTCGTGGTCCGCGACGCGGACGTGACCTTCGCTCGGATCGAGTTCCTTGATCAGCAGCCGCATCACGGTTGACTTGCCGGATCCGGTCGAGCCAACGAGGAACACGAACTCCTCGCGATCGATCGAGAAAGTGGCCTGGTCCAGGCCGATGTCGCCGCTCGCGTAGTGCTTGGACACGCCGCGGAACTCGATCACCGTGGCGGCGGTCCGCGAACGCGCGTTCGGGACCTGCGTGGGCCGCGTGACCGACGGGGCGCCAACGCGCCGACGGGTGCGCTTCTGAGTGGTTTGTTCTCTAGCCATAGGGTGCGCGGAGAGTAGCGGCACCCGTCCGGGTCCGCCCCTAGAGGTGCCCTCCTGCAACGCGATTTGCAGCAGGTTTTCTAAGGCAGAGATAAGTGGGCGCCTGCGGCGCCCCGTGTTTTCGGGGCTTTGCGGCCCTTATCGCTACCGTTCTTCGAGTGCCGACAATCAATACCTCCACCCTTCCTAACGGAATGCCCCTGCACCGGATCGCGGTCGAGGGCACTCGGGCCGTGACGATCCTCGTCGCCTTCGATGCAGGCGCCCGTACGGAGCGCGCGGAGGAGAACGGGATGGCGCACTTTCTGGAGCACCTCGTGTTCAAGGGCGGCGAGAAGTTCCCGTCATACCGGGATGTCAACGAGGCAGCCGAGCGCATCGGCGCCGTCCTCAACGCGTACACGAGTCACGACCTGGTCGCTTTTCACATCACCGTCCGCGCGCAGCGAGCGCTGGAGGCGGCCGACCTGCTGACCGACTTCGTCGGCCGCGCGAGGATCGATGCCGAGGAGCTTGACCGCGAGCGCGGCGTCGTCGTCCAGGAGATCGCGCGGTCCAACGACCAGCCCTCCACGGTGGCCGAGCACCTGATCGACGAGGCGGTGTTCGGCGGGCACCCGCTCGGACGGCCCGTGCTGGGGAGCACCGAGCACATCCGGGACACGTTCACCCGGGAGGGAATCGTCGCGTTCCGCTCTCGGCGCTGGTCGCCGACGCGGGGCGGCGCGTTCGCCGTCGGCAACCTTGACTCGCTGGGCCCCGACGGCGAGTTCGACGCGCTGTTCAGCCGCTTCGAGGCCCGGCCCGAGCCCGAGCCCTACGACCCAGCCCCGGGCTTCTCCCCCAAGATCCTGGTCGGCGAGCGGGACTCGCACCAATCGCACCTGCGGATGTCCTACCGGCCCAAGGTAGATGTGTCCGACCCCCGGCAGCGCGCCACGCTGGCGATCTATTCGACGCTGCTGGGTGGATCGATGGGCTCCCGGCTGTTCGACGAGATCCGCGAGCAGCGCGGGCTGGCCTATTCGGTGAACGCGTTCCCCCACGCGTACGCCGACGTGCCGGTCCTGCAGCTGTCCGCCGGACTTGACTCGAGCAAGACCATCGAGGCCTACCGCCGGATGCGGGAGATCGTCACCGAGCTGCGCGAGGACGGCCCCACCGAATCGGAGGTCGAGCGCGCCCGCGCCTACGCCGCCGGTGCCCGCGCGATCGCCTTTGAGAATTCCGGAGCTGTGGCCCGCCACGCCGCCCAGCAGACGATCGTCTACCGCGAGCCGGTGAACCCCGACCGGGCGATCGAGCTGCTCGACGAGGTCACGGTCCAGGACGTGACCGAGCTCGCGCGGGACATCGACGATGACCTGGCGATCGCGGTCGTGGGCCCGCACACGGTCGAGCAGTTCGACTAGAGCGCGTCCGCAGCGGGTCCATCCCCGCGATTCGCCATCCTGCATCCGATGGAGTTCTGTGGTGTTCGCGGGCGCCCGGTCGGTGTCCTCGCTGGTCTCGCCCTAGCGCTGGCCGGTTGCGGCGGGGGCAGCGGTTCGCGATCCGGCAGCACCGGCAGCACCGGCAGCACAGGCAGCACCAGCTCCGCCCGGCACCACGCCGCCCCTGCCCGTCCCGCCATCCCGGCCGCCCTGACCCGCTTCCGTCGCTCGCTAGCGCGTTCGCTCGCGCTCGCCGGGGCCTCATCGGGCGCCTCGGTCTACGACCTCACCGGCGGGACCTCATTGTTTTCGCTCAGGGCCGAGGTCAAGCGCCCGCCGGCCTCGGTCGAGAAGCTGTACACGACGGTTGCGCTGCTGCGCCGATTGGGGCCCAACGCGCGGCTGCACACGACCGTGCTCGGCACCGGGCATCTGGGGCCCAGCGGCGTCTGGCACGGCAACCTGTACCTCCGCGGGGGCGGTGATCCGACGTTCGGCGACGGAACCTTCAACAGCATCTGGGAGTTCGGCTATGGCCCGACCGCCGCTCAGCTCGCGGGTCAGCTCACCCGCCTGGGGGTCCGTCGCGTCACCGGCAGGGTGATCGGTGATGCGTCGCTGTTCGACGCGGCCCGTGGCGGGCTGCTGAGTGACCTCGCGGCGGACATCCCGGACTTCGGCGGCCAGCTGAGCGCGCTCACCTACGATCACGGGGCCACCGCCGGAGCGCTGTCCCCCGGGGCCTTTGCCGCTCGGCAGCTGACGCGCACCCTGCGCGCGGCCAGGGTCGCTGCTCGGGCTGCCCCGGCCACCGCGTTGACCCCGCGTCACGCCCATCGGCTGGCCGTGGTCAACTCACCGCGTCTGTCGGCACTGCTGGCGCTGATGAACGTGCCTTCCGATGACCTGTTCGCCGAGCTGCTGACCAAGCAGCTGGGGGTGCGCTTCGGCGGCAACGGCACGATCGGCGCGGGGGCCCAGGTGATCAGTCGCGCGATCGCCGATTACGGTCTGCATCCACGGATCCTTGACGGCTCTGGGCTCTCCCGGGAGGACCGATCGTCTCCGGCGGAGGTGCTGGTGCTGCTGCGGAGCGTGTGGCGGACGCCCGTCGGACACGTGCTGTCCGAATCGCTCCCCGTGGTCGGCGTCAACGGCACGGTTCGCAACATCGGCGTCCACACCGCCGCCCAGGGTCATTGCATCGCCAAGACGGGCACGCTCAACAACGTCACCAATCTGGCGGGTTACTGCCGCACCGGGCACGGGCACATGATCGCGTTCGCATTTCTGCTCGACGGTCCCAGCAACGAGCGCGGGCTCGTCCTCCTGAGTCGCATGACCGCGGCGATCGCGCGCTATTGACCCTTGCGCCCGGCCCGCTCGGCGGCGACAATCGACCCGTGGAGCTGGGTCCGGCCGTGAACCGGCGAGAGCTGCAGAGCTACCTCCAGAGGATTGCCGATCGCTGGCGCGTCGAGCGGGCGCTGCTCGGAGGTGCGCAGCTGGCCGACGAGCGCGGGGCACCCCCGCAGCGCGAGCGCGGGCCTGAGTTCGTCGTGATCCTGGTCTCGTCGGCCTACGCAGGGATGCCGTGGCTCGAGCGGGTCTACCAGGCCGGGTCGCTCTGGGATGGGCTGGAGATGGGGGCCCCAGCCGATGTCCATTGCTACACGCCGGCCGAGTTCGAGCGCAAACGTGTGACCCTGCGCGTCGTTCGCGAGGCAGCCACAGACGGTCTTGACCTACTCGCGGAGGCGCCGGCCTGACGCATTCGCCGCTTGACACGCGATCCGCCACTTCAGCGATTGCGATGGTTCTTCCCCATCTGGGACGTTCGGTCGCGACACCCCGCCAGACGCCTACGCGTCAGGAGATCGCCACCATCCGCTCGATCGGCACGCGGGCCGGCTCGGCGATCTCCCGTGGGACCTTGACCTCAAACTGGTTCTCCCGCAGCGATTCACGGAGCTTCGGCAAGGTGATCATCTTCATGAACCGGCAGTGAGCCGCCTCGTTGGCGGCGATGAACTCCACGTCGGGTGCGGCCCGCCGCAGCGGATGGAGCATCCCGGTCTCGGTCGCGACGATCGCGGTGCCGCCGGCCGCGTGTTCGCGGGCGTAGCCGAGCATTCCACCGGTGGAGAGCATGTGGACGCCCTCGGACTCCACGTCACCGGCCGCGACGTACTCCATCACGCTGGTCGAGCACCCACATTCTGGATGGATCAGGAAGTCCGCCCCGGGATGCGCCGCCCGCACCGCGGTGATGTCATCCGGCCGGATCCCGGCATGGACGTGGCACTCCCCGTCCCACACGTGCATCGACCGGCCGATCATCTTCTCCACGTAGGCGCCGAGGAACATGTCCGGTCCGAACAGGATCTCGGTGTCCTCACCGTGCTCGCGGAGGATGTGCTGAACGACCCCGACGGCGTTGGCCGACGTGCAGCAGTAGTCCGTCTGCGCCTTCACCTCTGCCGTCGTGTTGACGTACATGACCACGACGGCACCGGGGTGTTGACCCTTCCAGTCGCGCAGCTGCTCGGCCGTGATCGAGTCCGCCAGCGAGCAGCCGGCCTCGAGGTCCGGGATCAGGACACGCTTGTCCGGGCACAGAATCGACGCGGTCTCGGCCATGAAGTGGACTCCGCAGAACACGATCATCTCGCCTTCCGCGCGGGCCGCCTGCTGGGAGAGCCCGAGCGAGTCGCCGACGTAGTCAGCGACGTCCTGGATCTCCGGAAGCTGGTAGTTATGGGCGAGGATCACCGCGCCGCGCTCCGCGGCCAGCGCGCGAACCTCCTCCTGGAGTGCGGGAATGTTCTCGAGCAGAAGCGGTCCGTCAGTGGCACCGAGCATCGGCAGGTTCATGGCAGCGGCTCCAGGATGAGCGAGAGATCGAGTGCCGGGGCGCTGTGGGTGAGTGCCCCGACTGAGATGAATTGTACGCCGGTGCTCGCGACTGCCCTGAGCGTGTCGAGCGTCAGGCCGCCACTGGCCTCGAGCTCGGCGCGTCCGGCGACATGCGCCACCGCGGCCCCGAGCTGATCGACCGTCATGTTGTCGAGCAGGATCCTCGGCGCCCCAGCGCCGAGGGCCTCGTCGACCTCGGCCAGTGTGCGGCACTCGACCTCCAGCGGCAGGCCCGGCGCGTACTCGGCGGCGCGCCTGACCGCGGGGCCGACCCCGCCGGCGAGCGCGGCGTGGTTCTCCTTGATCAGGATCGCGTCGTAGAGCCCGGCCCGGTGGTTCGTCCCGCCACCGGCGGCCACGGCGGCCTTCTCCAGCGCGCGCAGGCCGGGCGTCGTCTTACGGGTGTCGAGGATTCTGGCTCCGGTCCCCTCGATCGCCTGAACGCACCGTGCGGTGAGCGTCGCCACGCCTGAGAGTCTCTGCAGGAAGTTCAGCGCCGTGCGCTCACCGGTGAGGATCGCCCGGGCCGAGCCCTCCAGGCTGAGGACCTCGCCTCGCTCCCGCCACTCACCCTCCTCAGCGAGTCGCTCGAGGTCGATCTCCGGATCCAGGGCACGGAACACCGCCCCGGCCACCTCAAGCCCGAACACCACGCCCGGCGCCTTCTGGGTGATCAGCGCGCGGGCCTGCGCGGACGCGGGAACGGTCGCCGCCGTCGTGACGTCGCCGCTGCCGATGTCCTCGGCCAGGGCGCGGGAGAGCACGTCAGGGATTCGGGTATCGGTCATCTGCCGGCGAGGATACGGTGCCGTGGCCCGGGTGCCGTGGCACGCCGACACGACGCTCTCTCACCTGACACGCTGCTGATCGATGCACGTTGTCGTAGGTCTTCTCTGCCTGGCCGGCACCGCCATTCTGCTGGCGGAGTTCTTCGTCGTCTTCCTGCTCCCGCGGCGGGTCAAGCGCGACCCCCGAATCGTCCGCGGCCTGCTGCGCAGCCTGTGGATTCCCTGGCGCGCGGTCGGGCGCCGGCTGCCCAAGGCGGCGGCCGACACGATGCTCGGGATCTACGGTCCCTTCGGCCTGCTGACGATCCTCGGGCTGCTCAGCGCCGGAGTGATCCTCTGCTTCTCCGGCATGCAATGGGCGGTTTCCTCGCACTTCGGCGGCCCGAACCCCGCCGGTTACGGCCATGACCTCTACTTCAGCGCCGCGGCGTTCTTCAGCGCCTCGACCACGTCGGCTCCCACTCGTGCGTTTGGTCAAGCCCTCCAGGTGGCCGAGGCGGCCACCGGATACGCGGTCCTGTTCATCTCGATCGGCTACCTGCCCGCTCTGTTCACCGCCTTTTCCCGCCGCGAGGCGGCGGTCTCCCGGCTGGATCCCCGTGCCGGCTCCCCACCCACGGCCAGCGCCCTGCTCGGCCGCTCGGCGCAGCGTGGTGGGTGGCCGGAACTCGACGCCTACCTGCGCGAGTGGGAGATGTGGACGGCGGAGCTGATGGAAACCCATCTGTCCTATCCGATCCTGGGTTATTTCCGCTCCCAGCACGTCAACCAGAACTGGCTGGCGGCGCTGACCACGATCGTTGACTCGTGTGCGTACGCGATCGCCTACGGGCCGGAGGAGGCCGTGGACGCCTCCGAGCTCACCTTCCGGATCGGCCGGCACGCGCTGGCGGATCTGGCCTATGCATTCAGCTCGCGGCGGATGAAGCGCAACCAGGATCTGGAGCGCGAGCGCCTGACCGACGAGACGCTGGCCGAGATGCGCCAGCAGCTCGAGGGCAGCGGGCTTCACGTGGATGGCACCCCGGACTCACGTGAGCGCCTCGATGAACTCCGTGCGAGCTATGAGCCCTACGCCATCTCGATCTCCCAGCAGCTCGCCCTCGACCTGCCCAACTGGGTGGCCGACGGCGAGGTCCGGGAGAACTGGCGCATGGCGTCGCATCGACACCAGGACGAGCGAAACCGGCCGTAACAGGCCGTCCTGCGATCGGGTGGGGGGACGGTCCCGTGCTACGGGCTCTCGATCAGTACGCGCACGGTGGCGAAGGTGGGGTCGGCGGCGCCGTGCAGCCTCGCTCCAGCCGCGGTCAGCTCGCGCAGGTAGCCCACGACCTCGGCGGTGA
>DATCPD010000249.1:0-1779 GCA_036564325.1 Solirubrobacteraceae bacterium | reverse complement strand
CGGCGCTCTTGCCCGCGGACGTGTCGCCCTGCACAGTCACGTTCCAGCCCGACTGGGTCGTGGCCTGCAAGACACCCCAGTTGGCCATCGTCGCGTTCGGCGTCTGGGCCTGCCCGTTGAGCGTCACGGTGGCGAAGTTGGGCACGTTGGGGGCGGTGGTGAAGGCCACCGCGGCATTCGCCCCGGCGGGGGTGAGCGCCGGGAGCGCAACCAGGATCACGGTCACCGCACACCTCCGCCGAGCGCGCGAACAGCGGGGCCGCACTCTGGCTCCCGAGGGCCTCAAGGTCCTCTAACCGACCGGCTCCGGGGCTCGCTGGCGGCGTCCGATCCGTTCCAGCAGCGCTTCGGCGTTCGCGTCGGAATCGGCGGTCTCGACGTGGACCTCGAAATGACCCGCCGGGGCGTCGTCCGAGCGCTCGATCCGCCGCCTCAGGTCGGCGGCGATCGCGGCCGCCGTGTCGGAATCAGTGTCGGGCGCGAACACCACGTAACGGTGCTCGTCGATCCGGGAGAGGCGATCACTGACGCGCAAACGCGGGCGCAACAGGGCGGCGAGGTCGACGCGGGACCCGGAGGGCAGCTCGCTGCTGACGACGATCATGCTCAACGGCTCCCCGCTCGCACGCGCCCCGGCGAGGAGAGCCTCGAGCGTCCGCTCCGGAGAGCGGAGCATGCCGCCGCGCCGGCGAGGAGTCAGCCGCCAGCCCAGCGCCCCGAGCGTGCCCAGGCCAGCCAGCAGGCCGAGCATCACCGGCACCACCGGGAAACGTCCGCTGCGGGGTACGGCGGGCGCGCCGCGGTCAAACGCCGCCTGGCGCAAGGCTTGGCGATGGCCGAAGCGCACGCGGACGTCGAGGCGGGCGACTCCACCGGCATAGCGCATCACCGCTCGCACGCGATAGACGGTGCCTTCGGCCGGGTGCTCGCCCGGCGCAGGAATCGGATAGGCGATCGAGGTTCCGGTGACGAACGTCCCAGGTCCGATCGAAGCCCGGGCGACGACCTTCTGGCCGCTGGTGATCAGCGCGCTCCCGGAAACGTTCTGGAGGATGACATTTCCCAGGTTGCGAGCAAAAAGCGAGAAGCTGAGGCCCGACGGATCGCGAACAACCTGGGCTCCGGAGAACCGGATCAGCGGGTTCCGCGGTCCGGGTAGCCGGAGCTCGAGGCCGATCGCGTACCGCTCGACGCTGGAGATCCCGACGTTCCCGTGCCCAAGCTTGCTGGTCACCGGCATCAGCACCTGAACGCCGATCCCGCTCAGATAGTCGCCGGGCGCGGCGCTCGACGGCGGGGCGACGGAGATCGGCACGGTGGCGCTCCTGCGCGGGCCCAGCACGACGCGGCGGACCGGGAGCTCGGTCCAGGCTGCCGGCGCACGGATGGCGATCCCCCGGAGCTGATAGGCGGATCCGAGCGTGCTGGCTGTGACCGCGCCCAGCGGGTCGAGCAGCACGGTGATCGTCCGCACTTTGAGGTTGCGCAGCTCAAGCGTGCCGACGCGAGCCGAGCGTCCGGGATGTGCTCCGAGCCGGAAATAGCTCAGGGGCTGCCCGGACCGCTGGTGAAGCGCGACTGCCACCGGTGGCGCCGGCGCCAGCGGGGCCCCCGCCGCGAGCGCCGCTGAAGCAAGGGCCAGGGCCAGAGCGACGGTCGCCGTCAGCGTTACGGATCGGCGGACTTTCACGCGGGTGCGGTTGTGAGTCGGCGGAGAAGGAGTTGAGGGTCGACGATCACGGGCCGCTGTTCAGGCTCCAGACGAGGTCGAGGTGGAAC